>CAZZYU010000174.1:0-3907 GCA_964658375.1 uncultured Acetobacteraceae bacterium | reverse complement strand
GCGGACAAGTCGATCCCCGAGCTCGTGTGGGCGGGGAGCATCCCCTTCAAGCGCGCGTTCCTGCAGGCCCTGTTCACGGGCGACGGCTCATCGTCGCTTCTGCCCCGGTCCACGATCCAGGTCTCATACT
Organism: uncultured Acetobacteraceae bacterium; assembly: GCA_964658375.1. GTDB lineage: Bacteria > Actinomycetota > Thermoleophilia > Solirubrobacterales > Solirubrobacteraceae > Palsa-465. Next base: position 3,777 of record CAZZYU010000174.1, on the reverse strand, counting down.
CGACTCACAGCAACCAACTGGCTCGCGACGTGCAGATGCTGCTGCTCGAGTTCGGCGTCGTGAGCAGGCTCTGCCACTACGCCTCGGGCGAGACCAAGGTGGTCATCACCAACCGCCGCGACGCTCGGCAGTTCGCCGAGCAGGTCGGCTTCCTGGGCGCCAAGCAGCGCAAGCTCTGCGACGCGCTGGCGATGATCCCGGAGACGAGCCGGGCCCTCAGCCGCGACCACGTCCCGTTCGTGGCCGACTACATCCGTTCCGCGTCGACGTCCGCTGACCCCGACGCCCGGTGGCTGGCACGCCACAACATCGATCGCGTCGAGCGCTGGGACACCCAGGGGACGGCGATCCTCGAACGGGTGGCATCCGAGGAGGTCCGGACGGTCGTCGAGCCGCTGGTCACCGGGGACTACTACTACGCCGAGGTCGCCAGCGTGCGCGACGCCGGCGTCCAGCCCGTGTACTCGATCCGGGTCGACACCGATGATCACTCGTTCCTTACCAACGGCCTGGTGTCGCATAACACCGAGGCCCGACTGTCGAAGATCGCCACCGAGATGCTGCGCGACATCGACGCCGACACCGTCGACTTCGCGCCCACGTATGACGGCAGCCGCGCCGAGCCGGTGGTGCTGCCGGCGCGCTTCCCCAACCTGCTGGTCAACGGCGGCACCGGCATCGCCGTCGGGATGGCGACGAACATCCCGCCGCACAACCTGCGGGAGGTGATCGCCGGGACGATCGCGTACATCGACGACCCGGAGATCGACGTCGAGGGCTTGATGAAGTACGTCAAGGGCCCGGACTTTCCGACCGCCGGCATGATCCTCGGTCGCGAGGGGATCCGCGACGCCTACGCGACGGGCCGCGGGCGCGTCCGCGTCCAGGCCAAGGCCCACATCGAGCCGATCGGCCAGGGCAAGGAGGCGATCATCGTCACCGAGATGCCGTTCGCGGTCCGCAAGGGTGGCGACGGCGGCGTGGTGGAGAAGATCGCGGACCTCGTCAACGAGAAGAAGATCTCCGAGATCGCCGACATCCGCGACGAGTCCGACCGCCGCGGCATGCGGCTGGTGATCGAGCTCAAGCGCGGGGTCATCCCCAAGGTCGTGCTCAACAAGCTCTACAAGCACACCGCGCTGCAGACGACCTTCGGCGTCAACATGGTCGCGCTCGTGGACAACGTTCCGCGCACGCTGTCGCTGCGCGAGGTGATCGGCTACTACGTCGACCACCAGCGCGAGGTCGTCGTGCGCCGCACCAAGTACGAGCTGCGTCGCGCCGAGGAGCGCGCCCACGTGCTCGAGGGCCTCCTGATCGCGCTGGAGAACATCGACGAGGTCATCGCCCTGATCCGCGGCTCTCGCGACACCGAGGAGGCCCGCACCGGGCTGACCGAGCGGTTCGGTCTGACCATCATCCAGGCCCAGGCGATCCTGCAGCTGACGCTGAGCCGTCTGACCGCTCTGGAGTCCGACAAGATCAAGACCGAGCATGCCGACCTGCTCGAGCGGATCAAGGAGCTGCGGGAGATCCTCGGCGACGAGGCCCGCGTCCTGCAGGTGATCAAGGACGAGCTGACCGAGATCTCCGAGGCCTACGGCGACGAGCGGCGCACCGAGATCACCTACGCCGACGGCGAGATCGACATCGAGGACCTGATCGCCGACCAGCAGATGGTCATCTCGATCACCAACTCCGGCTACATCAAGTCGCTGCCGCTGTCGACCTACCGCCAGCAGCACCGCGGCGGCGTCGGCATCAACGGCATGGACCTCAAGGACGAGGATTACATCGAGCACCTGTTCGTGACCTCGACCCACGACTACCTGCTGTTCTTCACCAACCGCGGCAAGGTCTACCGCTCCAAGGTCTACGAGCTGCCCGAGGCGTCGCGGACGGCGAAGGGCCGGGCACTGGTCAACGTGCTGCCGCTGCGGGAGGGCGAACGGGTTCAGTCGGTGCTCTCGACCCGTGACTTCACCGAGGGCAGGTACCTCGTGTTCGCGACCCGCAAGGGGATCGTCAAGAAGACCGAGTTCCTCGCCTACAACACCCCGATCAAGGCCGACGGCATCATCGCGATCAACATCCGCGACGACGACGAGCTGATCGCGGTGCGCCGCACGAGCGGCAACGACGACATCATCATGGTCTCGCGCTCGGGTCAGGCGTCGCGCTTCAGCGAGGATGCGGTGCGCTCGATGGGTCGGGACACGAGCGGCGTGCGCGGCATGAACGTCGCCCAGAAGGACAACGCCGTCCTGGCGATGGACGTCGCCCGCGACGACCAGGAGCTGCTCGTCGTCACCCAGAACGGCTACGGCAAGCGCACGCCGATCGCCGAGTACCCGGTCAAGGGACGCGGCACGATGGGGGTCAAGACGATCACCCTCACGCAGAACAAGGGCCAGCTCGCCGGCGCGCTCGTCGTCCGCGAGCACCAGGAGCTCGTGTTCATCTCCCAGAACGGCATGGTTCAGCGCATCAGCGTGCGCGGGATCAACCGCTACGGCCGCGCCTCTCAGGGTGTGCGCGTGATGAACATCCGCGACGACGACCAGGTCAGCGCGGTCGCGCTGGTGGTCGAGTCCGAGACGGAGGCGTCGGTCGTCGAGGGGATCCCCGCCGACGCGCCGCCGGTCGACGCCGCGACCGCCGAGCTCGACGATGTGCTGGCGGGCGACACCGACACCGACACTGACACCGAGACCGGCATTCAGACCGAGTCCGAGCTGGAGCCGGAGCCCGACTCCGACGAGTAGTCCCGCCACCCCGGCCATGGTTCTATCGTTGAGCGCTCAACGACATCAGGAGAGAACATGAAGATCGGACTCATCGGCGCAGGCAAGATCGGAACCGCACTGGCGCTGCGGCTCGTCCCCCTCGGCCACGAGGTCGTCATCAGCAACTCGCGCGGACCGGAGACGCTCGCCGAGGTGGCCTCGCAGACCGGCGCCACCGCGGTGACCGCCGCCGAGGCCGCCCACGGCCGCGACCTCGTCGTGGTCACGATCGAGCAGTACCGCGTCCCCGAGCTCGCCGCCACCGACCCGTTCGCCGGCGTCGGCGATGACGTCGTGGTCATCGAGACCAACAACTACTACCCCCAGCAGCGCGACGGGCGGATCGAGGAGATCGAGCTCGGGAAGACCGAGAGCCGCTGGGTCGCCGAGCAGATCGGACGCCCGGCCGTGGTCAAGGCGTTCAACAACATCTACTCCGAGCACCTCAAGACCCACGGCCGGCCCGCGGGGGATCCCGAGCGGATCGCGTTGCCCTACGCCGGCGACGACGAGACCGCCAACCGGGTCGCCGCCGAGCTGATCGATTCCCTCGGCTTTGAGCCGGTCCTGTCCGGCGGGCTTGACGACTCGTGGCGCCAGCAGCCGGGAACTCCGGTCTACGGCACCGACCTCTCCGCCGACGCGGCGCGCGAGGCGCTGGCCGCGGCGACCCCCGAGCGACCCGCCGAGTTCCGGGCGACCGCGTCATAGACCGCGGGTGACCGCGTGCCTCACGCCGAGCGATTCGGTAATCTGCTCGATACCAGAGAAAGGAGGTGGTCCTAAATTGTCTGACAGTTCTTGCGGGACCCTGGAGGTGTCCGGCCGCTAGGTCGGATGGCTGACCCCGCTTAGCGGAGGCCAACCGCGACACCGCTGTCTGTGAGTGCCGGAAGTAGTCCCGCCGGCAGACGAAGCTCACGGCGGTAACGCCAGCATGAAGTGCCAGCGAAGGGCGCCGCGTCGACGGCGCCCTTCGTGCGTCCGGGGG
>CAZZYU010000173.1:0-3913 GCA_964658375.1 uncultured Acetobacteraceae bacterium | reverse complement strand
GCGCTCGGCCAGCACGGCGTCAACATCATGGAGTTCGTCAAGGCGTTCAACGCCCAGACGCAGTCCGACATCGGCACGGTCATCCCCGTCGTGATCACGGTCTACGAGGACCGCTCGTTCACCTTCGTGACCAAGAGCCCGCCCGCGGCGGTGCTGATCAAGCAGGCGCTGAACCTGGAGAAGGGCTCGGCCGAGCCTCATCGCGACAAGGTCGCCCAGATCACCAGCGATCAGCTGCGCGCGATCGCCGAGAAGAAGATGAACGACCTCAACGCCAACGACATCGAGGCCGCGGCCAAGATCGTCGCCGGCACCGCCCGCTCGATGGGCGTCACGGTGGTCTGACCATGAGCTCGCACGGGAAGGCATATTCCGACGCCAAGCAGCGGTTTGACCGTCAGCGTGAGTACCCGCCCGCCGAGGCGATCGGGCTCGTCAAGCAGCTGTCGTTCGCCAAGTTCAACGAATCCGTCGAGGTCCACGTCCGCACCGGGCTCAACGTCCGCCACGCCGACGAGCAGCTGCGCGGCACGATCGCCCTGCCCAACGGCCTGGGCAAGGACGTCAAGGTCGCGGTGTTCGCCCAGGGCGACAAGGTGCGCGAGGCTCAGGAGGCGGGCGCCGACGTCGTTGGCGGCGAGGATCTGGCGGCCCGCATCCAGGAGGGCTTTGACGACTTCGACGTCGCCATCGCCACGCCGGACATGATGCCGATCGTCGGGCGCCTGGGGCGGATCCTGGGACCCTCGGGCAAGATGCCCAACCCGCGCGTCGGCACCGTGACGATGGACGTCGCGCGCGCCGTCGGGGAGTCCAAGGCCGGCAAGGTCGAGTACCGCACCGATCGCAACGCGATCGTGCACCTCGTGATCGGCAAGCGCGACTTCGAGGAGCGGGCGCTGCTGGAGAACTACGCGGCGATCATCGACGAGCTGATCCGCGCCAAGCCGTCCGCGGCCAAGGGGCGCTACATCCACTCGATCGTGTTCTCCTCGACGATGGGTCCGGGCGTGCGGGTCGACCCCGCGGTCACCCGCGACATCGTCGGCGAGCCGGTCGCGGCATAGCCGCCGTGCGTCACCGCGCCCGCGGGCGCGGTGACCGATCGCAGTAGCTTCCCGGGCGGGGACGTGTCCCGGGAGGGGGCTGACCGCTGGGCATCCCTGAGGGGCGACTTGCGCCGGCGCGCAAGGGACGGCTCATCGACCGCGTTGTTGGGATGGCTGTCCTCCGAGTGCGTTGAGCCCACACGGACAGCTCCCATGTCACGGATGCGAAAGGAGCTGGACCTTGTATTTCAATTCGAGCAGACGCGCCGGCGTCGCCCGCCAACGACTGCGTCGGGGCGTGCTTGCCCACGCCTGCGCCGCGACGGTGATCGCCCTCGGGGGCGCCATCGCCGTCGCCGCGCCCGCCTCGGCAGCGACGTCCTATTCGGTCTCCTCGACGGTCGGGGTCGGCGGCACACCCGCCGGTCTGGCCGTCGACGGCGCGACGCACACCGTGTATGTCGCCAACAGCGCCGACAACACGGTGTCGGTCATCAAGGGGGGTGCTGTGACCCAGACGATCGCGGTCGGGAACGCTCCGAAGGAGGTGGCCGTTGACTCCGCGACGGGCACTGCCTACGTCACGAACCTGGGGTCCGGCACGGTGTCGGTCATCCAGGGTGGAGCGGTCACCCGCACGATCCAGGCGGGCAACGGCCCGTGGGGCGTGGCCGTCGACTCCTCGACGCACACCGTCTACGTGACCAATGCGTATGACAACACGGTCTCGGTCATCCAGGCCGGCGCGGTGACGGCGACGATTCCGGTCGGTCAGGATCCACTCGGCATCGCGGTCGACTCCTCGACCCACACCGTCTACGTGGTCAACGGGCAGGCCGACACCGTGTCGGTGATTCAGAACGGGGCGGTCACCTCGACGCTCGCCGTGGGTAACTTCCCGACCTCGGTGGCGGTCGATTCCTCGACGCACACCGCCTACGTGACCAATGCCGACGACGGCACCATGTCGGTGATCAGCAACGGCACGGTCAGCGCGACCAACCCCGCCGGCAACTTCCCGTTTGGCCTCGATGTGGCGGTCATGCCCGGGACGAGCACCGAGCTCGTCGCCGACAACGGCAGCAATGCGGTGTCGGTCGTGCAGAACGGCGCCATCCTGCAGACGGTCGCACTGCCGGCGAGCGCGGAGGACGTGGCCATCGACCCCGATGCGACCACCCCGACCGCGTACGTCACGATGGCCAACAACGCGGTCGCCATCCTCACCGCGCCGTCGGCGGTGCCGGCGACTCAGACCTCGATCGCGTCCTCGACGAACCCGTCGATCGCTCATCAGTCGGTCACCCTCACCGCGACGGTCAAGCCGGTCGCAGCCGGCGGGAGCACGCCGACCGGAAGCGTGACGTTCTCAGACGGTCAGGCGACACTCGGAACCGCGAGCCTCAGTTCAGGCGTCGCGACCCTGACCGTGTCGTCGCTGGCGGCGGGCTCGCATTCGATCACCGCCGTGTATGCCGGCAACGCAGCCGACCAGGGTTCGACCTCGGCGGCGCTGAGCCAGACGGTCAGCGCCGACACTCCGGCGGCCGTGCAGTCGCTGACCCTGCAGTACGTACAGGGCTCCACGGCGTTTCGGGGGATGCCGTCCTTCGTGCAGTCGGTGATCAAGACGGCGGTGGTCGTCGGCGGGCAGCCGCTCAGCCTGATCACGGGCTCCACGAGTCCGAGCCTGAAGGCGATCGTCGAGCAGCAGTACGACATCAGCCTCTCGCCACTGCAGGGCCTGGGCTATCTGTCCTCCGCTCAGGTGGCGACGCTGAAGCTGCTCGCGGGTGCGCTCTGAGCTGACCCGCGGACAGCTCGTGTCGGCAATCGACGCCCTGTCACCTTTGGGTGGCAGGGCGTCGTCTACACTGCGCTCTTCCATTCTCCAAGAGCCCGGCCCAAGACCCCCGGCGGCGCACGCGTAAGCCCGGGGCAGGTGGAAGCTCGAAGCCAGCGGCCCGCGCCGTGGTTGCTCTCGATGCCCGCCTGATGCGGGCGTCAACCGTTTGAGAGAGAGCAGCCCGACATGAACAGAGACGAGAAGGCAGCGGTCGTCGAGGAGATCGCCGGACAGTTTCAGTCCGCGGAGGCGATCTTCGCGGTCGACTACCGCGGGATCTCGGTCGCCCAGGCGGCCGAGCTGCGCACCCGGCTGCGGGCCGCCGACGCCCGCTTCCGCGTCGTCAAGAACTCGCTGTCAGAGCGCGCCGCCGACCAGGCGGGTCTGGAGGCGATCAAGCCGATGCTGGTCGGCCCCACCGCGCTGACGTTCGTCAGCGGCGACGCGGCAGCCGCCGCCAAGGCGCTCAACGACGCGGCCCGGGAGATGCAGCTGCTCGACTTCAAGGGCGGAATGCTCAACGGCGCCCTGCTCGGTCCCGAGGACGTGCGCTCGATCGCGCGCCTGCCCAGCCGCGACGTGCTCTATGGGCAGCTCGTCGCCATGGTCGCCGCGCCGCTGACGGGCCTGGCCCGTGGCCTGAACGCGCTCATCGGCGGCCTGGCGATCCAGCTGCAGGCGATCGTCGACCAAGGCCTGGTTGGCGGCGCGGCTCCGGCCGCCGAGGAGGCGCCGGCGGTGCCTCGGACTTCACCGGCGGCTATGACGAGCATCTGCCCATTGGCGAGGGCCCGACCCCGCCGCGGGACGAGGCGCCCCACCCGGCGGCCGGAATCGCCGTTCCGGGCGCGGGTTCGTCCCCCGAGGCCACGACAACCTCGCGTGACATGCGCGATGACGAGCTGCCCCCGCGGCCGGCGCCGCCTCCCGGTGCCACCGAGGAGGAGTACAAGTGGCACACCTACAAGGTCTACCCCTCAGGCAAGCCCGACGCGGTCGAGTTCATCGACCTCTACAA
>CAZZYU010000172.1:0-3915 GCA_964658375.1 uncultured Acetobacteraceae bacterium | reverse complement strand
ACCCCCGACACGCGGATTATGATTCCGCTGCTCTAACCGACTGAGCTACTCCGGCGAGGAGGGTGGTCGAGTGTATCGGCGCGTGGCTCATCGACAGACCGTGCGGTCGCGCGTGGTCGGCCGGGATCCTGGCATCCGTATGATCCGGCCGCGATGGCCCATCGAGGAGGCGCCGCGCAGAGGACGCTGCTGGCCTACCCGAACGTCTCCGAGGGTCGGGATGAAGCGACGATCGCGGAGATCGCGCGGGCCTTCGGACCGGGGCTGCTCGACGTTCACTCCGACCCCGACCACCACCGCAGTGCCTTCACGCTCGCGGGCAGGCCCGGTGAGCTGTCGGAGGCGGTGCTGCGCGGCGCGGCGCGCGCCGTGGAGCTCGTCGCCCTCTCCGAGCACGACGGAGTCCACCCGCGCGTGGGCGTGCTCGACGTGGCGGCGATCGTGTACCTGTCGCACGCCGATCGGGGCGCGGCCTGCACCGAGGCGCTCGTGCTCGCCGACCGTCTGGGACACGAGCTCGAGCTGCCGGTGTTCCTCTACGGCGCGCTCGCGGGCGGGCGCACGCGCGCGCAGCTGCGCCGCGGGGGACCGGCCGAGCTGAGCCGACGCGTGCACGCCGGCGAGCTGACGCCCGACTTCGGGCCGCCCGGGCCCCAGCTTCACCCGACGGCCGGCGCGGCGCTCGTCGCCGCCCGCCCGCCGCTGGTCGCGTTCAACGTCATGCTCGCGTCGGGCGCGAGCCTCCAGGACGCCCGGCGCGCGGCGGCGGCGATCCGCGAGGGCGGCCCCGACGGGCTGGCCGGGGTGCGAGCGATCGGGCTGTGGCTGGGCGAGCGGGGGGCCGCGCAGGTCTCCACCAACATCGAGGACCCCGCTGCCACGACCCCGGCCGCGGTGCTCGCCGCGGTCGCCGGCCATGCTCCGGTCGCCGGGGCCGAGCTCGTCGGCCTGGCGCCGGCGGCGGCGCTGGCGGACTTCCCGGCCGACCTGGCGCTCGCGGGGCGCGCGACGATCGAGGATGCGCTGGCCCAAGGCCGACGCACGGCGTAAGCTCAGATCCGAGATGGCCCAGACCAAGCGCAAGCGCCAGACCAAGCACCGCGGGAACGCCGCCGGCTCCGTCACCACGCGCGGACGCACCGGCCGGCCGCCGAGCCCGTCTGAGCGAAAGAAGCAGACGCGCGAGGAGCAACGCCTGGCGCGGCTGAACCGGCAACCGACCTGGAAGGCGATGGCCCAGCGGGCATCGCTGGCGTCGGTCCTCATGTTCGCCGTGCTGGCGTTCGCCGAGAAGGGCCACAACATCGTCTTCGCGATCGTGTTCGCGTTCCTCGCGTTCGCGCTCTACGTCCCGGCGGGCTTCTATCTGGAGACGTTCCTGTGGAAGCGGCGGATGGCGAAGCAGGGACGGGCGACGTCGTGATCGACGCGCGGATGCTCACCGTCGGCCCGGTGCAGGAGAACACCTACATCGTGCGTCTGCCCGAGTCCGATCGCGCGGTCGTCGTCGACCCGGGCGACGAGGCGCCGCGCATCCTCGAGGCGCTCGCCGCCGTGGGGATCACGACCGTCGAGGCGATCCTGCTCACCCACACCCACTTCGACCACATCGGCGCCGTCGCCGAGGTCGCGCGCGCCACCGGCGCCCCCGTGTACGTCCCGGAGCTTGAGACCGAGATGCTCGCCGATCCCAACGCGTACATGCGGATGCCCGGCTTTGGTCCGTTTGAGGGCTATGACGCCGATCACACGGTCGCCGGCGGGGAGACGCTCGAGCTGGCCGGCATGACGTTCGACGTGCGCTTCGTCCCCGGGCACAGCATCGGCCACGTCAGCTACGGGCTGCCCGAGCACGGCGCGCTGTTCTCCGGCGACGTGCTGTTCCAGGGCTCGGTCGGCCGCGTCGACCTGCCCGGCGGCGACTGGCCGACGCTGCTGGCCTCGATCGAGCAGCTGCTCGGGGCCTACGAGCCGGAGACGGTCGTGCACCCGGGGCACATGGGCCTCACCACGCTCGCGGTCGAGCGCGACACCAATCCGTTCCTGCGCGATCTCGCGCATCACGGCTAGCTCCCGGACCGGTCGCCATGAGCTCGGTCCAAGCCCCTCGGGGAACCTACGATGTGCTGCCCGCCGACGCGGAGCGCCGCGCGACGCTCGAGGCCCACGCGGCCCGGATCCTGGGCGGCGCCGGCTACGGACGGATCGAGACCCCGACGTTTGAGGCGACCGACCTGTTCGCGCGTGGGGTGGGGGAGGCCACCGACATCGTGCAGAAGGAGATGTACACCTTCGACGACGGCGGCGGGCGCTCGCTGACCCTGCGCCCGGAGGGCACCGCCCCGGCGTGCCGGGCCTACATGGAACATGGGATGCACAAGCTCCCGCAGCCGGTCAAGCTGTGGTATCTGAGCAGCTTCTTCCGCGCCGAGGCGCCCCAGCGCGGGCGCTACCGCCAGTTCTGGCAGGTGGGCGCCGAGGCGATCGGCGCCGCGGGACCCGAGACCGACGCCGAGCTGATCGTGCTCCTCGCCGACCTGCTCGACGCGCTCGGCGTCCGGGAGCGGCACCTGCTGATCTCAAGCCTCGGCACCCCGGCGGCGCGCGCCGAATACCGCGTGGAGCTCGCCGAATACCTGCACGCGCACGAGGACGGCCTCTCGCCGGAGGTCGTCGCGCGCATCGATCTGAACCCGATGCGCGCGTTCGACGCCAAGGACGAGACAACCCGGCGGACGATGGCCGACGCGCCGAAGCTGCTTGATCGGCTCGCCCCCGACGACGCCGAGCACTTCGCCGAGGTCCGCCGAATGCTCGAGGACGCCGACATCAGCTACACGATCGATCCGACGCTCGTGCGCGGCCTGGACTACTACACGCGCACGCTGTTTGAGTTCACCTCCGACGCCCTCGGCGCCGCCCAGGCGACCGTCGGTGGTGGCGGGCGCTACGACGGCCTGATGGAGCAGCTCGGCGGAGCGGCGACGCCGGGGTGCGGCTGGGCGGCGGGCGTCGAGCGGATGCTGCTCGCCGCGGGCGAGTATCCGGCGCCGCCGCCGATCACCGACCTGTTCGTCGCCGTCGCCACCGGGGAGCCGGCCGCCGCGCGCTCGGCGTTCGACATCGCCAACGAGGCGCGCCACGCCGGGCTGACGGCGCGCATGGAGCTGGCCGGCCGCTCGCTGAAGGGTCAGCTCAAGCACGCCGACCGGATCGGTGCGCGCTACGTTGCGATCATCGGAGACGACGTGTCGGCCAGCCTGAAGAACATGGAGTCCGGTGAGCAGGTCGAGATCGAGCGCACGTCGGTGATCCCGAGGATCCTGCGAGGGCACCGGCTGTGAGCGCGATGCAGAACGCGCCGCGGCCCAACCGCTACCGCGACGCCTGGGCCGGTCAGCTCGACGCTCGCCGCGCGCAGGAGCCCGCGCGCGTCTCGGGCTGGGTGCACCGCCGCCGCGACCACGGTGGAGTGATCTTCATCGACCTGCGTGACCGCGCCGGCCTGCTGCAGCTCGTCTTCCATCCCGACACCGCGCCTGCGGCCCACGCCGAGGCCCACAAGCTGCGCTCCGAGGACGTGATCTGCGTCGCGGGCACCGTCAGCCGGCGGGCGCCGGAGAACGTCAACCCCAACCTCGCCACCGGCGAGATCGAGCTCGTCGTGGAGACGTTGGAGATCCTCGCCGACGCCGACACGCCGCCGTTTCCGCTCGACGAGGACACCAACGTCAACGAGGAGCTGCGCCTGCGCTACCGGTCACTGGACCTGCGCCGGCCCGCGATGCAGGAGGCGATCGCCCTGCGCCACCGGATCGTGCGCGCGATGCGCGAGGTGCTGGACGCCCGTGACTTCCTGGAGATCGAGACGCCGTTTCTCACCCGCTCCACGCCCGAGGGCGCCCGGGACTTCCT
>CAZZYU010000171.1:0-3925 GCA_964658375.1 uncultured Acetobacteraceae bacterium | reverse complement strand
TGGCACTGCTGTTCATCGGAGCCGTGTGGCGCTTCGTGATCGCCGACGACTTCTCCTCGCTGCCGTCCGGGGGGCCGGGGACGGGGCCGGCCGGCGACCAGCCCGCGGCCGGGGCTCGGCGCTCGGCGACGCCTGCCGGGCGCGCCTGACCACCGCTTCCGCCGCGCGCTGATCGACTGCGCGCTCCCGCGAGCACGACGCTCGTGTCGTCCGCCGGGCCTCCGATGATGCAGCGGTGAGCTGGCGATCGATGCGCGCAGCCGGTCAGGCCGCGGATTCCCCGCAGCAGGTGGCGGTCGTCGATCTCGGCTCCAACTCGTGGCGGCTGGTCGTCTTCTCCTATGGCGAGGGACCGTGGTGGAAGCGCACCGACGAGCTGTATGAGACGGTGCGCATCGGAGCCGGGCTGACGGCGACCGGCCGACTGAGCGAGGCGGCGATGGCGCGGGGATCGGAGACGCTGGGGGTCTTTGCCCGCTTCTGCCGCGCCAACCGGATCGCGGCGCCCGACGTGCACGTGGTCGCCACCAGCGCCATCCGCGACGCCGACAACGGCAGCTCCTTCCTGGAGCGGGCGCAGACCGAGACCGGACTGTCGATCGAGATCCTCGCGGCCGGAGACGAGGCCTACTTCGGCTACGTCGCGGCGGTCAACACGACGACCCTGCGTGACGGCGCGGTGCTGGACCTCGGCGGCGGCAGCCTCCAGCTGATCGACGTGCACGAGCGCCGCCCGGTACAGATGACGTCGCTGCCGCTGGGCGCGGTGCGGATCACCGAGGCGTTCCTCGCCGATGACCCGACGCGCCCCGCCAAACGCAAGGAGCTCTCGCGGGCGCGCGCGCACGCGCGGGAGGCGCTCGCCGGCGCCGCCTGGTGGGCCGGGTCACGGTCTGATGCCGGTGGCCGCCGGCTGGTCGGGCTGGGCGGCGCCGTGCGCAACCTGGCCGCGGCGGCCGCGGCGGCCGACGGCATGCTGGATCTCGGGGTCCAGGGGTTCGTCCTGCGCCGCGAGACCCTGAGCGAGCTGGTGGCGACGCTCGCCGCACTGCCCAGCGACGAGCGCGGCACCGTGCCCGGGATCAAGCCCGGCCGGGGCGACATCATCCTCGCCGCCGCGCTCGTGCTCGAGACCGTCCTGGAGGTCGGGGACCTTCCCGGCATCGAGGTCACCGAGGCGGGACTGCGCGAGGGCGTGTTCCTGGCCCGGACGCTGCTGGATCCCGCCGATCCGCTGATCGACGACGTGCGCGGGTCGGCGGTGCGCAATCTGGCGATCCAGTACGAGTCAGACATCGCCCATGTCGAGCACGTCGCCCGGCTCTCGCTGCAGATGTTCGACTCGCTGGTCGCCGGCGGGCTGTTCTCGCCCCGGGAGGACGAGCGAGAGCTGCTGGGGGCCGCCGCGCTGCTGCACGACGTGGGGATGGCGATCTCCTACGACGATCACCACAAGCACTCCCGCTACCTGATCGAGAGCGCCGAGCTGCCCGGGTTTGATCCCCGCGAGCGGGCGCTGATCGCCCAGATCACCCGGTATCACCGCAAGGGCGTCCCCAAGCTCGGTGTCATGGAGACGCTCTCCCAACCCGCTGACGGCGAGCTGCTTGAACGCTGCGCCACGATCCTGCGCCTCGCCGAGCACCTGGAACGCGGACGCGACCAGTCGGTCTCGGAGGCTCGCCTGCACACCAACGGCGACGGGGTCGACCTGCACCTGGAGGCCGGCGGCGACCTCACGCTGCCCCGATGGTCGGTCGAGCGCTACGGCGACGACGAGGCGTTTGAGCGCGTGTTCGGCCGCCGTCTGATCATCGGCTGACTTCACACCACGATCACGTGCGCCGGCGCCCGACGGCGTACGGTCGTCTCAAATGACGTCCCGCGCGTTGCCCCGAACCCGGTCGCGCCAAGTATCGTGTTCCCGATGCTCTGGCTCCTGCGTCACGCCGACGCGGCCGATGGTGTCCCCGACGACGAGCGGCCGTTGACCGAGCGCGGCATCCAGCAGGCGCGGGACGCCGGACTGGCGCTGCAGGCGATTCGCGCCTCCCTCGACACCTGTCTGGCCAGCCCCAAGCTCCGCGCCCAGCAGACCGCGCAGCTGGCCTGCGCCCCGCTCGGGATCGAGGTCGAGACCGAACCGCGGCTGTCGGGGGAGCCGTTTGACCTCGGCGAGCTGATCGCCGGTCGCGGCGACACGCTGCTCGTCGGCCACGACCCGTCGTTCTCGCTGCTGTTGCACGATCTCACCGGCGCCCAGGCGCGGATGAAGAAGGGCGGCCTCGCGGCGATCGCCAAGGGCGAGCTGGTCACGTTGCTGCGTCCGGTCGAGCTGGCCCTGATCGCCGGCGGAGCGCCGGTGCGGGCCGGATGACCGAGACGACCGAGCCCGAGCTGCAGGAGGGCGGTGACGCCGAGCGCGATCTCACCGACACCGCGCTCTACGTCAACCGCGAGCTGTCGTGGCTGGAGTTCAACGATCGCGTCCTGCAGCTCGCCGAGGACGAGACGGTCCCGCTGCTGGAGCGGATGAAGTTCCTGTCGATCTTCGTCTCCAACCTCGACGAGTACTTCATGATCCGCGTCGCCGGCGTCCACGACCAGGTCGACGCCCACATCGACGCGCGCGGTCCCGACGGCCTCTCGCCCCCCGAGACGCTGGGCCGGATCCACGACGTGGTGCGCGAGCAGGACCGCCGCCACGCGCGCCAGTTCTCCCGGGTGGTCGGGCCCGAGCTGGCCGCGCAGGGCATCCGGATCGTCAGCTGCGCGGAATCCGGTGCCGACCCGGGGCTGATCGACCGCCACTTCCGCGAGCAGATCTTCCCCGTCCTGACGCCGCTGGCGGTGGGCGCCGGGCGGCCGTTCCCCTACATCTCCAACCTCTCGCTGAGCATCCTCGTGCGCCTTCACGACCCCGCCACCGACCAGGATGCGTTCGCCCGCGTCAAGGTGCCCAAGGAGGTGCTGCCGCGCTTCGTCGAGATCGAGAAGGACACCTTCATCCCGCTCGAGGACGTGATCGCCAACCACCTCGACGCCCTGTTCCCGGGCATGGAGATCATCAGCCACGACTTCTTCCGCGTCACCCGTGACGCCGACTTCGAGATCTCCGACGAGGCCGACGATCTGCTGCGCGCCGTCGAGGACGAGCTGCGCCGGCGGCGGTTCGGCGAAGTCGTCCGCCTGGAGGTCGGCGCCACGATGGAGACCAAGCTGCGCACGAGCCTGATCGAGTGGCTCGGGGTCGACGAGGTCCAGGTCTACGACGTCGAGGGGCTGCTGGACCTCGGCGACCTGATGCAGATCGCCTCGGTCAAGGCCCCGCGCGACCTCAGCTGGCCGGGCTGGACGCCGGTCACCCAGACCGGCTCCGCGGCCCCGCCGTCCGACGGCGAGGGAGCGCCCGACGTGTTCGCGATGATGCGCGCCGGCGACGTCCTCGTCCACTACCCCTACCAGTCGTTCACCGCCAGCGTGGAGCGCTTCGTGCGCCAGGCCGTCGACGACCCCAACGTGCTCGCGATCAAGATGACCGTGTACCGCACCTCCGACGACTCGGCGCTCGTGCCGTCGCTGATCGCCGCCGCCGAGAAGGGCAAGCAGGCGGTCTGCATGGTCGAGCTCAAGGCGCGCTTTGATGAGCGGCGCAACATCCACTGGTCACGCGCGCTGGAGGAGGCGGGCGCCCACGTCGTGCACGGGATCCCGGGCCTGAAGACCCACGCCAAGGCGATCCTGATCGTCCGCCGCGAGCGCGGCACCGTGCGCAACTACGTGATGATCGGGACCGGCAACTTCCACGCCAAGAACGCGCGGCTGTATGAGGACTTCGGCTTCTTCACGACCGATCACGGGATCGGCGAGGAGGTCGCCAACCTGTTCAACACGCTCACCGGCTACGGCCATCCGGCCCCGCAAC
>CAZZYU010000170.1:0-3937 GCA_964658375.1 uncultured Acetobacteraceae bacterium | reverse complement strand
CCGACGACGAGCTCACCTCGATCCACATCGAGGAGTACGAGGTCGACGCCCGCACCACGAAGCTCGGTGACGAGGAGATCACCCGCGACATCCCCAACCGCTCCGAGGAGTCGCTGCGCAACCTCGACGATCGCGGCATCGTCCGCGTCGGCGCCGAGGTCCAGTCCGGCGACCTGCTCGTCGGCAAGGTCACGCCCAAGGGCGAGACCGAGCTGACCGCCGAGGAGAAGCTGATCCGCGCGATCTTCAAGGAGAAGGCGCGTGAGGTCCGTGACACCTCGCTCAAGGTGCCCCACGGTGAGGGCGGCGTCGTGATCGACGTCAAGACCTTCAGCCGCGACGAGGGCGACGACCTGCCGCCAGGTGTCAACGACCTGGTGCGCGTGTTCGTGGCCAAGAAGCGCAAGATCTCCGAGGGCGACAAGCTCGCGGGGCGCCACGGCAACAAGGGCGTGATCTCCAAGATCGTCGACGAGCAGGACATGCCGTTCCTGGAGGACGGCACCCCGGTCGACGTGATCCTCAACCCGCTCGGCGTCCCGAGCCGCATGAACCTCGGCCAGATCCTCGAGGTCCATCTCGGCTGGGTCGCGGCCAACGGCTGGTACGAGGACGGTTCGGAGGCGCGCAAGCACGCCACCAACGGCGGCTCGCGGCCCGACGGACGCCCCGGCAAGGTCTACGTGTCCACGCCGGTGTTCGACGGGGCCACCGTGTCCGACGTCGACCAGGCGCTCGTGCGCTGGCAGGACGAGCACACCGAGGGCAAGGGCCTGATCCGCATGGACGTCGACAAGCACCGGCGCGAAGGTGAGCAGGCCTCGGGCAAGACCACGCTGTTCAGCGGCCGCACCGGCGAGCCGTTCGAGGAGCAGGTCACCGTCGGCTACATGTACATCCTCAAGCTGCTGCACCTCGTCGACGACAAGATCCACGCCCGCTCGACCGGCCCCTACTCGCTGGTCACCCAGCAGCCGCTGGGCGGCAAGGCGCAGTTCGGCGGCCAGCGCTTCGGCGAGATGGAGGTCTGGGCGCTGGAGGCCTACGGCGCGGCCTACACGCTGCAGGAGATGCTCACGATCAAGTCCGACGACACGGTCGGGCGCGTGAAGGCCTACGAGGCGATCGTCAAGGGTGAGAACATCGCCGAGCCGTCGATCCCCGAGTCGTTCAAGGTCCTGCTCAAGGAGATGCAGTCGCTGGCGCTTGACGTCAACGTCGTCTCAGAGGAGGGCGAGCGCGCCGAGATGCGCGAGGAGGACGACGACCTGCTGCGGGCCGCCGAGGAGCTGGGCATCGACCTGTCGGGCGTGCGTGTCACCGACGGTGCCGCGGCCGACGAGACCGAGGAGCAGGAGGGCGAGACGGTCGAGGCCTCCGCGGTGGCGGTCGAGACCGAGGACCCCAGCCTGGAGTCCGGCGAGGCGCTGGAGGCCGAGGATCTCGGCACCGACACCGACGCGATGCTCGACCCCGATGTGCCGGCCGGCGAGGCGGTTGGGGTTCTTGAGGAGGACGAAGCCTGATTTGTGGTCTCCGTGAGGACCTTCCCGTCGGGCGGACCGCGCGCGAGTCCGCCCGCCGGGAAGTCCCCACGGAGCCCATCTCCGTTTTCGTCAGCAATTTTTCTAGCGCTAAGGATTCGTTTTGATCGACATCAATAACTTCGACGCCATCGAGATCGGCCTCGCCTCCAGCAAGCAGATCCGCTCCTGGAGCTCCGGTGAGGTCACCAAGCCCGAGACGATCAACTACCGCACCCTGAAGCCCGAGAAGGACGGCCTGTTCTGCGAGCGGATCTTCGGTCCGACCAAGGACTGGGAGTGCTACTGCGGCAAGTACAAGCGCGTGCGCTACAAGGGCATCGTCTGCGAGCGCTGCGGGGTCGAGGTCACGCGCTCCAAGGTGCGCCGCGAGCGGATGGGTCATATCGACCTGGCCGCGCCGGTCTCGCACATCTGGTTCTTCAAGGGCGTGCCCAGCCGCATCGGCTACCTGCTCGACATGGCGCCCAAGGAGCTGGAGAAGGTCCTGTACTTCGCCGCCTCGATGGTGACGTGGGTCGACGACGAGGCTCGCGACCGCGACGTCGACAAGCTGCAGGGCGAGGTCAACGCGGTGCTGGACGCCTACGCCGCCGAGAAGGAGGAGCGCGTCCTGGAGCTCAAGGAGTCACTCGCCCGCCGCGAGGAGTTCCTGAGCTCGGCCAAGACGGGCCGGGATTTCTCCGACGAGGATCACCTGTGGGCCGAGACGCTCGAAGTCAACGTCGCCAAGCTGTCTGACGACGAGCGCGAGAAGATGCTCAAGGACCTGCGCAAGACCTTCGGCGCCGACATCGACGACACCGAGGCCTACATCGAGGACGCCGCCGAGCGGATGCGCCAGGTCTGGGAGCTGTTCAAGTCGATGAAGTCCAAGGACGTCGTCAACGACGAGACGCTGTTCCGCGAGCTGCGTGACCGGTTCGGCTCCCCCTACGGCTTCGGCGAGTACTTCCGTGGCGGCATGGGCGCCGAGGCGGTTCGTGACCTGCTCCAGCAGGTCGACCTGGAAGCCGAGTCCGAGGATCTGCAGGATCAGGTCAAGACCGCCAAGGGCCAGAAGCAGGCCCGTGCGGTCAAGCGCCTGAAGGTCGTCACCGCGTTCCTGCAGTCGGGCAACAAGCCCGAGATGATGGTCCTGGAGGCCGTGCCGGTGATCCCGCCGGAGCTGCGCCCGATGGTCCAGCTCGACGGCGGCCGGTTTGCCACGTCTGACCTGAACGACCTCTACCGCCGCGTCATCAACCGCAACAACCGCCTCAAGCGGCTGCTCGACCTCGGCGCGCCGGAGATCATCGTCAACAACGAGAAGCGCATGCTGCAGGAGTCCGTCGACGCGCTGTTTGACAACGGCCGCCGCGGACGTCCCGTCACCGGCCCGGGCAACCGGCCGCTGAAGTCCCTGAGCGACATGCTCAAGGGCAAGCAGGGGCGCTTCCGCCAGAACCTGCTCGGCAAGCGCGTGGACTACTCGGGCCGCTCGGTGATCGTGTCGGGCCCGTCACTGCGCCTGCATCAGTGCGGTCTGCCCAAGCTGATGGCGCTGGAGCTGTTCAAGCCGTTCATCATGGCCCGCCTCGTCGAGCGCAAGTCCGCGCAGAACATCAAGGCGGCCAAGAAGATGGTCGACTCGATGATCCCCGAGGTCTGGGACGTGCTCGAGGAGGTCATCCACGAGCATCCGGTCCTGCTCAACCGCGCGCCGACGCTGCACCGCCTCGGCATCCAGGCGTTTGAGCCGATCCTCGTCGAGGGCAAGGCGATCCAGGTCCATCCGCTCGTCACCTCGGCGTTCAACGCCGACTTCGACGGCGACCAGATGGCGGTCCACCTCCCGCTGTCCGCCGAGGCCCAGGCCGAGGCCCGGATCCTGATGCTGTCGGCCAACAACATCCTGTCTCCGGCTCACGGTGCGCCGCTGGCGACGCCGTCCCAGGACATGGTGCTCGGCGCCTACTACCTGACCTACGGCCCCAGCTCCGAGGAGCTGGACAAGCTGGACCCGTCCAAGCTCGATCCGCGCCCGCACGTGTTCCGCACCGCCCAGGAGGCGGAGTGGTCCTACGAGCACCGCGTCGTCAAGCTCCACGACCTGGCCGAGTTCCGGCCGCTGGGCCTGGAGGGCGGTCACATCCTGACCACCGTCGGGCGGGTCATCTGGAACGAGGCGATCGAGCGGGCGCTCCTGGAGGCGCTCGGGGACGAGTTCAACCCGGCCGAGTACAAGTTCGTCAACCGCTCGATGCGCAAGCGCGACACGGTGAGCATCATCGATGACCTCGTGCAGAAGCATGGGGCGTCGTCGATCTCCCAGGTGCTCGACGCGTTCAAGGACGTCGGCTTCAAGTACGCGACGCGCGCCGGGGTGACGTTCTCCAAGAACGACGCCCAGA
>CAZZYU010000169.1:0-4013 GCA_964658375.1 uncultured Acetobacteraceae bacterium | reverse complement strand
GCGACTACGAGCGGATGAAGACCGAGCCCCAGTACTTCATCTGGGATGCCGCGCTCCCCGCGCACGTGGCGGTCATCCCGCGCAAGGAGGGTGTCGAGGCGATCCGGTGGTTCAGCAGCGATCTGGTGATGCAGACCCACAGCCTCAACGCCTGGAGCGAGGGTGACACGGTGTACGTCGATCACTTCGTGACCCCGGCCGGGTGGCTGGGCCAGTTTCCCAAGACGACCGACGCCCCCGTCACGCCCGGACCGCCGATGCTCGAGCGCTGGACGTTCGATGTTCGCGAGGGGGCTCCGGAGCCGGTCTCCGATGGTCCCAAGCCACAGCGCGAGCAGCTGTATCACAACCCGTGCGACTTCCCGACCGAGGACCAGCGCTTCCTGATGTCCAAGCTCCGCCACCACTGGATCGGGTGCTATGACCCCACCCTGGGCCCGCCGCCCGGTGGGCGCACCCCGATGGGCGGTCCTCCGTTCAACTGCCTGGTGCATCTCGACGAGGAGACCGGCCAGCCGTCGGTGTTCTTCCCCGGTCTGAACTCCTCACCCGAGGAGCCGATGTTCGTGCTCAAGCATCCGGACGCCGAGGAGGGTGAGGGGTACCTGATCTCGGTCGTCAAGCGCTATGACCTCAATCGCTCAGACATCGTCATCCTCGATGCGCTGGACGTGCAGGCCGGGCCGATCGCGACGTTGAAGGTGCCGTTCCGGTTGCGACATGCGTTCCATTGCGCGTGGATCTCCGGCGAGGACCTCGACCGCAGCGTCACGCCGTGACGCCGGCCGATCCCCCGGTTGCGCCGGTGCAGTGGCGCGAACGGTCAGTGGTGGTCCAGGGTCGTCCGTGGGCCTACCGCGAGGCCGGTGACGGGGAGACCGTGCTGCTGCTCGATCCGCCGTTGGTCAGCGGCTCGGGCCTCGGTCCGCTGGAGCAGCTGGCCGACGGCTACCGGCTGATCGCGACGACGTCTGTCGCAGAGGGAGTCGACGGTGACGGGCTCGACGATCTGCCGGCCCGTGACGCCGGGCGCCGGGTGGGTCAATTCGCGGAGGCGATCGGCCTCGATCAGTTCGCGGTGGTCAGCCGCGGCGCCGCGTCCAGCGACGCGCTGTGGCTGGCGATCGACGACCCGACGACGGTGACGGCGCTCGTGCTCGAGTCACCGCCGCTGCTCAACGAGGACGCGGCGTTCAGCGACGGGCCCGACGCCGCGCTGCTGCATGCGATGCCGTCGCTTGAGGTGCCCACGCTGGTGCTGCTCGGCGAGAGCGGCGACGCGGGGAAGCTGGAGCATCTCGGCACCTACAAGCGCCTGTTGCCCGCCTCGACGGTCGGTCTGGTCTACGGCGCCGGTGAGGACGTGCGCGGTGACCGCCCGAGCGCGTACATCTCCGCGGTCGCCGAGTACCTGGAGCGTGGCCAGGCGTTCGTGGTCAGCAACAGGTCAACCGTCATCCACGCATGACCCTCGAATCGGAGCCCCTGATGAATGACGACCGGCTGGTCTTCTCCCTGTTTGACACGATGCCGGTCTACGGGGTGCCGGGCACCCTCTCCTGGCCGTCGTCGCCGTCGCTGTCGGTGCCGGAGGCGACGCGCACCGGCCTGCACCGCGGCATCGACATCGCGGTGCTCGCCGAGGAGGTGGGATTTGACTACATCACGGTCGCCGAGCATCACTATCACCCGCGGCAGCTCTCGCCCAATCCGATGCTCTCGGCCGCGCTGCTCTCCCAGCACCTCAAGCGCGCAGGGGTCTCGGTGCTGGGCGCCACGCTGCCGCTGGTCAATCCGGTGCGCGCCGCCGAGGAGATCGCGATGATCGATGCGATGCTCGACGGGAACCTGATCATCGGCCTGTTCCGGGGCACCCCGCACGAGCTGCTCACCTATGGCACCAACCCCGCCGAGACCCGCGGGATGTTCGAAGAGGCCGTCAGCCTGGTCATCAACGCCTGGACCCAGCCCGAACCGTTCGCCTGGTTCGGTCGCCACTACGAGTACCGCACCGTCGCCGTCTGGCCGCGGCCGGTGTCCAGCCCGCACCCGCGCGTGCTGGTCTCCGCCAACTCCGCGACCTCGGCGGTCTTCGCGGCGCGCAACCGCTTCAAGGTCGGCGTCGCCTTCGCGCCGATGGCGCGCACCGCGGAGATGGTGTCCTACTTCCTCGCCGAGGCCGCCGACCAGGGATACACGCCGCCCGCATCGGACATCCTGCATCGCAGCCACTGCTTCGTGGCCGAGACCGACCGGGAAGCCGAGCAGGTGGTCGAGCAGGCCGGGTTCGGAGACATGAGCGCCGCCTTCGCGATCACCCGTGACTATGGCGTCACCGACGCGCTGAAGCAGGCGATGGCCGCCGGTGAGAAGGGCGCGTCGGCCGGTCCGAGCAACGCGCCGCCGGTCGGTCCCCCGCCGGGTGGGCCCCGTCGCCTTCCGACCTTCGTCGGCAGCCCCGACACCGTCGCCGCCCGCATCCGCGAGTTCGCGGCCACCACCGGTGTCGGTCACTTCGACCTCGTGTTCACCGATCCGGCGGTCGACTACGAGCACACGCGGCGGGCGGTCGAGCTGTTCGGACGGGAGGTCATTCCGCAGCTCAACGGCGCGGTCGTGGCATGAGCGCGACCGCGCTGGAGCTCGACGGCGTCACGCTCGTCGAAGACGTCACGTACGCCACCGTCGCCGGGACCGAGCTGCGCCTGGATCTCGTGCTGCCCGAGCCGGGCGACGGGCCGACGCCGACGGCGATCTATGTCCACGGGGGAGGCTGGGCGAGGGGCAACCGGCGCGTGGACCTCGCTCGTCGCGTCGCCGGGGTGGCCCGCCTCGGCATCGCCGTCGCGGCGATCGACTACCGGCTGGGTCCGGCCGGACGGTTCCCGGCAGCCGTCCACGACGTGCACGGCGCGATCCGCTGGCTGCGAGCCCACGGTGGCGAGCACGGCCTCGAGACGACACGTATCGGCGCCTGGGGGTCGTCCTCCGGAGCTCACCTCGCGCTCGTCGCCGCACTCAGCTCCGACCCCGCGCTGATCGGCGACGTTGGTGATGAGGTACCCGGCGACGGCATCGACGCCGTGGTCAGCTTCTTTGCCACCAGCGATCTGGCGGCGCGGGCGGCCCGCAGCGCGATGGAGCGCCGCATCGTCGCGCCCGGTCCCGAGCACGCGTTTCTCGGACTCGACGAGATCGACGACGCCGCCGAGGCGATCCGGCGAGCTCGGGCCGCCAGTCCGCTCATGATGGTGCACGCTGACGCGCCACCGATCCTGCTCGTCCACGGTGACGCCGACCAACTCGTTCCGTTCAGTCAGAGCCAGCGGATGCACGACGCGCTCGTCGCGGCGGGCGGCCGGTCGACCCTCGTCTGCCTCGGTGGGGCAGGACACGAGGATGCCGCGTTTGATCAGCCGTTCGTCGCCTCCCTGGTCGCGCAGTTCCTGCGCGACATGCTCGTTGCCAGTGCGTAGCTGACCGGGATCAGCTGCAGCGCGGGCACGACAACGGCGGCATGCTTGGCCAGCAGGCTCGCCAGCGCCGCGCCGCCGATCAGTCCGCAGAGCAGCTGCGCGCTGGGCACGACGTTGCGCGGATGTTCACCGCGGGCCAGCGTCGCCACGAGCACGGTCAGCGTTCCCGTCAGGTACGTCGTCGAGAGTCCCGACACGCCGAAGCGCATGATGGCGCTGCTCTGGATGCCGAGGTTGATCGCCGAGATCCCGAGCAGCACCGGCTGCAGCGCCGCCGGCGGATGCCCGCCCGCACCCCACCAGACGACGGCGAACACACCCTCACCGACGAGTTGAACGCAGAGCGCCGTCACCACCGGCCGCGGCCAGACCGGATCGCCGGCCCGTGGCGCACCGGCGATCCGCGCACCGGCGAACGCGCCGGTCACGAACATCACCAGCGCGAGCCCCGAACGGAGTGCCAGGCTGCCGTCCCCGCGCGTTGCCGACAGGCCGAGGAGCACCATGTTGCCCGTCATGACGCTGGTGAACGCGCCG
>CAZZYU010000168.1:0-4026 GCA_964658375.1 uncultured Acetobacteraceae bacterium | reverse complement strand
CCCCGGCCGGCCCCGGGCCACCGGTGACCGGGATCGCCGCCAGCAGCTCGATCAGCTGCGCCGGCGCGATCCGGGCCGGCGCGGCACCGGCGCCGGGCAGCTGGGCCAGCTCGTCGCAGGCGCGCACGAGCGCGGCGACCGCACGCGCGTCGAGCTCCTCGTCGGCGTCCAGCTGCGCGGCGGCCTCGCGATGGGGCGCGGCGAGCAGCCGCCGGGCCAGCCGGCACAGCTCCCCGGCCGGGTCGGCGGCCGCGGCCAGGGAGTCGAGCTCGCCCAGCTCCCAGCCGAGCCGCTCCCGGGCCTGGGCGGCGGTGGCCGGTCCCGTTCGCCGGATCTCGGCCTCCAGGCGGTCGGCGAGGTCGGGCTCGCGCAGCAGTCCTGGCGCCCGCAGATAGGCGAGCAGGTCGGCCGCGGTCGCCGCATCGCCCAGCCACGCGCAGCGCGCCGCCCCGAGCGCCGCCGCGCCGAGCGGGGTGTGGCCGAACGCGGGCCCGCCCGCGGCCGCCCCGCCGCCCGAGAGGGTGGCCAGCTCGATCCCATAGGCGCCGAACACCCGGGCAAACAGCCCGGCGGCGCGCCCCGGCGATCGGTGCACGACGACGATCTCCGGCGCCGGCGTCCCCGCCTCCAGCAGCCCGCGCACCTCCGCGGCGACCAGTTCGGCCTCGGCGCGCTCGCCGCCGGCCTCCAGCAGCGTGACGACGGAGCCGTCGTGGTCGAGTCCGGCGGGCGCGGCGTCGTCCTGGAACAGATCGCGCTCCAGGCGATGCAGCACCGCCCGGGAGGCGGGCTCGTAGTAGTCGTCACGCGCGGGGAGCTCGATCACCTGCTCGGCGAGCGGACGCAACTCCTCGACGGTCTCGGCCCGGGCCAGCAGCGCCGTGCGGCCGGGCTCGTAGGTGAGCGAGACGGTGACCGCCACCCCCGGGATCCGGGCCAGCGTCTGCAGGACGTCGCGCTCCAGCGGAGTGAGGTCGTCAAAGCCGTAGACGAACACCGCGTCGGGGGTGGGGCGGGCCCATCGTCGCGGCTCGGCGCGCAGCGCGTCCAGCGCCCGCCAGGCGAACCGCTCGCGGTCGACCCGGCCCAGGCGGTCGAGCTCCCGCGCGTACGCGCCGTAGATCCGGCCCAGGTCGCGGGTGAACGCCGCCCGGCGGACGTCCTGGGCGGCCCACGCGCGCAGCGCCGCCGCGAACCGCTGCGGGGTGATCAGCGAGCGCTGCAGCTCGGCGATCAGCTCACCGGCCGCCAGCTCAAAGCCGGCGCCCCGCGCCGAGGCGCGCAGGGCGTCGAGCCCGAGCTGTCCCAGCACGCCGGCGAGCACCCGCTCACGTTGCAGCGCCGACAGCCGCGGCTCCGCGTAGCCCGCCCGCTGCGCGATGACGCCGACCAGCCCGTCGAAGGTGAGCACCGTGCCGAGCACGATGCCCGTGCCCACGAGCTCGCGCTCATAGTGGCGCGCGTCCTGCGCGGTCGGGACGACGAGCAGGGCGCCGCGGCGCACCGCGGCGCCGTAGGCGCCGAGGACCTCCCCCGCCTTGGCGGAGTTGGCCGGTCCGGTGACGAGCGTGAGGGCCACGCCGTCCATGGTGGCGCGGGCGCCCGACGGCACCGGCCTCGGGCCGGGCCGAGCTACGCGGCCGCGGCGGCCGACTGCTCGGCGACGGCGTCCCGGCGCTCGCCGGTGGCCGGCGCGCCGTCGCCGGCGTCCTGCGCCTCGGGCGGCTTGGCGCCCTCCTGGGCCCACGGCTCGTCGAACTCGACGCGCCAGCGACCCTCCTCGGTCTGCATCAGCGCCAGCCGGGCGCGGAACGACTTGCCCGAGCGCCCCTTGAAGCCGGTGACGGGGCGCTCGGTGCGTCCGGTCTTGATCAGCTCACGCGCGATCGCGACCGGCAGCTGCTTGCCCGCCTTGGCCTTCCAGATGACAAAGCCACAGCCCGGATCCTCGCGCGACCAGCACGAATAGCCCTTGCGGTTCTCGTTGATGTCACGCGAGCACACCGGGCACGGGCCGAGGTTGGCTCGCGGGATGCGAACGTCCTTGAGCTTGGCGTCGAGCTCGTCGACGGTCGACTCCGCGAACTTGACGATGTCGCCCATGAACTTCTTGCGCGAGTCGGCTCCGCTCTCGATCTTGGCCAGCCGGCTCTCCCAGTCGCCGGTCAGGCTCGGGCTGGTGAGCGGATGCTCGCCGAGCAGCCGGATGACGTTCAGCCCCTTCTCGGTGACGACGAGCGAGCGGCCGTCGCGCTCGATGTAACCGACCTGCAGCAGGCGGTCGATGATCGCCGCCCGGGTCGCCGGGGTGCCGATGCCCGATTCCTTCATCGCCTCCCGCGCCTCCTCGTCGTCGACGAGCTTGCCGGCGGTCTCCATCGCCCGCAGCAGCGAGCCGTCGGCATAGCGACGAGGCGGCTTGGTCTCCTTGGCCTCGGCGGCGATCTCCTCGACCGCCGCGGCCTCGCCCTGCTCGAGCTTGGGCAGCTGCTGCTCACGACCCTCGTCGTCCTCCTGGTCGCCCTGCGCGGGCTCGGCGCTCTCCCCGTAGACCCCGCGCCAGCCGGGGACGAGCAGGACCTTGCCGCGCGTGCGGAAGACGTGCTCGGCGACGGTCGTCTCCACCCGCGTGTTCTCGAACACCGCCTCGGGATGAAAGACGGCGAGGAAGCGACGGACGACGAGGTCGTAGATCCGGCGATCGTCCTCGTTCATCTTGTCGACGGGATGGCGCTCGGCGTTGGTCGGGATGATCGCGTGGTGGTCGGTGACCTTGGCGTCGTTGACGACGCGCCCGAGCGGCAGCACATCCAGACCGGTGACGTACGTGGCGGCGGCCGCGTATTCCTTCTGACCCCCGACCAGCGAGGCGATCTCCTTGATCTCCGGGACCATGTCGCCGGTGAGGTACCGCGAGTTGGTGCGCGGATAGGTGAGCGCCTTGTGCTCCTCGTAGAGCCGCTGGGCCGCCGACAGCGTGCGGCGCGCGGTGAAGCCGTGCAGGCTCGAGGCATGAGCCTGCAACGAGGTCAGGTCATACAGCAGCGGCGCGCGGTCGCGGCTCTCGCGCCGGTCGAGCTTGGTGATCGTGCCCGTCGCGCCCTCGCAGGCGGCGACGATCGCGGCCGCCTCGTCGGCGGTCGCGATGCGCGGCTTGGCCCCGGCGTGGAAGCGACCCTCGTAGGCCCGCCGGGGTGACGCGGGCAACGCCGCGAACCGGGCGTCGACCACCCAGTAGGGCTCGGGCCGGAAGTCCCGGATCTCCTGCTCGCGCCGGGCCAGGATGGCCAGCGTCGGCGTCTGGACGCGGCCGAGCGAGACCGCGCCGTCAAACGAGGAGCGCAGGCGGATGGTCGCGGCGCGGGTGGCGTTCATGCCGACGATCCAGTCGGCCTCCGAGCGCGACCGAGCGGCCTCCTGGAGCGTGGCGAACTCCTCCGCGGGGCGCAGCTCGCCAAACGCGGACTGGATCGCCGCCTTGGTCATCGAGTTCAGCCACAGGCGCTGGACGGGCTTCTTGGAGCCCGACTTCTCGTACAGGTAGGCGAAGATCAGCTCGCCCTCACGCCCGGCGTCGCACGCGTTGACGACCAGGTCGATGTCGTCGCGCCCGAGCTGGCGCTTGACGACGTTCATCTGCTTCTTGGAGCGCTCGTCGCGGACGACGAGCTTGAAGTGAGCCGGGACGATCGGCAGGTCGGCCATCCGCCACTTCTTGAACTTCTCGTCGTACTCGTCGGGGTCGGCGAGGGCGACCAGATGCCCGACCGCCCAGGTGATCACGTGATCGGTTCCCTCGAGGTACTGCTCGCCCTTGGGACCCTGCTTGGTGAACGCGCCCGGGAGCACCCGGGCGAGATCCTGCCCGACCGATGGCTTCTCGGCGATGACCAGCGTCTTGCTCATAGGCCGGGGAGAGTAGCGCCCGGCTCACGCCGCGCGACAAACGCGCCGTCACCGTGGGACGGTCCGCTCAGCGCGGCGCGGCCGCCACTGCGCGGGCGCGCGCAGCGACGCTGGGCAGCC
>CAZZYU010000167.1:0-4031 GCA_964658375.1 uncultured Acetobacteraceae bacterium | reverse complement strand
TCAGGACCGCGCGATCGACGCCGGGTCGACGCGCTCCAGGCGCGTCATCGTGACGCTCGCCGCCAGCGTGGCGCTCGCCGCGCCGCGATAGACACCCTTGATCGGCGGCACGTCGGCGTAGTGGCGGCCATGACCGATCTTGACGTGGGTCTCGCCCGCGAGCCCGCGGTTGGTCGGGTCCGCGCCGACCCAGACCGGCTCGCCCGAGTCGCCCTCGGGCAGCAGCGCCTCCAGCCACGCGTGGGTGTCGACCTCGACCGACTCATGTCCGTCGGTGCCGCCGCCGGCGAACAGGTAGCCCGACACGTACCGGGCCGCGATCCCGCGGTGGCGCAGCAGGCACAGCCCCAGGTGGACGAAGTCCTGACAGACCCCGGCCTCGGCGTCGAGCAGATCGGCGACCGTCGAGTCGACGAACGTCGCGCCCCGCCGGTAGGCGAAGCGGTCGGGGATCAACGCCGAGACGAGCATCAGCGTCTCCAGCGGGGAGCTCGCCTCACGCAGCGTTCCGAGCAGCTCGTCCAGCACCGGATGTCCCGCGGCGTCGTCGGTGCGCAGCAGGAACTCACCGCCGGCCTCACGGTAGGTCGGCTCGTTCAGCGCCTCCCACGCGGACTCCGGAGGCGGGGCCGCGGCTCGCGTCGACACGCGCGCGCGCACGTCGATCGTGAGGTGGCGGTGGGGGCGTGAGATCTCGAACTCGACGACCTCGGTCCCGAAGTAGTCGCTGTGGCGGTGCAGCCGGACCTCGGGGGTCAGGCGCACCGCGAACTCGTCGCAGCGCTGGCGCCCGTTGCCGTGGGGCTTGACCCGGAGCGCGTTGAGGTTGTCGACCACCTCGGCGTCGTAGTCGTACTCGGTCAGGTAGCGGATCGCGAAGTTCATCGGCGGGGCGGAGTCCGGCTCCATCAGGTCCGGCCTTCCTAGAGATGGACGGCCGCGATGGCCGCAATGGCAAAATACCGGGCGTCGATGTCACGATCGACGAGCTCGAGCTCGTCCTGGACCCGTTCGAGCACCTCCTCCAGCGCGCCGCCCTCCTCCGGGGAGCGCCGCTGCAGCTCGAGATCGGCGATCAGCCGGCCCAGCCGCAGCACCGGCGGCGAGGACCGCGGCTGGGCGTCGGCCGCGGTCAGGGCCGCCGCCAGGGCGTCGACCGAGGAGGCGACCGAGCCCGGATACGCTGAGTCAAACAGCAGGAATCGCGCCACCGGTCCGACGGTGGGACCGACCCGCACCGCGCGCCGGTAGGCCTGAAAGCCGCCGACCGCGTGCAGCAGGGCCAGCGCCTCGGTCTCGTGCGCGTGACGGCCGTCCTCGATCGATCCGACCGGGATCGCCACCCGGAGCATCCGCAGGATCATGTCGGCCTCCTCGATGCGCCCGCCGGCCTCCAGGAAGGCGCGGCCCTCGTCACGCAGCAGGGTGCGGTCCATCAGCCCCCAGAACAGCGCACAGTTCTCCTTGACCTCCTGGTAGAAGGAGTAGGGACCGGTCTGCAGCGCGGCCTGCAGGTCGTAGCGTCCGAGCAGCAGGTAGAAGGAGTTCAGCGCCTCCCACATCTCGGTCGAGATGACGTCGCGCATCGTGCGCCCGCGCTCGCGCGCGCGCGCCACGCAGGAGACGACCGAGGCCGGGCTGTCGGTGTCCAGGGTGAGCATGCGCGCCACCTCGATCCGCCCCAGCCGGCGATCCGGGACCTCGGTCTCCTCCTCGCCGGGAGCCGGCGGCTTGGCGCCGATCGTGGCGAGCACGCCCTCCCAGCTCAGGGTGATCCCGCCCTCGCCGGGCACGCCCGACACGTCGGCGTGGAAGGCGCCGTCGAGGATGCGGGCGGTGTGCTCGGCGCGCGTGAGGTCGCGACCGAGCCAGAACAGCTCCTGGGCGATCCGGGCGAGCATCGGCTAATCGACGCGGGTGAACGCATCGTCGGCGGCCGCCTCGTCGGCCGCCTGCTGCTGCTGCTGGGCCTGGTTGTGCCAGCTGCCGCCGTAGCGCACGTCGGGCAACCGCGGTGGGCGGTAGGCGGGCAGCGTCCCCGGAGCCGGGTCGTTGGCGCCGCCGTCGTCGAGCACCCACGTGTCCTTGGAGCCGCCGCCGGCGGAGGAGTTGACGATCATCGATCCCTCCTGGAGCGCGACGCGGGTCAGGCCACCGGGCACGATCCGGATCTCCTCGCCGAACACCGCGAACGGCCGCAGGTCGACGTGGCGCGGCTCCAGGCGTCCATCGCCGGTCTCGGTCGGCGCGGTCGAGAGGTGCACGAGCTCCTGCGCGATCCAGCGGCTGGGGTCGTCCTGAATCAGCCGTGCCTGTTGCTCGAGCTCGGCCGCCGACGCCTGGGGGCCGATGAACACGCCCTTGCCGCCCGACTCCGAGGTCGGCTTGACGACGACCTCGTCCAGGCGCCGCAGCACCTCCTTGCGCTCGGCGTCGTTGGACAGCAGGTAGGTGGGGACGTTCTCCAGGATCGGCTCCTCCCCCAGGTAGAAGCGGATCATCTCCGGCACGTAGTAGTAGATCGCCTTGTCGTCGGCGACCCCGGTGCCGATCGCATTGGCGATCGCGACCGTCCCGGCGCGGTAGGCGCGCACCAGCCCGGGGACGCCGAGCACCGAGTCGGGGCGAAACTCGAGCGGGTCGATGAAGTCGTCATCCAGGCGGCGGTAGATCGTGTGCACGCGCTGCAGCCCGGCGGTCGTGCGCATGTAACAGACGGCGTCTCGAACGACGAGGTCAGACGGCTCGACGAGCTCGACGCCCATCTGCCTGGCCAGGAACGCGTGCTCGAAGTAGGCCGAGTTCATCGCCCCCGGGGTCCAGAGCACGACCGTCGGGTGGCTCTCGGCGGCGGGCGCCACGGCGCGCAGCGCGTCGAGCAGCAGCGACGGGTAGTTCTCCACCCCGCGCACGCGGTGGCCGGCGAACAGCTCGGGGACCAGCCGTGTCATCGCGACCCGGTTCTCCAGCACGTAGGAGATCCCCGACGGGGTGCGGACGTTGTCCTCCAGCACCCGCCAGCTCCCGTCGCCGTCCCGGACCAGGTCACAGCCGCACACGTGGCAGTAGACGCCGCCGGGGGCGCGCACGCCGTGCACGGGACGCGCGAACGACGAGCGGCTGACGATCAGCGACCACGGCACGATCCCGGCGCGGACGATCTCGTGCGCGTGGTAGACGTCGTCGACGAACGCGTTGAGCGCCCGGATGCGTTGAGCCAGACCGCGCTTGATGACCGTCCACTCCGCGGCGGTGATCACGCGGGGGACGAGGTCCAACGGCCACGCCCGGTCGCGGCGCTCGCCGTCAGAGCCGGCCACCTCGAAGGTGATCCCCTGCTGCATGAAGATCGCGTCGCGCCGGCGGCCGGCGGTGGTCAGCGCCTCGGGCCCCAGCCGCTCCAGGGTGGCCATCAGCTCCTCGGCATAGGGCAGCGGAGCGCCGTCGGCGCCGATCAGCTCGTCTCGGCAGCCCGCCGGGATCGTGTAGCCCCCGTTCACCGTCCGGGTGTCGCTCAATGGGTCCTCATCACCTCAAGGTGTACCCATTCGAGACGGGGCGTGCCACGCCCAGCCGGACAAGCCCCGTTGGCCAGGTGGAGTAACCGCGGGCTCCGATAGCGTCTCCGGCGCGAGCCCGATGCGACCCGTGATCAACCGCGACGAGGTACCCGAGCGCGACATCGCCGAGGGCGACATCGCGTTCGCGCGCCGGCGGTTGGGCGCGGCGGCGGGGGCAGACCGGATCGGCGCGAGCCTCTATGTCGTCCCGGCCGGCGCCCGCCAGGCGCCCGTCCACGTGCACGGTGACGAGGAGGAGATCTTCTTCGTGCTCGGCGGCACCGGTCTCGGCTATGAGACCGACGAGGTCTATGCGATCAGGTCCGGCGACACGGTCGTGCACCGGCCCGGCGGCCGGCCGCACACGTTCCTGGCCGGCGACGACGGCCTGGAGCTGCTGGCGTTCGCCAGCGGCAGTGAGACCTCGCTGACATTCCTGCCGCGCGCGGGCGTCATGTGGGCCGGGCCCCG
>CAZZYU010000166.1:0-4059 GCA_964658375.1 uncultured Acetobacteraceae bacterium | reverse complement strand
TGGTCGTCGGTGGTGCCGCGGAATCGGCCAAGGCTGACGAGCGCCTGCGCGAACGTCTCCGCGGTCAGATCAGCCGCGGTCGCTAAGTCCGCTGTCTGTGTCCGCAGCCAGCGCTCACCCCAACGGCGTGGCGTCGATAGAAATCGCCGAACGCCTCAGGATCGCGCTGGGCGGCCGTGAGGAGCTCGGCGTCGCTCGAGATCGGGCTTGATGCGGTCATCACACGAAAGTGCCGCCTGAGCCAAAAACGTGACACGCGACTCCTCCGCCCGCCGGACCCTGCCTGAACGACTCAGGCGTCTACCGCTTCGCCGTTGCGACTCCGTGGGCCGCCGCTGTCTGCCTGAGCGTCGTAATTGACGACCATCGAGTCTGAGCGAGATCGTTATGGCCGCCTTGGATCCCATCTGTTTAACGCAGCGTCGAGGCGTGCGGACCATCCTCACCGCCGCCTGCTTCTCCTCACGCGCCGCGCGACGTCGACTTCCCAACCGTGCGATCTGTCGGCATGAGCTCCTCCTGGTTTCCAAAGCCAGGAGTCTTCAAGCAACCCAGGACGGTTCATCTCGAGGTGTTTCGAGCTCGTGGCTGAACCGTCGCAGCTGCAGGAGCCAAGGCCGCAAGCGGATCGCGGAGGGGCGTGCAAGAGCCGGTTTCGTAGCGGCTACGGCCGTGAGGCCTGCGGTTGGGACGGCGGGGAGCTCGTCGTCTGTGAGGGGGTGGACTGGACTCCGATGGCGGTGAGGTCTGGGGTGTCGCCGTAGGCGGTGCCGAACGCGTCGCTCCATGACCGGTCGGGCGGGTCGGGCAGCAGATCGACTGAGTGAAAGTAGGTGGCCGCCACGAGGGTCGCGACCCGTCGCGTCGCTCGTCTTGGGTGCTCGAGCCGGAGGACGTCGAGTAGCTCGTCGTCGAAGGTCGCAAGCAGGAGCTCTCGCCCGACGCGGCGGGTCGTGCGAGGCAGACGAGCCCCGAAGTCATCGATCATTGCGTCAGCGACCGCGCGACCACCGCTCGAGAACCGCCAGTGCTCACGTTCGTAGGCGCGCGTCCATTGCCAGTAAGCCTCGTAAGTAGGGGGATGATGTGTGATGCCGGCCAGTTCGCCGACGCTGCGCCAGAAGTGGTAATTGGCCAGCTTCGCTTTCGCTGGGATCGGCTCGAGCCCGAGCGCCCGCGGAATTCGCTCCTGCTCGAAGGTGAGCGACGCGAGGGTGTAGAGCTTCTGGTCTTCGCTGATCGGGAATTGCGAGTGGATCTCGTTCATACGCGCGATCGCGGCGCGGCCGCGTTCGGATGAGTGGCCGTGACGCATGAACTCCCCGAAGAACACCATCGTGTCGTCGTTGCGCTTGCGCGTGGTGCGGATGATCGGGCTGCGTCCCCCGCGGTGGACGACGGCGGCGATCGACGGGACCGCCATCTGACGGCAGAACGCGACGGTGTAAAGCGCGACGGCCAGCGTCGGGTTGCCGAAGCGGACCTCAGCGTTGAGGTGCGTGATGCGCTCGTTGTCGGTCTCCGCATCGAGGCGAGCGATCTCGTCACGCGCCCACGTGTAGCTGCGGCGGATACTTCGGCCCATTAACCGACGATACATATCTGTCTGCATGCAGACAACTCTGTAGGGTTCGGGCATCGGCGCGCTCACACAGAACCAACGCTCCGCGACCTCCGCCGAGCGTCTGCGCAACGCCCTCGCGGAGCTGGTTGCGGAGCAGGGCTACGCGCGAACCACCGCTGCGCAGATCGGCGCGCGGGCCGGCTACAGCCGGTCGATGGTCCGTGACCGCTATGGGTCCAAGGACGAGTTGCTCGCGGCGATGCACCGCGAGTACGAAGCGCTGCTGCTCACCCCCAGACCCGGCGGCGAGCGCCGCTCAGGACTCGAACGGCTCATCGACGGGATCGACCGGCTTCGAGCCTTTGCGGCCCAACGGCCGACCTGGCTGCGAGCGCTGTTCGTCGCCAGCTTCGAGGACGCGGGGATCGACACGCCAACCCGGGGGCTCGTCAAACGGTGGCTCGACGACCTGCACGCCTGGGGACGAGCTGCGCTCCAGGACGGACAGCGCGACGGATCGGTACACGATGAGTGCGACCCGGGCACGGCAATGGCGCAGACCATCCGCGAAGCGATCGGCGACGCCTACATGTGGGTTATCGCGCCAGACAGTCTGGACTACGACCGGCGACTGGTCGACTGGCGCGATGAGCTCATCACCCGCTACGCCGCGCATGGCTGAATGATCGAGACGCTTTGCAGCGCATTTCAGCGCGTCGCCACCGACCACCGCGACCGGACCGCCCTGCGCACGCCCGATGGCGGTGTGGAGTTGACCTGGGCGCAATATGCCGCGCGCGTGGAGCGGTTGGCCGGCGGGCTCGCGACCCTGGGTGTCCGGCGAGGCGACGCGGTGGCGCTGATGCTCTCAAACCGCCCGGAGTTCGCGATCTGCGACTCGGCGGCCTTGCACCTTGGGGCGATACCGTTCTCCATTTACAACACCTACGCGCCCGAGCAGATCGCACACCTGCTGGGCAACGCCGGGAGCCGCGTCGTGGTCACCGAGACCACGCACGTCGCGACCGTGCTCGCCGCGCTCGGGACCAGTTCGGTCGAGCATGTCGTGAGCGTCGACGGCGCACCGGAGGGGACGCTCACGATCTCCGAGGTCGAGGCCGCGGCACCGTCGGGATTTGAGTTCGAGCAGGCGTGGCGGGCGGTGTCGCCCGGCGACGTGGCGACGCTGATCTACACGTCTGGGACGACCGGCCCTCCCAAAGGGGTCGAGCTGACCCACGCGAACCTGCTGGCGCAGGTCGCCGCGACTAGGACCGCGTTGCCGGTCAGCGCCGAGGACCGGACGATCTCCTACCTTCCCTCAGCGCATATCGCCGACCGTTGGGCCTCGCACTACACCCAGATGGTCGTGGGCCTCGAGGTGACGTTCGTCAGCGATGCGCGCACGATCGCCGACGTTCTCCCGAAGGTGCGTCCGACCGTCTGGGGAGCAGTCCCGCGGATCTGGGAGAAACTCAAAGCAGGGCTCGAAGCCGCCGGGATCGCCGACCCAGCCGCTCTGCCGGAGTCCGACCGGGCCGGCCTTCGGGCCAAACTCGGGCTCGACCGGATCCGGTGGGCGGCGTCCGGCGCCGCGCCGATCCCCGCCCAGGTGCTGGAGTACTTCCTGGCGCTCGGGCTGCCGATCAGCGAGGCGTTGGGGATGTCTGAGCTCTCCGGCTGCGCGACGATCAACCCCGTGGACGACATCCGGATCGGCACGGTCGGCAAGGCTCTCCCCGGGGTCGAACTGAAGCTCGCGCAGGACGGCGAGCTCCTGGCCCGCGGTGAGACGCTCATGCGTGGCTACCGCGGCGAACCCGACAAGACGGCCGAGGCGATCGTCGATGGCTGGCTGCGCACCGGCGACCTCGCCACGATCGACGACGCGGGCTACGTGCGGATCATCGACCGCAAAAAGGAGATCATCATCAACGCGGCGGGCAAGAATATGTCCCCAGCGAACATCGAGCAGACCGTCAAGACAGCGAGCCCGCTGATCGGCCAAGCGGTATGCATTGGCGATGGGCGCCCCTACAACGTGGCGCTGATCGTGCTCGATTCGGAAAACACCAAGGGCTACGAGAAAAACGACCCGGCGATCAGCACCGAGCTCGCAGCCGCGATCGAGCGCGCCAACGCACGCCTCGCCCGCGTCGAGCAGATCAAGCGCTACCACGTGCTCGAGAGCGAATGGGAGCCCGGCGGAGACGAACTGACCCCGACGATGAAGCTCCGACGCAAGCAAATCGACACCAAATACCATGCCGAAATCGACGCGCTCTACGCGAGTGACACATAAGCCCCTGACCTCGCCGACATCCGCCGGAAAACGCCGCTCCGGACGCGCAACGGCAGCGCGTTCCTCGGATGCCCCCGGACTTGCGCTTGGTGTTGACGAAGGCGCACCTCACCGGGGGGGCGGCGCAGCGAACGCCATCGCGCGATCCGATCGGCCGCGACGACCCGCGGCGGCCGGTCTTCGTTGCTGCAAT
>CAZZYU010000165.1:0-4128 GCA_964658375.1 uncultured Acetobacteraceae bacterium | reverse complement strand
CCCCCACCCACACCAACCTCGACATCGACTGGATCACCGCCTACGCCTGGAACGGTGACCGGGCCGCAACGAGACACAAGACCGCCTCACACAAACGCCGGCTCCCGAGGTCACCGTCGTGAGCCCCCCATCGCTCTCCTACAGCGCGATCATCTGCGCCTACACGCTGCAGCGCTGGGACCGTCTCGTGGAGGCGGTGCAGTCCATGCAGACCCAGTCGCTGCCGGTCAGGGAGATCGTCGTCTGCGTCGATCACAATCCCGACCTGCTGCGCCGCGCCACCGAGCTCTGGGCGCCCGTCGCCGGCGTCGAGGTGATCGAGAATCATTACCCGGGCCGACTGGGCTCGGCGCGCAACTCGGGGCTGGAGCGCGTGAGCGGAGACGTCGTCGTGTTCCTCGACGATGACGCCGTCGTCCCGCCCGACTGGACCGAGCGCCTGGATGCCATCTACTCCGCCGAGCCGGTCGTCCAGGCGCTGGGCGGGGGACCGCAACCGATCTTCGAAGTGCCGCGTCCGGACTGGTTCCCCCACGAGTTCGGTTGGGTGTTCGGCTGCGCCTACCGGGGACTTCCGACCACGCGGGCACCGACGGGTCGGCTGATCGGAGCGGGCATGACCGTCCGACGCGCCGCCGTGCTGGCCGTCGGCGGCTTTCACTCCGATGACCATGACGACATGGACCTGTCCCACCGAGTCGCCGACCGCTTCGGCGACGAGAGCGTCGTCTATGACCCGGCGCTGCAGGTGTCTCACCACGTCACCGCGCAGCGCCTCACCTGGTCGTATTTCTGGCGCCGCTGCTACACCGTCAATCGCGGCAAGGTGCTCGCCTTTCACGACCTCGAGCAGGCCGGCAACCAGACCGCCGACCTCGCCTTCGTGCGACACGCGCTGCTGTCGGCGATCCCCGGGTACCTGGCCTCGGGCTCGGCCGCGGGCGTCAAACGCTCGGCCGCGGTCATCGCCGGGATCGCGCTGGCCGCGCTGGGCAACCTCGCGGGGCGGGTCAGCCTCGCGCTCGGCAGGACCGAGCCGTCGCGGACGGTCGGCCTGCGCCGCGAAGCCGCCGTGCAGCAGATCGCTGCCTGAGCGCCCGGCGCGCGTCGAAAGCTGCGATGGCGGAGATCCTCATCATCGGCAGCGGACCGGCCGCCGCCGCGGTCGCGTTGGCGGCCGTGAGCTCGGCCCGCGACCGGGTCGTGGTCGTCGATCCGGGCGAGCGCCTGGAGGCGTCACGCCAGGACCTGCTCGACGGGTATGCGGGGACGCCGCCCGCACGCTGGCCGCCGGACGTCGTCGCTGCCCTCACCCAGCAGCCCGTCGCCGAGATCGAGGGCGAGCTCCCGCAGAAACGGCTGTTCGGCTCTGACTTCCCGTTTCGCGACCGTGGCCAGCTCGCCGCTCTGTCGACCGTCGCCGGAGGCAACTCGCGGGCCGTCTCGGCGGCATTCGGCGGGTTCTCCAACGTGTGGGGAGCTCAGGTGATGCCGTTCAGCCGCCGCACGTTCGACGACTGGCCGATCACCTACGACGAGCTTGTGCCGCACTACCGCACGATCCTCGACCACATTCCGTTCGCCGGCGCCGATGACGACTACAGCGAGCTGTTTCCGCTGCTGGCGGGCGCCGACGCGCTGCCCACCCTGTCACCGCCCGCCGCCGCGGTCCTGCGCCGGTACGCGGCGCGGCGCTCGGGGATCCGGCGCCGCGGCGTGACGCTCGGCGCCGCGCGGCTGGCGATGCGGGCCAGCGCGTGCGTCGAGTGCGGGTTGTGCCTGACCGGCTGCCCGTACCACCTGATCTACTCCGCCTCCCAGACGCTGTCAGACCTGATCGCCGCGGGATCGGTTGTCCATCGGCCCGGGCTGCTGGCGCTCCGCGTCGGTGAGGATCACGACGGTCCGTGGGCACGCGTGAGGAGCGTCGACACCGGCCAGATCACCACCCTGCGCGCCGACCGCGTGTTCGTCGCCTGCGGCGGGATCGGAAGCACGCGGCTGGTGCTCGGGTCCGCTCGCCCGGATGTCACGCGCGTCGAGCTCGCGGAATCCGTCCAGCTGGTCCTGCCGTTCCTGTCCACCGGCGCCCAACCGGACCCACGCTCGTACTCGACCTTCACGCTCAACCAGTTCAACGTCCTGGTGCAATACGGTCGCGAGGGGCTCGATCTGGCGCAGTTTCACCTCTACCCCTACAACCCGGCGTTCGACGAGGCGCTCCCGTCCGCGCTCGCCGCGCTGCCACCGCTCACGACGGCGATCCTGCGCCGCACGGTGGCCGCCCTGGGCTACCTGCCGTCATGGGCCTCGCCGGGCATCGAGCTCACCGTCTCACGCCGCGGCGAGGAGCTGCCGGGTGTCCACGTGGGCTCGCGGGCCAACCCCGCCACCGCGCGCGTCCTGCGCCGCGTCCTGGGCCGGCTGCTGTCGGTGGCGCCCGCCCTCGATCTGTGGCCCGGAATTCCGGCCCTGACGACCTCGGGTCCGGCCAAGAGCTACCACTTCGGCGCCAGCTTTCCGCACGTCGACGCGCCGCGGGCGGGGGAGCTGGAGACCGACAGCCTCGGGCGGCTGGCCGAATGGGACCGCATCCACATGGTCGACGGCGCCGTGTTCTCATCGGTGCCGGCGACGACCTTCACCCTGACCGTGATGTCCAACGCGCACCGGATCGCCTCGACGGTGCTGGCCTGACGCGATGACGGTGATCGCGATCACGGGAGCCAATGGCTACGTCGGGAGCGCGATCACGCGCGCCGCCGCAGCCCGTGGCCACGAGGTCATCTCGCTGGTTCGCTCACCGGCGTCGACGTCGGCCTCGGCGTCGCGCCGCTACGACCTCTCGACGCCGCTCTCCGGCGGGCTCCTGGACGGCGTCGACACCCTCATCCACGGCGCCTATGACCTGAACGCGACTCGCGCACGGGATATCGCACGGGTCAACGTCGAGGGCACCCGCCGGCTCGTCGAGGCGTGCGCGGCGGCCGGGGTGCGGTTCATCCTGATCTCCTCGATGTCGGCCTACGCCGGCACCCGTCAGCTCTACGGGCGGGCGAAGCTGGCCTCGGAGGCCGACGTCCTGCGCGCCGGCGGCAGCGCCGTGCGCCTGGGATTGGTCTACGGCGGTCCCGGGGGCGGGATGATCGGTTCGCTGACCCGGGTCGCGCGTCTGCCGGTCATCCCGGTGATCGGCGCGTCCAGCCATCAGTTCATGGTCGACGTCGACGACATGGCCGGCGCGGTGGTGGCCCTCGCGGACGACCCCGACGCCTCCGGTCAGCTGGCGGGACTCGCGCATCCGACGCCGATCGCGTTCCGCTCGGTGATCGGCGCGCTGGCGCCGGCGACCGGCCGTCGGCCCGTGATCATCCCGATCCCGTGGCAGCCCGTCTACGGCGCGATGCGTGCGGCCGAGGCGGCCGGCCTCTCGCTGCCGCTCCGCGCCGACAGCGTTCTGGGGCTCGTCGCACCCGCGCCCCACGTTCCGAACGTCGAGCTCTGGGAGCGCCTGGGGGTGACGATCCGCGCGCCCGACCTGCAGAGCCTGCGGGAAGAGGCCCGCCCCTGACCTGCACAGCCTCCGGGAGCAGACCGCTTCCGGGCACGCCGGCGCGCCGGTCGTACATCCGTCGACGGCGTGCCCTGACCCGCGGCGAGACCCGGCGAGGTGACCGATGGGCGTGCTGTGATGCGCCGGGGTCTGATCGCTGCCGCGACGTTGGCCGCCACCGCCACCACCGCCCCCGTCACCTCCGCGGCCGCCACCGGCTCCGCCCTCGCCGCCCCCGCTCACCGTCTCACCGCGCGGGTCGTCGTCCCCCGGGCCAGAGTGGTCGGGCTCGACACGGTCCGCATCGCGATCCGCGATCCGGCCGCCTCTGATCACGTCGCGGTCTGGATCGACGGGCGGCGCCTGGCCGGGGCGGTGATCGTCCGCCGCCACCGGGCGGTCGTGCGCCGGACCGTCCGCGTCCGTGGCCCGCTGGTGGT
This sequence comes from uncultured Acetobacteraceae bacterium, assembly GCA_964658375.1. Classification (GTDB taxonomy): domain Bacteria; phylum Actinomycetota; class Thermoleophilia; order Solirubrobacterales; family Solirubrobacteraceae; genus Palsa-465. The sequence continues at coordinate 135 of CAZZYU010000165.1, read as the reverse complement.
GCGCGTCGCCGGCCGGCACGGACGACCCCGGATCGCCGTGACCGTCACTCGGCCGCACCGGCGCGGGACCGGCGCCGGCAGGACCAGCGGCTCCGGGGCGCCGACCGCGCCCACCGGCCCGACCGGCACGACCGG
>CAZZYU010000164.1:0-4283 GCA_964658375.1 uncultured Acetobacteraceae bacterium | reverse complement strand
CGCGATACGGGAGCGACGGGACTCGAACCCGCGACCTCCGACGTGACAGGCCGGCGCTCTAACCAACTGAGCTACGCCCCCGGACGGGAGACTCAGTATGCCAAGCCCGCGCCGGTGCGGCTCTGCGCCGCGGATCGACTCGGTGCGGCGGGCGCAACTTCTGGCGTGGCGCCGGGTTTGGGGTGATCGTAAGCGGACATCTCGTCCGCGCTTCTACCCGGCCGTGGAGCGCGGAATGCGATGACCGGCGACGAGGACCCCGAAACGGGTCCTCGTCGCATTTCCGGGCTCAGCGGGCCGTCATCCGGCTCATCACCGACCGGACGAACGCCTCGTAGCGGTCGGGAGAGAAGCGCTGGGGGTCGGTGAGGACGCGCCGGCCGGCCTCCTCGGCCAGGGCCATGATCGAGCGGGCGGTGAGCTCGATGTCGAGGCCCTGCGCCAGCGTCCGGTCCCCGACCCCGGAGCGCACGAGCAGCTGCAGGCGTTCGAGGATCCGGGCGCGATTGGTCTCGACGTGCTCGCGCACGATCGCCGGTGTGCCGTCGAGCGGGAGCAGGATGATCCGCCAGGTCGGAGGTCGGCTGGCGACCGCCTCCAGGAAGCGCCGGACGCCGACTCCGAGCAGCGCGACCGGGTCGGCCGAGACCGCCAGCTCAGGTCCGGGGATGACCTGTGCCATCTGCGACAGGGCGATTCGCTCCTCACGTTCGATCAGTGCCTGCAGCAGCGCGCCGAGGTTGGGGAAGTGGTCGTAGATAACCGGCCGCGTGACCCCGGCGGTGCGCGCGATGGCCTCGATCGACACGCCCTCGTAGCCCTGCTCGACGATCACCCGCAACGCGGCGTCGACGAGTTGCTCGCGCCGCTCGGGCGGGGTCATTCGCGGCGCGTAGCGCCGGCGGGGTCTGGCCGAGGCGTCCGAACGGGGGGGCGACATGGCGAGCGCCCCAGAGTACTGCGTTTCCGGTGTCACCTACGTCGCTGTAGCTTCGTCAGCGGGTGGGCAGCGGTACCGTCGGCCGCACGATGATCCCGGTGCTCGACGGCCACAACGACGCGCTCACGGCGCAGTGGCACGCCCAGCTGACCACGCGGCGTACCACCGGTCACATCGATCTGCCGCGGATGCGCGAGGGCGGGGTGCGCGCGGCCGTGTTCGCCGTCTGGACGCCTCCGCCGGCGTGGCCCGCGGGTTCCGACGCGCCGGTGGCCGCGGAGCCGCAGCCTGACGCCGCCGGCGGCGAGCGCTGGGATCTGCCGCCGGCGGTCGAGTTTCCGGCGGCGGCCGCGGCCGCCATCCGAACCGCCGGACGCCTGGCTGCGCTGGAGCGCGCCGGGGAGGTCCGGATCGCTCGGTCGCCGGCCGATCTGGACGCCGCTCACCGCGACGACGGGCCACCGGCGGCGGTCCTGCATCTGGAGGGCGCCGAGGCGATCGACCCCGACCTGGAGGCGCTTGATCACTGGTACGCGGCGGGGCTGCGCTCGCTGGGCCCGGTGTGGAGCCGACAGACCGCGTTCGGCCACGGCGTTCCGTTCACCGCGCCCGCGACGCCCGACACCGGACCGGGGCTCACCCCGGCCGGTCACGCGCTCGTGCGCCGCTGCGGCGAGCTCGGGGTCCTCGTCGACCTCGCCCACCTCAACGAGGCCGGGTTCTGGGATGTGGCGCGCGCCGACGTCGGGCCGCTGGTCTGCAGCCACACCGCGGTGCACGCCCTGTGTCAGTCCCCGCGCAACCTCACCGACGCGCAGATCGATGCCGTCGGCGCCTCCGGTGGCCTGGTCGGAATCGTCTACGGCGTCCGCTTCCTGCGCCCCGACTTCACCGACGATCCCGACACCCCACTGGCGCTCATCGCGCAGCACGCCGCGTACGTGGCCCAGCGGATCGGACCCCAGCACGTCGGCCTCGGATCTGACTTCGACGGCACGACGATCCCCGCGGCGCTCGGCGACGTGGCCGGCGTCCCGAGGGTGCTGGAGGCGCTGGGCCAGGTCGGCTTCAGCGCCGAGGAGGTGGCGGCGATCGCCTGGGACAACTGGCGCCGGGTGCTCGGCGCCTGGTGGCACTGACACGCGAGGCTCTGTCGCGCGGATGCTGAGCCCGTCGGGGCGTCACCCCCTGATCTGCGTGCTGCTCTCCAAGCGCGGGTTCGTCCTGTTGACGAAGCGTTCGCGAGCGCCGGCCGCCCAGCCGGGCGACGCAGACCAACGCCCGTCAGGTCGTGCGCCGCCGCCGGGAGCGCCGTGACTCGTCGTCGACCAGCCGCTGGATGACCTCCTCGTCCCAGCGGTGGGTGCGCAGCAGCCGGTAGCGCTCGGCCGACACCCGCAGGTAGGCCTCGGTCTCGGTCCGCCCGGCGATCAGGTCGGCCTCGCGCAGCATCGCGACGACCGGCCGGTACTCCTCATGGAGCCACTGATACGCGGTCTCCCGTCGCCCGATCGCCTCCTCGCGGTCCTGGCTGGTGCGAAATCCCCACGCCTCGACCGCCTCAGCCAGACGCGCGTAATCCCAGGGGTCGGCCAGCGCGATCTCCCCGCGGGCATGGTCGGGCAGGGGCACCCGCTCGAAGAACACGCGCTCCAGCGACTTCAGCGGCAGGTCGCCGAGCGTGATCGTGCGCTCGGCGCCGACCCGGGTGATCACCTCGGTCACGTAGGCGTCGATGTCGGTGCGCCCGAGCGCGCGTGCCACCGACACCCGGTGATGGCCGTCACGCACGAAGTGGATCTCCCCGATGCGGACGAGGTCGACCGGCGGCAGCGACTGGCCGCGCCGCATCATCGCGGCGATGTGCTCCCAGCGCGACCGCACCCGTCCCGACGTGGGACGGAAGCGGCGGTCAAACTCACCCGCCCGGTCGACGCTGCCGACGATCGCGTCCAGCGCCACGACCGACAGCCCGATCCGGCGCTCGGAGACGAACCCCAGCGCCTGCACGACCTCGTCATAGGGCAGCACCATGCCCACGTCGTCGGGCTCGCCGCGCAGCCGGGCCGCGAGCCGGGCGCCGGTCGCATGCCGGCGAGCGCGCATGAAGTCGTTCTGGGCATCCAGGCCCGCCATCCCGGTGGAGCGTGACTCGGGCATCGACGCCCATGATCCCCGACACGCGCCGGGCCGGGGGTTTATTCGCCGGGGTGGGCGCCGAGCAGGCTCTGACCGGTCTGTGAGTCGAACAGATGCAGGTGCTCGGAGTTGAACCACATCTCCAGGTCCTGGCGCTGGCGAACCCCGCTGGCGGCGTCCAGCCGGGCGACGACCTGGGTGCCGCCGTCATTGGGCAGGTCGGCCGCGCCGGTGTCACGGGCGATCTCGTCCAGCTCGGCGGAGTCGACCTTGTCGGATTGGACGGCGAAGTAGGCGTAGAACTCCGAGCCCATCGACTCGAGCACATCGATCCGCGCGGTGAAGGTCATCCCGTGGGTCTTGTCCTGGACGACCGCGGCGTCCTCGAAGTCCTCAGGGCGCAGCCCGGCGATCACGCCGTCGCGGCCGCCACCGGGGCCCGACTGCAGACGGGCGCGCAGCGAATCGGGAATCCGGACGTCGCCGAACGGCAGGTGGACGGTGTCGCCGTGGATGTGGCCGGGCAGGAAGTTCATCGACGGCGAGCCGATGAAACCCGCGACGAACAGGTTGTTGGGCTTGCTGTAGAGCTCGCCGGGAGCGCCGACCTGCTGCAGCACCCCCGCGCGCATGACCGCGATCCGGTCGCCGAGGGTCAGCGCCTCGGTCTGGTCGTGGGTGACGTAGATCGTCGTGGTCTCGAAGCGCTGCTGGATGCGCGAGATCTCGGCGCGCATCTGCACGCGCAGCTTGGCGTCGAGGTTGGACAGCGGCTCATCCATCAAGAACGCCTTCGGGTTACGCACGATCGCGCGCCCCATGGCGACCCGCTGGCGCTGACCGCCCGAGAGGTTGGCCGGCTTGCGCTCGAGGTGCTGCTCGAGGTCGAGGATCCGCGCCGCCTCGGAGACCTTCTGGTCGACCTCGGCCTTCGGCGTCCCGGCGAGCTTGAGCGCGAACCCCATGTTCTCCCGCACCGTCATGTGCGGGTACAGCGCGTAGTTCTGGAACACCATCGCGATGTCACGGTCCTTGGGGGTCCGGTCGTTGACGACCTGACCGCCGATCTTCAGCTCGCCGCCGGTGATGTCCTCAAGCCCCGCGACCATCCGCAACGCCGTTGACTTCCCGCAGCCCGACGGGCCGACCAGGATCATGAACTCACCGTCGGCGATCTCGAGGTTGAGGTCCTTGACGGCCTCGT
>CAZZYU010000163.1:0-4345 GCA_964658375.1 uncultured Acetobacteraceae bacterium | reverse complement strand
GCCTGCTCGTACTTGAACTTGGAGTAGTCCAGGACGCGGCAGACCGGAGGCTTGGCGTCGGGTGCGACCTCGACGAGGTCCAGGTCACGCTCCTGGGCGTAGGACAGCGCTTCGGCGGTCTTGACGACACCGATCTGCTTTCCGTCCTCGCCGACGAGCCTGACCTCAGGCACGCGAATCCGGTCGTTGGTCCGCGTCTGATCCCGTTCGGGCGGACGCCGGTCAAACCTGCGAGGGACCGGCACTTAGATGCGAAGCGCGGCGGGGTGAGTCAAGAACGGCCGCGCTGGGTGTGGTGAAGGTAACTCAACGGTCCGAAGTATAGCGGTGGATCACTGCTGGCCGCCGTCGTATCTCGATTCGTTCATAACGCGCTGTGCGAACGCCAAAACCGCCTGAGATCCACTATCGCCGGACCGATGCTCGCGCACGCTGACCTCGCCGGCCTGCACCTCGCGGTCGCCGATCACGAGCATGTACGGGATCTTTCGCAGCTCGCCGTCCCGGATCTTGCGGCCGACCGACTCGGTGCGATCGTCGAGCTCCGCACGCACGCCGGCCTCGATCAGCTGTGCCTGCACACCCCGGGCATAGTCGGCGTGGCGGTCGGCGATCGGCAGCAGGATCGCCTGGACCGGGGTCAGCCACACCGGCAGCTCACCCTCCAGGTGCTCCAGCAGGATCCCGATGAACCGCTCGTAGGAGCCCATCAGCGCCCGGTGGATCATCACCGGCCGGTGCTCGGCGTTGTCGGCGCCGGTGTAGGTCAGCCCGAACCGGTCGGGCATGTTGTAGTCCACCTGCACGGTGCCGAGCTGCCATGAGCGACCGATCGAGTCGGTGACGTGGATGTCGATCTTGGCTCCGTAGAACGCGCCGTCGCCGGCGTTGAGGTCATAGGCCAGGCCGCGGCGCTCCAGCGCCGTGCGCAGCGCCGCCTCGCTGCGATCCCAGAGCTCGTCGGAGCCGATCCGCTGCTCCGGGCGCGTGGAGAGCTCGAGCCGGACGTCGAAGTCAAACAGCGCATAGGTCGCAAACGCGAAGTCCAGGCACGCGTCGATCTCGTCCTGGAGCTGATCCTCGGTGCAGAACACGTGGGCATCGTCCTGGGCAAAGCTCCGGGTGCGCAGCAGGCCGTGCAGGGCGCCGGAGAGCTCGTTGCGGTGCAGCAGCCCCGGCTCGGAGTAGCGCAACGGAAGTTCCTTGTAGGAGTGCGCCTGCGTGGCGTACAGCTGGCAGTGGCCGGGGCAGTTCATCGGCTTGAGCGCCATCTCGGACTCGGCTGACTCGGTGACGAACATGTGCTCGTGGTACTTGTCCCAGTGGCCCGACGTCTTCCACAGCGAGCTGTCGTAGACCTGGGGCGTCTTGACCTCGGTGTAGCCGCGGGGCCGCCCCATCTCCCGGCTGAGCGCCACCAGCGCGTTGAACACGTGCGTGCCCGCCGGGTACCAGAACGCCATCCCGGGAGCGGTGTCAGAGAAGGTGAACAGACCGAGCTGCGGTCCCAGCCGCCGGTGGTCGTTGGCGCGGGCCCGCTCGAGCAGCTCGAGGTGGGCGGTGAGGTCCTTGGCCGAGAAGAACGCGGTCCCATACACGCGCGTGAGCATCTGGCGTGAGGAGTCCCCGCGCCAGTAGGAGCCGGCCACCGACTGCAGCGTGAACGCCTTGATGCGCTTGGTCGAGGGCGCGTGCGGGCCCCGGCAGAGGTCGGTGAACGGGCCGTTGGTGTACAGCGACACCGTCTCGACGGGATGCGCGGGATCGGCGTTCCGGATGAGGTCCTGGATCAGCTCGACCTTGTAGGGCTGATCCTCGGCGGCAAACCGCTCCAGCGCCTCGGCCGTGGTGACGTCCTCGCGCGTGAACGGTTCGTCGGCATCGATATGGCGCTGCATCGCGGCCTCGATCTCCGGAAAGTCGGCGTTGTTGATGACGACGCCCTCGGGGAACTCGAAGTCGTAGTAGAAGCCGTTGTCGATCGCCGGACCGATCGAGATCTTGACCCCCGGATAGAGCTCGAGCATCGCCGCCGCGAGCACGTGGGCCGCGTCGTGGCGGATCAGCGCCAGCGCGTCCTCGCCGCTGCGCTCGGTGACGATCTCCAGCCGCGGCACGTGGCCGTTGCCGGCCGCGGCCTGCGCGTCGAGCAGCGGCCGGGTCAGATCGCGCGGCTGTGCGTCGACCTTGACCGCCAGCGCCGCCCGGGCGAGACCAGGGCCGATCGCGGCCGCGGCGTCGGCGCCGGTGGCGCCCTCGGGCAGGGGCAGCGGGGTGCCGTCAGGGAGCTCGAAATCCATCGTCGGCTGATGCTAATCAGCCGGCGGGCATCACGGCGCCCACACCGGCATCTCGGCGCTCTCAGTGGGAGCGCACCCGGAAGCTGAAGCGCGCCAGCGTGACGGGCGCGATGACGTACTGCGGGCACGCCCTGGCCGGTCCGGTGGCGCAGGTCCGCTGCTCGCTGGCCACCAGGCGTCCCTGGTAGGTGCCCGCACACCAGCGGCCCCCGAGCTTGGCGGGACGCAGCGTCATCCGCATCCGGGTTCCGGCGTCGGCGGCGGCGACCGGCGCCGCGACGGCGTCGATGCAGCCCGCGCGCCGGGGCCCGCTCAGCACCAGCGTGGCGGTGTGCCGGGTCTGGCCGACGGTGCCGGTCGTCACCGGTTGCGTGAAGCGCACGACGACGTTGGTCCGGGGACCGATCGAGCTCGGGCCGACCGACACGTGCGTCGTCGACGCCGCGCTCGCGGCACCCGCCAGCGCGGGCGCCACCGCCACCGTCGCCAGTGCCATCAGCCCGCCGAGGATCCTGCTCCTCATGGATGGCGATTCTAGACCTGGCCGCACGCGCCACCTGCGCCACCCGCTCGCTACGATGGCGCTTCCCGGACGATTAGCTCAGCTGGGAGAGCGCCGCCTCGACAAGGCGGAGGTCGCTGGTTCGAGCCCAGCATCGTCCATCCGGAGTTTGCAGGGGATTCGCACGGGGCTGGTGGTCGAGGACTTGAAGGGTGCGTCCTGATTCATTCCGGCCAGGCGCTGGCCGCCGCGAGTACGCTCTTGCTGCCATGACCGCGAAGGAAAAGCTCCTGCAGCGCGCGCCACACTGGAGCGAGGAGCAGGCCGAGCGCGCTCTTCGCGCGGCTGAGAGCGATAGCTCCCTAGATGAGCGGGGCGACCTCTCACAGCTGCACGAGGTGACCGCCGCCGAGACGATGCGGCGGCTCGCTGAGGCGGAGCGGGCGGCGGGGCACGAGCCCTGGTGAAGCGCGGCGAGATCCGCTGGGCTCAGCATCCGGATTGGCCTCGGCGTCCCGCCCTCGTGTTGACGCGAGATGAGGCGATCGACCGCCTGAACGAGGTGTTCGTCGTCCTGGCCACGACGAACATCCGCGGGCTGCCGACGGAGGTCGAGCTCGGGACGGCGGACGGGATGCCCCGCACCTGCGTGCTGAATGCTGACCACGTGGCCTCGCTCCCGAAGCCCTAGCTCGGCGATCTCATCGCCACGCTCAACTCCGGGACACTGCTTGAGGTCTGCCGCGCGCTGGACCACGCCACAGGCTGCTGATCCTCGACCTGCGTCCTCAGCGCGTCCGTCAGGCTCGAAATGAGCCGCATCGGGCGGCGACCGCAGGATAGGCGAAGCGCGAAACTCGCTGCACCTAGCGGCTTCTGGTGTCCTCGCCTGTCACTGCATGTCCGCGTCTCTCCGCCTCGACAAGGCGGGGGTCGCTGGTTCGAGCCCAGCATCGTCCACTCCCCCGTTGCTCTGGGCCACAGCATGGTCGCGCCGAGCCGGCACCGGCGGTGCGGTGCGGTGCGGTCGCCAGCGCGGTCCGACACGCCCGATTATCGTCCCACTCACCCCGGCACAGAACGGCCACGGGATCTGAGGGCACTGGGAATGCCACATTTGCCCACTACCGCTTCTCAAGGAGCCGAGTGGGCTCTCATTCACCCCGGGCGGCTTTCAGTTCCGAATGAAATGCCTGCCGACGGCCCACCACAGCTCCGTCGCGCGAACGCCAAGCGCGTGAGGATCATGGGCGCCCTCCTCACCGTGCACGGCACCCTGATGGTCCTGCAACCAATCTCCTCGCTTTCGGGCCTCCGGTAGCGTTGCCCCGTCGATCAAGGTCAGGACCCAGGAAGGTCGCGGCGGCTCGAACCCACCGACCCCTCGGCCCGGCGGCAAGTATCAGTTCGCTGCGCCGGCCCCGTCCGCGCCGAGGTGTTGCGTTGCGCGCCTCCGAGTCTGCCGCTTCAACGATCTGTCGGGCAAAGCAGCAGAGAGAACCGTAGACCCGCGTCGGCGGGTAGCTGACCTATCAGCAGCATG
>CAZZYU010000162.1:2906-4467 GCA_964658375.1 uncultured Acetobacteraceae bacterium | reverse complement strand
CGAAGTCCTGGGTCAGTCGGGGCGCTTTCGACGGTTGGCGGTCTTGGCGGCCTGCCCGCAGTCACTCATCGAGCACCATCGGCGGTTGCCGCGTTTGGTGGTGTCCAGGAAGAACCATCCGCAGTGATCGCCGGGGCATTGCTTGAGCCGGCCGGTGCCGGTCTGGGTCAGCAGGTCGACGGCTGATGTGACGGCGACGTGTCTGACCGTGGTCAGGTCGTCGTCGTCCCAACGCCAGTGAAGGCGACCGTCGTCGCTGTCGGTGAGTCGGGCGGCGTGGTAGGCGTCGGACGCCAGCTCCGCGAGCTGGGCGAGGTTCGCGGACGAGCTGGGGGTTCCCCGGGTGCGGTCAGACCAAATTTCGTACAGCAGCTCTCGTGCCTGCACAGCGCGAGACAGCTCGAGATCGGGGTTCTGGTTGGTGGCGCCGGCAGCGAGGATCCCGTAGCGGAGTCCCCACGCCCGCAGGTCGTCGGGCGTGGTCAAGGCATCGCCGGCGAGTGGATGTCCGCGCCCCTCGGCGGTGTTGACGAAGTCGAGGGCTGGGTTGCCAGCCACGAATGGCAACTCATCGACGGTCTGCATGAAAATCGACGTTACCAGCAAAAGCCCTTTTGCTGGTAACTTGCACCGCCAATATGAGCTTTGCTGGTGCCCAATCGCAATGATGCCCCTTGTACTCGCCGCAGCCGCCGCCGTCGGCTGGGGCGCCTCGGACTACCTCGGAGGCCGCTCGAGCGGCCGGACCGCCGTGTTCTCGGTCATCGCCATCACCGAAATGATCGGCGCGGCGCTCATCGCACCGGTGCTCGTCGCCGGCGGGGTGCCGCTCGCCAGCGCGCGCCTCATATGGGCGGGCGGAGCGGGAATCGCGGTCACTGTGGAGCTCGGCGTGGTCTACTACGCACTCAGTATCGGAGCGGCGTACATCACCGCGCCCGTCGGCGCGCTGGGGGCGATGTTCGCTGTCACCGCCGGGTTGCTCGGAGGCGACGCGATCACGCCCTGGATCGGCGCCGGCCTCGGCTGTGCGTTGCTCGGAGGTGGCATCAGCGCCAACGGCGACGACTCCGAAGCCACCCAGCACAACCCTCTGTGGTCGTTCGCCGCGTGCCTGATCGCGGCGCTCGGCGTCGCCACAACGCAGATCACCTTGCACGCCGCCGCCAAGGTGAACCCCTACTGGGCCACCGAGATCGAACATCTCACCACGGCGAGCTCCGCCGCCCTGATCGCCGCGTTCATCGCGATTCGCGCTCGCCGAACGTCGAGCCCATCCAGCACGATCCGACACCTCCCCGCCCGTCAGCAGGTTCCGATGCTCACGCTCCTCGCCGCCACCGGCACCGGCGGGGATCTCGCCTTTGCCGCCGCGTCACACGGCGCGCTGAGCACCGTGTCCGCCGTTTCCTCGCTCTACCCCATCCCGACGATCGGCCTCGCGTTCGTGCTGCAGCGCCGACGCCCCCATCGCCTCCAGACCACAGGAATCATCGTGGCGCTCGCCGGCGCCGCGATCCTGGGCGCGATGTCACCCTGAACGGTTCTCCATTCACGCACC
>CAZZYU010000162.1:0-2806 GCA_964658375.1 uncultured Acetobacteraceae bacterium | reverse complement strand
CAAAGCCCAGCCGGCGGTAGAAGGCAGCCGCGCGCTCGACGTCTGAGCTGAACAGGATGACCTGCGGCGAAGCGAAGCTCACGCCGAACTGCCCGGGCGTCTCACTCATGGCCGCCGACAATATCCGCGGTCAGACCCCGGTCACCTCCCGCAGGCTCGGCATGGCGGCACCGCGTTTGTCACGACGCCTCGTGCAGCCGGCGTGAGAAGACGACCACGTCGTCGGTGGCGTAGCCGATCGTCCGGTAGAAGTCGTGGATGGCGTGGTTCTCACCGCGAACCATCAGGTTCACCTTCGGCACGTCACGTTCGCGCAGCCACGTCTCGGCGGCCTGCATCATCGTGCGGCCGTGTCCCCTCCGCCGGGCATCCGAGGCCACCGCGAGGTAGTAGATCCATCCGCGGTGTCCGTCGTGACCGACCATCACCGTGGCAACCAGGTGGTCGCCATCCACACCGACGAGCACGACCGAGGCCGGTCCGTCGACAGCCCGCCGCAGGTCAGCGTCGGGGTCGTTCCATGGTCGGGTGAGTCCGGCGGCCTCCCACAACGACACCACGTCGCCGAACCGCTTCGGTGAGGCCGGCTCGATCTCCATCACACAATGATCACGCAGGGGACGCGACCAGACCGTGCGTGGCCTCTCCAGACGGCTCCTTAGCTCTCCTCACCAACGTGGCCCGGATCCACCTCGGCGTCCACTCTGCGTATCAAGGGGACATCTCGCGAGAACGACTCGTGGACGTCTTTCGGGGTCGGAGGACGCCCGGGAAGCGGAACGCGAACGTCGGCTCGAAGACCTTCCATCAGAAGCACGACGTAACGGTCCTGAAGGGGTCTCCGATATTGAGCCGCCCGGGCCGCCGCGCCAACCGCAGCGAAAAGGTATGGGACGTCAGTCGCGGCGAAATCCGATCGAATGCTTCCCTCGCGCTTCCCGCGTTCGATCAACTCAGCCCAGCCGGAGAGCAGGAGTTGCTCGAGCGATCGCGGCAGCGCCAAGCCCCGTCGTTCTCGAACCGCGAGGCTCTCTCCGGCCAGCTCGATGCTGCTCTCGACCGCAATGCGAAGCCCCTCCCAAGCAGTCGGCGCCGCAAGAGCTCGGGCCAGATGTGCAGCCCCGGTTTCCCATCGACGCTCCTCAACCGCACGAATCAGACCATCCTTCGCACCGAAGTGTCGGTAGAGCGTCGGTGGCCCGACCCCGGCCGCGGCAACGATGTCGGCGACGCTGACGTCGGTACCACGCTCAGCAAACAGGGACTCCGCGGTGTCAAGAAGTCGTTCGCGGTTGGCCTCCGCGTCAGCGCGCATACATCTCTCGGTGTTCCGGCTGGGATGTTCTCAACCGACACCCAGACTGCGCCCACATGCCGTCCGAGCCGGATAGCGCTGGTCTAGAGCAGCCGCCGACCGCTGCGCCGCAGGTCGCGCTTGCACCCAATCTGACCACCGCGCAGGCATGCTCTGGGGCTAAAAATAGCGGTCCTCCCAGGCGCGGCCATGGGGTTGTCAGCGAGGTCACCACAGAGCTCACCCTGGACATGCCGCGAGCGTCATGGGCCTCGACGTCATTGGCGCGACCGGGCCTGCGCAGACCGCAACAACTCACGAGGTGCCGGGCCCTCCCCCTATCACACGTCCGATCATCTGCGCAGGGCATCAGGGCGCTGGTCTCGATGCAGTGTGCTCCAGCGAGTCGCTGACTGGATCGAACGAGCCTTCCCCCGCGGTCGGATGTCCGACGGCCTCGGCTTGGGACGGACCCGGCCGGCCCACGGTTGACCGCCAGAGCCTGCGGACAGCGCGGTAGAGCAGGACGGGCGGGGGTGCGAGCCCTCGGTTGGACGCCAGGCCCTCGGGCTTGGCGATCAAGATGACGATGAGCAGGACCCCGCCGAGAAGAAACTGGTATTCAGCCGAGATGCCGATGTATTGCGTGGTGATCAGCGCGCCGATACCACCGGTAACTCCAATGCTTGCCACCACCGCTCCGCCGACGGTCGTGATGCCGCCGATATAGGCGAACGCGAGCGTCGTCAGAGCGTCAGAGAGACCGTAACGGTCAGCTGAGACCGATCGGAAGTTGTAGGCGTAGAGAACTCCGGCCAGGCCGGCCAGCCCCGAGGAGAGCACGAAGGCCAGCAGCTTGATCCGGACGACGCTGATCCCCGCGGCTGCCGCGGCACGCTCATTCGAGCGGACCGACAGCATCTGATGACCAAGCCGGCTGCGTCGGATGCTCGCGACAAGCAGGCACGCCATCAGCACCACGGCGCCACAGAGCAAACCGAAGACCGGACTGGGTTGGGAGGCGTTGTTGAGCGGGAAACCGGCGTTGATCCCGAGATTGAGCCCGAACAGGTGCGGAGACCCAACCGGTGAACCGTTGACGCCGGCACCCCACTTTGGGTTGTTGAAGCCGAAGTTCTCCAAGGCGATCGCCGCCGCGAGCGTCACCACGGCCAGATTCACTCCGCGTACCCGAACGGCAGCAAAAGCGACCAGCGCCCCGACCGCCATCGCCAACAGGATCGCGATGATCGGTGCCAGCGGAAAGCCCAAACCGATACCCGAGCCCAACTTGGCCACCGCGAAGCCACTGACACCTGCCAAGCCCAACTGGACAAGTGACACCTGACCGACGAACCCGGTGATCACCACCAGCGACAGGCAGAAGATCACTCCGATTAGGCTGTCGACACCGGCTTGGCGCCATTCGTAGGGGAACAGCAAGAAGACAGCGACCAGTACCACCGCGCCGATCACCGCTGGACGCGCCAGGCGGCGCGCGGCGGGCGCGGC
>CAZZYU010000161.1:0-4477 GCA_964658375.1 uncultured Acetobacteraceae bacterium | reverse complement strand
GCGGGGCCGTGATCCGTTTGCCCTCGATGGCGCGACAGACAGACCATCGTTTACACAACCGATGGGAGAGATTCGTATGCGAGGGTTCAAGACACGTGTTGGGACGGCGACGGTTGTCGGCGTGGCGCTGGTGGCCGGGGCGACGGCGACGGTGGCGGTCGGCCATGACCGCGCGGTTCATGCGGGACCTGCTGCAGCGGTCCGTCCCACCGGGGGCGGCGTGGCGTTGTATCTGACCACTGAGAGCCCGACGAAGAGCGCAGTGGTGGCGACGGGCGCGATCGGCGACTACGGAACCGCCGTCAGCATCGACCGCGACGGCCATCCGGACCCTCAAGGTGACTACGCGCGGGTCACGCTCAAGCATGGGGCGTTCACGATCGACGGTCGGGCGTTCAACAAGAGTCTCAGCCGGGCTCGGCCGAGCATCAACCCGCGGACCTGCAGCTTTGTGGTCAAGGGTCAGGGCCGGGCGCCCGTGAGCGGGGGGACCGGTACGTACGCGGGGATCTCGGGCGCGCTGACCCTCCGCTCCACGTTCGCCGCGATCGTGCCCCGCGGATCGACGGGCTCCTGCCGTTTCGCCAGCAACAGCAATCTGAGTCAGTACCTGTCGGTGACCGCCTCGGGACCCGTCAGCTTTCGGTGATCGCCAAGCGCCGGGCCACCATGCGGCGGCCCGGCGCTTGCGCTGACGCCGGCGCTCGAGGATTCTTCGCGATCCGTGATCCGTTTCGGCGTCACGATGCGACAGACAGAGGACATGGACGAGGGACCGGGAGATACGACGCTGCTGCGCGGGGTGGCAGCCAGAGAGGAGGCGGCGTTGAAAGAGCTTTTTGATCGCCACGCTCCGTGGCTGTCGCTCCGCGTCCGGCGGCGCTGCAACGACGGCGAGATCGTGGATGACGTCATCTCGGACACGTTCGTGGCGGTGTGGAACGGTGCTGCGTCGTTTCGGGGGGACGGCGAGGTGGCCGCGTGGATGTGGGGCATCGCGTCCCGGCGGCTGGTGTCGCGCATGCGGGGACGTCTCGTGCCCGAGCCATGGGCCGACGAGGATCTGGAGAGCCGCTTTGAGCCGCTGGCCAGCGCCGAGGACCAGGTTCTGCTGAATGTCGAGCACGGCGATCTCGGTCTCGCGCTGAGGTTGCTGTCACCGGAGCTGAGAGCCGTCGTCCAGGCGACGATCCTCGATGGGCTTTCCACACGGGAGGCAGCTCGGCTGCTCGGCCTTCCCCATGGAACGCTGAAGGGCCGGCTGCGCAAGGCCAAGCGCCAGATGCGCGAGAGCTTGGCGACCGGCTATGCCGGCGACGGGGCGGTGGCGTGATGAGCGGCTGGCATTGCAGCGACGACGTGCTGGCCCGCTACGCGGTTGGCGAGACCGGTATCGCGGCGACAGCCTCGACAGAGGCGCATCTGCTGGCGTGTCCGGCGTGCCGGGGGCGGGTGGCGGCCCACGTCCAACAGCCGTTGGAGAACGCGTGGACCCGGGTGGTGGCCGAGATCCAGACGCCGCCCCAGCCCTACGCGATCCGGCTTCTGCGCCGGCTGGGGCTGCGGGACAGCGATGCTGTCCTGTTGTCCGCCAGCAGCTCACTGACCGGGGCGTGGATGCTGGCGATGCTGGCGATCATCGCCTTCTCGGCGCTGGCCGCCCTCGTCGACGTGAGTCAGGGACGAACGCTGTATCTGACGGTGGCGCCGCTGGTGCCGGTTCTCGGTGTGGTCGTCGCGTTTCGTTCGGTCGATCCGCTGGCCGGCCTCGTTCGCGCCACGCCGTACCCGCACGCGCGTCTGGTGCTGCTGCGGGCGCTGGCGGTCGGGGTGTGCTCGGTGCCCGCGGCCGTGGCGGTCGGGCTCGCCGTGCCGGGAATCTCGACGCTCGCCTTCGGCTGGCTGCTGCCGGCGATCTCGCTCACGCTGCTGGCGCTCATCGGCCTGACTCGCTGGCATCCGGAGCCCGTGGGGCTTGGCGTCGCTGCGTTGTGGATTGCCGTGATCGCCTATGCGAGCGCTGATCACACCGTGACGCGGGCGGTCAGCGCGTCGTGGCAACCCGTGTACCTCGCCGTCGGCGTGGTGGGCGCGGTGATACTGGCAGTCCAGATCAGGCCGAGGGTCCGGTCGTGATCGCCCGGACCGTGCTGGCCTCGGTCGGCCTGACCAAGCGCTACGGCCAGACGGTTGGCCTGCATCCCCTCGATCTCGAGATCGGACCCGGCGTGACCGGTCTGCTCGGTCCCAACGGCGCCGGGAAGACGACGCTCTTGCGACTGCTGTGCACCGAGTCCCCGCCGAGCGCCGGGTCGATCCAGGTGCTCGGCCGCAGCGCGACTGATTCGGCCGCGGAGCGCACCGAGGTGCGCAGGCGCATCGGCTACCTGCCCCAGGAGCTCGTGCTGCCGCGGACGATGACCGCGTTCTCGTTCCTGGACTACATCGCCGTTCTCAAGGAGTGGGCCGAGCCCGCCGCTCGCCACGCGGAAGTCCGGCGGGCCCTGGGATTGGTCGGGCTCGACGCCAAGGGCGGGCGCCGTACGCGTGCGCTCTCGGGGGGCGAGCGGCGTCGGCTCGCGCTGGCTCAGGCGCTGATCGGCGATCCGGTGCTGTTACTGCTCGATGAGCCGACGACCGGCTTGGACCCGGCACAGCGCGCTGACCTGCGGGGCCTGCTGTCTGACCGCGGCGCGCGGGGAGCGGTGCTGCTCGCCACTCATCAGACCGATGACGTCGCGGCGCTGTGCGAGCGCGTGATCGTGCTCGACAGCGGCCGGGTGCACTTCGACGGCACCGTCAGCGCGTTCGTCGAGCGGGCGGCGGGCCGTGTGTGGCTTCACGAGAACGAGGTTCCGGGTGCCCAGGTGGCGTGGCGGACGGGCACCGGGCAGATGCGCTCGATCGGTGGCGCGCCGCCCGATGACGCGCGGCCGGCCGAGCCCACGGTCGAGGACGCGTATCTGCTGACGCTCGGCGCCGGGCTGCGCGGCCGACAGGGAGCCGAGGTATGAGCGCCGCTACCGCGGTCGCGCAATCCCGACCCACAGGCACCCACCGGCGTCGCGTGCTCGTGACGTTGGCGCGGCTGGAGGCTCGGCGCTATGCGCTGCACCCGTTGTTCGTGCTCGGGGTGCTCGCCAACGTCTACCTGTGCATTGTGCAAGGGCCCGATCCGCATACCTCGGTGATGACGCTCACAGTCGCGCCGGCGGCGACGATCGGCGTCCTCGGCATGTTCGTGACGTTCTCGCTGACGCGACGGTCAGATACGTTGGCGGCGGCGGCCGGGTCTGTTCCGGTCGCGGAGCGGACGCGAACGCTGGCGCTGATCACGGCGTGCGTCGTCCCCTTTGCCGCTGGACTGGCGTGGTGGCTATGGGGGTATCTCACCTACCGCCACCACCCGCCGCCGCCCAACGGATATCCGTTCGGACCCGTCTCGCATGGCTGGGTCGCAGTCGTGCTGTTCGGGGAGGTGCCGATCGCATCTCTTGGGGGTCCACTGCTTGGGATCGCGATGGCGCGATGGATCGACTGGATCGCGGCGCCCCCACTCGTCGCCGTGACCCTGATCCCGGCCTGCATCTTCACCGACGGCGTCGTGGAGTCGCTGCGGCGGATTCGCGTCGTCATGCCGTGGACGCTGTTTGGCGGCCCCGTCGGGATCAGGGGTGATGCGATGCGGACCATGATCCTCACCGGCTCGCCGCAATGGTGGCTGCTCTACATCGCCTGCCTGTGCGCGCTGGCGGCGATCGCCGCGCTGTGGCACGACCGTGATCAGCGGGGCCGGCTGCCCTTCGCCGCAGCCACAGTGGTGGTCATCGCCATCGCGAGCGTGCTGCTTGCGATGTACGGCGGCCTCGATCACACGCTGATCAACCCCCTGCGCTCGTCGTGACCCGCTACGCCTCTCTCGGAACGCCCTGGCGACGCGTGCTCGGGCTCTGCATCGTCGCCGCCGGCCTGATGACGACCGTGGCGTCCCGACCGGGAACGCTCTGGCCCCTCCAGGGCCTCACCGTCGCGCTCATCGCAGCCGGCACCGCATGGTGCGTGGACGAGCAGTCCGCGGCCCTGGTCGACACCCTCCCACGCACCCTGCGATGGAGAACGACTGCGCGCGCACTGGCCGCATGCCCGCTGGTGATCACATGGGTTCTCTGCATCCTGATCTGGGGTGCAGACCTTCCGCCGCACCCCGCTGTGCTGATCCTGCAGGGCATCGCCGCGATGGCCACCGCAGTCGCCTACGGCGCCTGGCGACGCGCCCACGGCAACGCCGCGCCGGGCGGGGGCTTCGCGGTCGCCGCGGTGACGGCAAGCGTCGCGGCCACGCTCGCGCCACTGGGGCATGCCGAGTCAGCGCTCTTCCCGGCCTGGACGGTCGGCGATTGGCGGACCTGCGGAGTGATCTGGACCACCATGCTGTCCGGCTCGACCCTCCTCCTATGCATCACGCTGCGAGATACCG
>CAZZYU010000160.1:0-4517 GCA_964658375.1 uncultured Acetobacteraceae bacterium | reverse complement strand
CTAAGAATCCGCTGAAGCGTCGCCCGGCCTGACCGGCCGGGGCAGCTCCGCTTCGGGCGGCTCGTTGCGCAGCACCCGGAACTCGGGCGCGACCCCGGTGCGGTGCACGTGGGAGAAGTGCTCCAGATCCTCGGGCGCCGCGGCCTCGACGGTCAGGTCGGGAGCGAGCTCGAAGCGCCCGGACTCGTAGAGCAGCTCCTGATAGCGCCCCGACTCCTCGATGTCGACGTCGAGGTCATAGCCGGAGACGCGCAGCAGCCACCGACGTGCGCGGGCCAGCTTGTCGGCGCTCAGCTTGAGCTCGACCGACGGGGTCGCGCGCAGGCCGGCGCCGCGAGCGACCAGGGCGGTGCTCAGACGCTCGTAGTTGCGGTCATAGGGGGCGGGCACGATCGCGACCGGACCGCGGGCGGTGAGCTCGCCGCGGATCGCGTAGGCGACCGGTCCGACGACGACGAAGTCGACCCGGTTGGCGTTGAGCCAGCGCAGGACGGCGACCCATCCCTGTTCGAGATGCGCAAGGCGCGGCGAGAGGTTGACCGGGGTGGTGTCGATGTCCGGGGAACGGTGGCGGAGCAGCATGCTCGTCGGTTTCGCCCTCCGGCGCGGGGTTCCTTCCCCGATGCGGCACGGCGACGCTATACGCTCGGCGGTGAGACGATGGACCGGGAGGCACTTCAGCGGCGGCACGCCGAGCGAGCGCGCGAGCGCCGTCGGCGCCATCGGCGTCGTCGCGCGACGGGGGTGGGAGCGCTGCTCGCCGTCGTCGCGGTGATCGTCGCCGTCGTCGCGGTCGCCCTGACCGGTGGTGGAGGTTCGCACCACGCCCGGGCGGTCGCCGGGCGCTCGGCGTCCCGGAAGGGCGCCACGGCGAGCTCGGACCGTCACGCCGCCGGCTCGCATCCGACGGTTGCCGGACTGGTCTCGCTCGGGCCGGGCACCGGCCGGCCCGGCCACGCGACGGTCCCGATTCTCATGTACCACGTGATCGCCCCGCCGCCGACGGGGGCGCCGTTCCCGGGCCTCTACGTCCCCGAACCCGAGTTCGCCGCTCAGATGCACGCGCTGCGGGCCGCCGGCTGGCACGCGGTGACACTCGACGAGGTTCGCGCCAACTGGCGCGACGGCGTGCGCCTGCCGGCCAAGCCGATCGTGATCACCTTCGACAACGGCTACCACTCCCAGTACGCCGACGCGCTGCCGGTGCTGCGCCGCATGGACTGGGCCGCCGACGAGAACCTCCAGCTCACCGGTCTTCCGCCCGCCCAGGGCGGGATGACCACCGGCGAGGTCCGGGCCCTGATCCGCGCCGGCTGGGAGCTCGACACCCAGGGGATCAGCCACGCCGACCTGGTCACGCTCGACGCAGCGCAGCTGCACGCGCAGGTCGCCGGCGCCCGGCGCACGCTGCAGCACCGCTACCACGTCCCGGTCAACTGGTTCTGCTACCCGTCGGGGCAATACGATCCGACGGTGGTCGCCGCGGTGAAGGCCGCCGGGTTCGTCGGCTCGACGACCGTCGTCCCCGGGTGGGCACAGCCGGCCGACAGCCCCGACGCGCTCCCGCGGCTGCGGGTGCTGGGCGGCACCACTCCCGCCGGGCTGCTGGCGCAGATCGCCTCCGCGCGGTCGGCCTCCCCACCGCCGGCGGCTGACGAGAGCGACACCGCGGGCACATGAGCACCGACGCGCTGAGCGGCCGGAACCGGCCCCGCGGGTGGGCAGCGGCGCTGGCCGCTCGGGCGCTGCCGATCACGCGGCCGCGCCGGGCGTCGGGCGTGGCGGTCTCGATCGCCGCGGTCGCGCTGGCCACGGTGGCGATCTACGGGCTGCAGCAGGTCGCGCCGGTCGTCTCTCTCAGCGTCGTCTACCTGCCGGCGGTGCTGCTGGTGTCGATCTACTGGGGGGTGGTTCAGGGGCTGCTGTGCTCGCTGTTGAGCGCCGCGGCGTTCAACTTCTTCCACATCCCCCCCACCGGCCGCTTCACGATCGCCGACAGCCGCAACTGGGTGGCGCTGGCGGCGTTCACGGTCGTCGCGGTCGTCGTCTCCACCGTGGCCGAGCTGGCGCGAGCCCGGGCGCTGGAAGCCGAGCGCCGCCGGCGGGAGGCCGATCTGGCGGCGGCGATGGCCCGCGAGCTGCTGCTCGGCGAGGACACCCAGCGCGCGCTGGGCGCGACCGCGCGGCGGGTCGCCGAGGCGCTCGGGCTGCCCTCGGCGGCGATCGTCACCGAGCCGCTGCGAGCATCCGAGCCGACGAGATCGGGAGTCGTCGTCGAGGATCGGCGGCTCGCGCTGCCGCTGCGCGGCGCCGACGGCGAGCCGGTCGCGACGCTGCTGGTCCCGCGGGAGCTCGACCCCGAGACCGAGCTGTACCTGCGCGGGCAGGTGGTGCCGACGCTGGCCGCGCTGGTGGCGATCGCCCGTCGCCGGGACGCCCTGCAGGCCCAACGCGTGCAGACCGAGGCGCTGCGGCGTTCTGACGACATCAAGACCGCGCTGCTGCGCGCCGTCTCCCACGATCTGCGCACCCCGCTCACCTCGGTCGTCGCCGCCGGGCATGCGCTCGGCTCCGACACGCTTCAGGACGACGAGCGGGTCGAGCTGTCGGAGTCGGTCGTCTCGGAGGCCACTCGGCTGGCCGATCTCGTCGACAACCTGCTTGACCTCTCGCGGCTGCAGGCCGGGGTCGCGCAGCCCCGGACCGACTGGGTCTCGATCGAGGACCTGATCGCCTCCGCCGCCGAGGGCCGCAGCGACGAGCCGCTCAGCTACCGCCTGACCGTCGAGCCCGACGTGCCGGAGATCCGGGCCGACGCCGCCCAGCTGGAGCGAGCGCTGGCCAACCTGCTGGAGAACGCGCACCGCTACAGCGGGGGGCTGCCGGTCGCCGTGCGCGTGCGCTGCTCCGGCGCCCGGGTGCTCATCTCGATCGTCGACCAGGGGCCCGGGATCGAGCCCACCGAGCAGCCCCGGATCTTCGAGCCGTTCTACCGCGGCCGGCGCGCCGCCTCGGCGGCGGGGGTCGGGTCGGGGCTGGGATTGGCGATCGTCAAGGGCTTCATCGAGGCCAACGGGGGCACGATCGCCGTGCACTCGCTGCCCGGACAGGGCACGAGCTTCGTCGTCTCGCTGCCGATCGCGCAGATCGCGCCGATCGGCTCGACATGAGCGCCGGCGACCATCGGCCGCGGGTGCTCGTCTGCGACGACGAGGCGCAGATCCTGCGGGCACTGCGGGTGATCCTGCGCGACGCCGGCTTTGAGGCGCTGCCGGCATCCAGCGGCGAGGAGGCGCTGGACCTGGCCGCGGTGTCGCGTCCGGAGGCGGGGATCATCGACCTCGTGCTGCCCGACATGGACGGCATCGAGCTGTGCCGGCGACTGCGCGAGTGGACGGCGATTCCGCTGATCGTGCTGTCGGCGGTCGGCGACGAGGACGCCAAGGTCCGTGCGCTCGCGGTCGGCGCCGACGACTACGTGACCAAGCCGTTCGGGCCCCGGGAGCTGATCGCGCGGCTGCAGGCCAACCTGCGCCGGATCGAGCCCGACCGCGAGTCACCGGTGATCGCCACCGGCGAGCTGTCGATCGACCTGGCGTCACGGACGGTGACGCTGGCCGGCGAGGAGGTGCGCCTCACCCCGACCGAGTTCAGCCTGCTGGCGCTGCTGGCGCGCAACCGCGGGCGGCTGATGACCCATCGGGATCTGCTCGTCTCGGTCTGGGGCGCGGGCTACGGCGACGACACGCAGGTGCTGCGCGCGCATATCGCGAATCTGCGGCGCAAGATCGAGGCCCCGTCGGCGGGCCGGGCGGGTGGAACCCGGGCGGGCGGGGGCTACATCCGCACCGATCCGGGCGTCGGCTACCGCTTCGCGGCATGACCGAACCGAGGCGGGTGGACGCCGGCGCGGCGACACGGGACAATGTCGCTGCCAGCGATCAGGAGGCCAGCCGATGACCGACGACTACGCCCTTGCCTACGGGACCCACGCCCGCCCCGAGGATGGCCGCTGCGCGATGGAGTGGGTCAGCCACCTCGCCGGCGAGCCGCACACCGACGCCCCGGCCTGCGTGAGCCCGGTGCTGCGCGCGCTGTGCATCGCGCTCAACGACGGGCTCGACGACGTCCGCCGCCAGCGGTTGCGCCCGTACCTGACGCGCACGATCGGGACCGCCGGGGACGGCCTGGACACCGAACGCGCCTGGCTGGCGATGGACTGGCTGGTGCGCACCTACACCCCGGCGTGGCTGAGGCTGGCCGGCCTGCATGCCCCGGCCGCGGCGCTCGCCGACGGGCCGGCGATCCTCGACGACCGCTCGCTGCACGCGTGCCTGGACGCGCTGGAGCAGGCCCGGCGGCTGACCAGGTCCGCGCATGTGCGCAGTGTCGGCGGAGCCACGGGCTGGGCGGCGGCGATCACCGGCGGACGCTCGGGACGCGAGGCCGCCTGGGCATGCGCGGGCGCGGCGGCGTGGGCGGCCGCGCGGATCGCGGTCGGCGACCAGGCCGGCGAC
>CAZZYU010000159.1:0-4625 GCA_964658375.1 uncultured Acetobacteraceae bacterium | reverse complement strand
CTTGATGTGCTCCTGCATGATCCGCCAGCGCTCGTCGGCGGGCAGCAGGTACCACCCGCGCGTCTTGACGAACGGGTACACGAACAGGTACCGGCCGTGGGCGGGGCGGACCTCCAGGCGCGACTCATCGGAGTACTCGGACTCCTTGGTCAGCGCGAGCAGCGAGTACGGGGTCTCACACCACTTCATCAGCCCGCTCTGGGCGAGGACGACGTGGAACTCGTGGATGCGGTCGAGGTTCTGGGCCTGGCTGAGCAGCATCATGTCGGCGTCGCCACGGGTGCCGACCAGCGAGAAGGACCGCAGCAGGTGGCCGTCGGCGAAGTCCTCGCACGCGGCCATGAACTCCCGCTTGTCGGCGGCCCGCCGTTCGTCGTCAAGGCGCCGCCAGGCCGGATCGACCTTCAGAAACGTGTATTTGACGAAGTGACGGATCCGCACGGCCACCGGTCCATGATAGACGCGCGCGCTGATCAGGGCCGCCGGATTGGATAGAGTCCAGGGCCATGCGAATCGCGCTCGTGTCGCCGTATTCGTGGACCTACCCGGGGGGCGTCACCAGGCACATCGAGGCGCTGGCTCGCCATTTCTCGGCCGAGGGCCATCACGTCCGGGTGCTGTCCCCGGTCGACCCCGTCGACGTCCTCTCCACGGCGATGCACCGCGGGGCGACGCCCCAGGACCTCGAGTTGCCGGAGTACGTCATCCCGCTCGGGCGCACCGTCGGGATCAAGGCCAACGGCGCGGTCTCCAACCTGTCGATCTCGCCCGCGGCCGTCGCGGCGCTGCGGCGCGAGCTGCGCACCGGCGACTACGACGTGGTCCACATCCACGAGCCGATCGCCTTCCTGGTCGGCTGGATGGCCGCCAACTTCGCCCACCTCCCGGTCGTCGGCACCTTCCACTCCTACTCGGAGAACCGGCTCACCAACGGCATCGGCAACCTCCTGGGCGCCCGCCGCACGCTCAACCACCTCCACGTGCGGATCGCCGTCTCGGAGGCGGCCGCCTGGACGGGCCGGCGCTTCTTCGGCGGCCGGTACCGGGTGATCCCCAACGGAGTCGACGTCGACCCCGCGCTCACCGCCCGCGCCGGCGTCCGCTGCCCGGGCGACGCGCTGCGGATCGTGTTCGTCGGCCAGGCGGTGGAGCGCAAGGGCCTGCCCCTGCTGCTGCGCGCGTTCGAGGCGCTACGCGAGCACATTCCGTGTGAGCTGACGGTCATCGGCCCCACCGACGAGGAGCTGGCCCCGTTGCTCATGGACGACCGCGGGGTGCGGGCGCTGGGCAAAGTCGACGATGCCCGCAAGCGCGCCGAGCTGCAGCACGCCGACGTGCTGTGCGCCCCGTCGCTGCGCGGCGAGAGCTTCGGCATGGTGCTGACCGAGGCGTTCGCGGCGGGGACGCCCGTCGTCGCCTCGGATATCGCCGGCTACCGCGACGTCGTGCGAGACGGCGTCGACGGCGTGCTCGTGCCGCCTGCCGACCCCCAGGCCCTGGCCGTCGCCCTCCGCGACCTCTGGGACGAGCCCGCGCGCCGGCGCGAGATGGCCCGGGCCGCCGCCCGTGACGTGCAGCGCTTCGCGTGGTCGCAGGTGGCCGCCGAGGTGATGGGCGCCTACGAGGATGCGATCGCCGTCCCCGAGCCGCGGGGCGCCGCCGCGCGGCTGGCGGTCTCCACCGGTCTGCGTCCCGCGGATCTGAAGCCGGTGGTGCGGGCCAAGCGGATACCCAGCCTCGAGCCACCGCTCGCGCCCCGGCACAGCCCGGTGGTCACCGCCGCGCGCCGGCTTGCGTTCGCCGCGCTCTCGCTCGGCGCGCTGGCGCTCGCCGTCCTCGCCCTGAAGAAGATCGGCCTGGGCAACATCGTCAACGCGCTGCTGGCCTCCAGCCCCACGTACGTCGTCCTGGGTCTGGCGATCATGTGCTGCGCGATGGCGATGCGAGCCGTCTCCTGGCTGGCGATCCTGCGCGCCGCGATGCCCAAGGCGATGATCCGGATGTCGGACGCCCTGCAGGGGACGTTCATCGGCGTGCTCATGTCCTCGACCCTGCCGGCTCGTCTCGGCGAGCCCGCCCGTGCCCTGGTCGTCTCCCGTCGCACCGGCCGCCCGCGGGAGAACCTCCCGATCGTGCTCGGCTCACTGGTCTCCCAGACGCTTTTGAACATCGTCGCGCTGGTGATCCTGGGCGCGATCATGTTCTCGTCGGTCAACATCTTCAGCGGACACCAGAACGCGCTGCTGGCGGTCGCGATCGCGCCGGCGGTGCTGCTGGCGCTCGTGCTCGTGGCGCCGCTGGCGCTGCGCCGCGGCGCGGCCGGCTCCCGCTCCCGCCGCGTCGCCGAGCTCCTCGCCCAGGCGCGAGCAGCGATGACCCGGGTCCGCGCGGGCCTGATCGTGTTCCGCGACCCCAAACTCGGACCGATCGCCGTCGCCGGCCAGCTCGCCGCATGGGCGCTGCAGTGGCTGTCGTGCTACGTGCTGATGGTCGCCCTGGGACTCAACCATCAGGTGCCGATCGGCGGCGCGGCCGCGGTCCTGTTCGCGGTCAACATCACCGCGGTGCTGCCGGCGACGCCGGCCAACCTCGGCGTCTTCCAGGCCGCCTGCGCGACCGTGCTCGCCGCGGGCTGGCACGTGGGCTGGGGAACCGGGGTCGCCTACGGCGTGATCCTGCAGGCGGTCGAGGTCGCCACGGCGATCCTCGTCGGCACCCCGGCGCTGCTGAAGGAGGGCATGTCCTGGCGCGAGGTGCGGCTGCGCGCGATGAACGCCGCGCCGGTCAAGCTGCCCGCGCGGGCGACACGCGCCCGTGACGGATTGACACGCACCTGACGGATCAACGTGCCCGTGACGGATGACGGGCCCGAATTGGCGCGCAACTGAGTCGCCGGTTCACCCGCCGGCCCTGCGCCCTGCTCCTCAGCGTTCAGTGCGTCTGCGCGGCGAGCTCGGGCTCGGCGTCGGGCAGCGTCGCCACCCGCGTCGGATCCTTCTCGGTACCAGCGACCAGGTCGTCGCCGCTCGTCTTGCCCAGCGGCGACAGCTTGCCCGAGCGCATCCCGAAGTAGACCGCCTGCGGGTGGTGGGCGATGATCGCCAGCGTCGACTGCTCGGGCTCGACCGCGAACCCGCCGCTCAGGCGCAGCCCGATCGACGGCGCGTCGAGCAGCCGGAACACCTTCTCCAGCTCCGACTGCTCGGGACAGCTCGGATAGCCCCACGAATAGCGGCGACCCTGGGCCGCCCCGATCCCCAGCTCAGACCGGGCCCGGGCGTGCAGCCACTCGGCCATCCCCTCGGCGGTCTGGACCCCGAGGCCGTGGACGAACAGCTGCTCGGCGAACTCGCCCTGCGCCTCCAGCGACGCCATCAGCTCGGTGACCTCCTCGCCGGCGGTCACCGCCTGGAGGGCGACGACGTCGGGCTCGGAGCCGAGCGGCCGGTAGAAGTCGGCCAGGCAGATCCGGTCGTGGCGGGGCTGGCGGGGAAAGACGAGACGCTCGAGCTCGGGGTTCTTATCCCGGCCGGGATCGAAGTCATCGGGATCCCAGATGATCAGCTCGTTGCCGTCGGAGTTGCACGGGAAGTAGCCGAGGACCGCCCGCGGATGCAGGTAGGTCTGCTCACGCCACATCCGCTCCAGGCGCGGCTGGAAGTCGGTGCGCAGCAGCTCGGTCCAGGCCTCGCCCTTGACCCCGCGCCCGCCCCAGTGCAGCTTGAACAGCACGTGGGTGTCCAGATGGGGGTAGATCTCATCCATCGGCACCTCGATCTCCCGGGCGCCCCAGAACGGGGGCTTGGGCACGGCGACCTCCACCGAGGCGGAGCTGCGCGCGGACGCGTCGGTGACGTCGGGCGCGTCGTCGGCGGGCGCGTCGGGCTGGTCACGCAGGCGCTGGGCCGCCGTCCGGGTCTTGGTCAGCAGCGCCTCCCGGGCCTCGGGGTCGACCAGGTCGTCCATCCGGGCCAGTCCTTCGAACGCGTCCTTGCAGTAGAAGATGCCGGGGGCGTAGACATCGTCGGAGTCAGCGCCGTTGGGGTAGAGGATCCGCAGTCCGAAGTTGCGATTGATCGCCGCGCCGCCGATCAGGACCGGGAACTCCAGGCCACGCGCGTGCAGCTCCTGGACGCAGGCGGGCATCTGCTTGGAGGTGGAGACGAGCAGCGCGCTCAGCCCGATCGCGGTCGCGTCGTGCTCGACGGCGGCCTCCAGGATCGAGGAGATCGGCACCTGCTTGCCGAGATCGACGACGGTGTAGCCGTTGTTGGTGAGGATCGTGTTGACCAGCGACTTGCCGATGTCGTGCACGTCGCCGAACACGGTGGCGAGCACGACCGTGCCCTTCGTGTAGCCCTCGAGCTTGTCCAGGTAGTTCTCCAGGCGGGCGACGGCCTTCTTCATCACCTCGGCGGACTGCAGGACGAACGGGAGGATCAGCTCGCCGGCCCCGAACTTGTCGCCGACCTCCTTCATCGCCGGCAGCAGCACCGTGTTGAGCGTCGGCACGGCGCCGATCTTCTCGTTGCAGCGGTCGATCCACTCCTCCACGCCGTCCTTCTTGCGGCGCAGGATGTGGAAGTGCAGCGCCTCCTCGGGCTCCATGCCCTCGGTCGGGTCGG
>CAZZYU010000158.1:0-4648 GCA_964658375.1 uncultured Acetobacteraceae bacterium | reverse complement strand
CCCGACGGCTCCCAGACGACATCGGCGGTGTTGATCGCGACCCCGACCGGCGTCGGCCAGCCGCGCAGCGCGTGGACGACGGCGCGCAGCGCGGCCAGCGTCGAGTTGGCCGCCTGCCACCCGGCGGCGCAGGCGATGCAGCCGACCGCGCGCCCGTCGAGGTAGGGCCGCCGGTCTCCGCGCAGCTCCTCGATGTAGTCCAGGCCGTTCTTGACCAGGCCCGAGATGCCGCCGTGGTAGCCGGGCGAGGCGAGGATGACGCCGTCGGCCTCCCGGACCGCCTCCACGAGCTCCACCTCGGGCTGCCCCGCCACGACGAGTCCCGGCTCGTAGGGTGCCAGCCGCAGCGCCTGGGCTCCGACCAGCCGCGTCCGTGCGCCTCTCTCCTGCGCGACGTCCAGGCACGCCCGCAGCACCTGTTCGCTGGAGGAGCCCTCACGCGTGCTGCCCCCCACTCCGACGATCAGCGGAGAGCTCATGACGTCGCACCGGACACGGCCGCGATACTAGTGATCGGACACGCTCGAGGACGAGAGGGGAAGCTGACATGAAGGTCGCCTACGAGAAGGGCCTGCACGAGCTCGGTGACGGGCTGTTCGCCTACCTGCAGCCCAGCGGCGGCTGGGGCTGGAGCAACGCGGGCCTGATCACCGCCTCGGGCACGTCGCTGCTGGTCGACACGCTCTATGACCTGCATCTCACGCGCGAGATGCTCGACTCGATGGCGTCGGTGCTGGAGCGCAACCCGATCGACGCCGCGCTGAACACCCACTCCAACCCCGATCACTGCTTCGGCAACGAGCTGCTGCCCGAGGCGGCCGAGATCTACGCCTCGGCGGTCAGCGCCGCCGAGATGCAGGAGGTCTCGCCGCAGCTGCTGCAGGGGCTCAAGACCGCCCCGGGGCTGTCGCCCGAGATGGCGGAGTTCGTCGACCGCGCCTTCGGCCCGTTTGACTTCGAGGGAATCACGGTGCGCCCCCCGACCCAGACCTTCGCCGGGCGACTCGACATCGCGATCGGCGACCGCGCGGTCTCCTTCGTCGAACTGGGACCGGCTCACACCGGCGGGGACACGATCGTCCACGTGCCCGATGCCGGGGTCGTGTTCACCGGCGACCTGCTGTTCATCGAGGGCACGCCGGTCGTCTGGGCGAGCCTCAGCAACTGGATCGCCGCCTGCGATCGCATCCTCGAGCTCGACGCCCGCGTCCTGGTCCCCGGCCACGGACCGGTCACCGACGCCTCCGGGGTCCGTGACGTGCGCCGCTACCTGCAGTTCATCCAGCGCGAATCGCGCGTGCGCTTCGAGGCCGGGATGGACGCCGCGGCCGCCACCGACGACATCGACATCTCAGACTTCGCCGACTGGGAGGATCCCGAACGCGTGGCGGCCAACGTGTTCGCCGCCTACCGGGAGCTCGATCCGTCGCTGCCCGCCCGCACGCCGCCTCAGCTGTTTGCGGAGATGGCTCGCTGGTCAGCCGCCCATTGACGGCTCGGCGTCGAGCAGGATCCAGGCAAACCGGCACGGCTGCGTGCCGCGGTTGTGCCAGACGTGGTTGGTCCCGCGCTGCACGACGACGTCGCCGGCGTGGACGGTGACGGTCTCGCCGCCGTCGAGCTCCATCTCGCACTCGCCCTCCAGACAGATCCCGTAGTCCAGGCTCTCGGTCCGGTGCATCGGCGAGCGCGAGCCCGGGTCAAGCTCGCCGATCCGGATCACCGTTCCCTGGCCGGTGCCGAGGATCGTGGTCGTGCTGCCCTCGCGCTGGCGCGCCATCGCGGCGTCGCCGAGGTCGACCGGCATCTCGTGGGTGGCCCACACCTGAAAGAAGCGGACATCGGCGCGGCCGGCGTCCTCGGCGATCCCCGCGCCGGGCAGCGCCGCGTCCTCCACGATCACCGCCCGACCGGCCTGATCGTGGCCGGTCACGATCCGCCGCACGCTCATCAGGCGCCGGCGCCGACCTGACCGAGCACCCAGTTGACGATCGTCGGCCCGGTCGGGCCCTCGCCCATGTGCCCGCCGTCGAACACGCGCGCCGCCTTGGGGTCGCCGTGGTCGAGGCTGAGATAGATGTCGTCGATCGAGTTCTGGACGTCGTCGCGGCCGTTGACCAGCAGCAGCGGCGCGCACGGCTCATCCAGCAGTCCCTGGTCCAGCAGCGAGAGCTCGGGGCAGCGCGCGACGTAGTCCTCGAACGTCTCACCGCCGAAGATGGCGGCGCGCGCGGCCATCAGGTCCATCAGGTAGGAGGACGCGTTGCGTGATTTCTGCTGCCACTCCGGCGTGAACGTGATGTGCACCCCCCCGCCCCAGTTGACCGCGCAGCTCAGTCGCTCGCGGTGGGTGTAGGCGAGCTTCATCGCCCAGTAGCCACCGAACGAGCCCCCGATCGCCGCACAGCGTGCGGCGTCAAGATCCTCGCGCTGCGCCAGCCAGTCGAAGATCGGGGTCCACTGACGCTCGGCGTCCGGTCCGGCCAGGACCGGCGACTGACCGACTCCGGGCATGTCGACGAGCAGCACGGCAAAGCCGCGCGAGCGCAGGAGCGCGCCGAGACGGCCGTGCATCTCCTCCTTCCAGGTGTCGATCCCCGCCCACACCATCGCGACCGGCGGCCGCTGCGCGGCGACGGGGCGCGTGAGGTAGAAGCGCAGTCGGTCACCCTCGCCAGGGCGCCCGGAGAACGGAAGCTCGATCACCTCCAGCGGCGGATCCTCCAGCGCGGTCGCCGTCAGGAAGAGCTCACGGCAGCGGTCATAGGCGGCCTGCTTGAGCGGATGGTTGGGAACCGGGTAGCGACCCAGAAACGCCGCCCGGTAGGCCTGCATCCACAGGTCGCGCTGCTCGGCCGGATCAGACGCGGCGGTCGCCTCGGCCTCGAACCGGTCCGCGAGCGCCCCCCAGGCCTCGGTCCAGGGCTCGGGGTCCAGACCCTGCAAGCCGTCGATCGTCGCCCGGGCCCGATCGGGCTGGAGCCCGTCGAGCGGGTGAACGCCTCGCTCCAGGCGCTGGCGCAACCACGCCTTTCCGGCCTCCAGCGCCTGCGGGTCACTCATCGCCGGCCACCGCTGCGCGCACGCATCGTCGCGACGCGCTGAGTGGACGTCGCACTTAGACGAACAGGCCGGTGTCGCGCTGCGCCTGGCGCGCCTCGTCGGGCGGCGCGTCGACGGTGGGGAAGGACTCGAACATCGACGGGGGCATCGCCAGGTTCTTGTAGAACACGTTGGAGCCGGCCTGGGGCTCGTAGCGCACCGGCTCCCAGTCGGGCTCGTAGTTGCGGTATCCGCCCGCGTTGATCTCCACCCGCATCCCGCTCGGATCCCGAACGTAGAGGTAGTCCTGCTCGCCCATCCCGTGCTTGCCGGGTCCGAACTCGATCGCCACGTCCTGGTTGAGGAAGACATCGGCGGCGCGCAGGAGCTCCTCACGCGACTCGACGAAGTAGGCGAAGTGGTTGATGCGCCCGGGCACGGGCGTCGGGTCCCAGACGATCCCGAGGTCGTGGGAGCGCTCGCACACGGTCGTCATGCAGAAGACCGCGAAGTCCGGGCGATCGGGGATGACCGTGTACTCCATGAACCGGTGCCCGAGCGTCTCGCGGTACCACTCCGCGTCGCCGCGCGGGTCGGCCGCCGCGATCGTCACGTGGTCGATGCAGCGCGCCGCGATCCCCCGCGGGACGTAGCGCTGGGGACGGTTGGGAAACGGCGACTCCATCCCCGGCGGCGGGGTGTAGAGCTCGTTCTCCCAGAAGATCTCGTGCAGGTGGCCGCCCGGCGCGCGGTAGCGGTACGCGCGGCCGTGACCGACCGTCTCCTGCACCCAGCCCTCGCCCACGCCGGCGTCGGCCAGGCGCGAGACCGCGGTCTCCAGCTCCTCCTCGCCCGCCGCCCGCCAGCCGACGTGAGCGAGCGCGGCCTGGGGGCCCTCGGTGAGCTGGAGCGTGTGGTGAAACCGGTCTCCCCAGCCGCGCAGGTAGACCGACTGGCCGACCCGCGCGGTCTCCTCCAAGCCGACGACCTGCGTCCAGAAGCGCAGTGACTCCTCGGGCTTGGGGGTCGTGAGCTCGACGTGGGCCAGCTGGGACAGCAGTGAACGATTCATGTCTCCTCCTTCGCCAGCCGACCGATCAGCCCGACTCGCTCGTTTAGAATCTAAATTCGGATTCGCTTAGAGTAGTGGGAGCCGTCGCCACCGTCAAGCCGAGGCGCCGGGCGATCCGACCACCCGGCGTCCCGTCCGCGCCGGGGGCAGTGGGTGCGGCGCAACGCCGGCGGTGATCGTGTTGGTGAGCGTTCCGATGCCCTGGGCGTGCAGCGCGACGACGTCGCCGGGGGCCAGCGGATCGATGCTGTCGCGGCCGTTGCGGCCCCACAGCTCAAACAGGCAGCCCGAGCCGCAGGTCCCGGAACCCAGGACGTCGCCTGGCCTCACCCACGTCCCGCGCGAGGCGTAGGACACGAGCTCGGGAAAGCTCCAGGCCATGTTGGCCAGGGTGTCGACGCCGAGCGCGTGGCCGTTGATCTCGGCGCGCAGCTCCAGATCGAGGCGGTCACCGTCGACGTATGGCTCCAGCTCGTCGGGCGTGACGATCCACGGACCGAGCGTGTTGGCGAAGTCCTTGCCCTTGCAGGTCCC
>CAZZYU010000157.1:0-4838 GCA_964658375.1 uncultured Acetobacteraceae bacterium | reverse complement strand
GGCGAGCTGATCGGGCAGTCGCGCTCTACCTTCTGAGTGCGCGTTGCACTCTCCGCACCACGGCGGTGGAGGCCCCAATGAGCGCGATCCCCACCGCTGGGCGCCACCATGAATGGTCAGACAAGGCCAGAGCGGCGTACAGGACCGCGCAGATCACGAGCGACTTTGCCAGGTGGCGGACGAGTCGCCGTCGCGGGTCAGGCGCCAGTGCCCGCCATCGGGTCACGACTCGCCCGAAGGAAGCGACCATCACGACCGGAGTCCACGGCTGCCCACGTCCGATCAACGCGTCGAAGGCTCTCGCTCTCACGCGTCGGTCGCGCACCATCGTGACCGCGAAAGGCATTACGCGAGCGCAAGCGAGCCTCGGGGAGCGATCGTGTCTGTGGGCTCAGCAGCCGGTCGCGTCGCGCATGGTCCGACACGCCTGCGTCATGCGCCGGGGCGAAAGCTGCGTCACCAAGCGTCGAAAGGCCGAGCGCGGAACGGTGTGGATGTTGTCGAAGTTGACGACGCAGTCGCTCGGGACCCCGTCCTGGGCTGCGGTGAGCACCAGTTCAGAGACCAAGCCCCGCTCGGTCCTGGTCAAGGCCGCCACGACAACTGACCCGATTCGGTCGGCGACCGGATCGCGCGTCACCACCAGCACGGGACGGTCGCCTCCGGGCGTCGCCGTGAACCAGATCTCACCCCGCTGCATCGGTCCAGTCTGACCAGTCCTCGGCGGGACCCCAGTCAGCGATCGCCTCCAATGATCGCTCGGCGTCGGTCGCCGGCTGCTGCTCCCACCGCTGTGCGTCCGTCTCCCCCTTAAGCACCACGAGATGGCGATGCACCGCGTCGCGCAGGATCTCTGAGCGATCAACCCCGAGCGCGTCGGCCCACGCCTGGATCTCGGCGGCGTCGTCATCGCCAATCCGAAAGCTGAGCATCGTCATACAAAGCACCATAACGCGTATGACGCATCCCGTTGCCGTGCTCGTCGAGGCTGAGGGCGTGCCCCTCCGCGAGCCCGTGTTGCGAGCTCAGTCGTCGGTGATCGAGTGGAACATCACGTGCAGTCCGACGTAGCCGTGGTCGCGGTGCGCAAAGGCCTTTGGGACGGTTCCGATGATCGTGAAGCCGAGTTCTTTCCAGAGGTGCACCGCAGCGTGGTTGGTCTCGACAACGGCGTTGAACTGGATGGCGCGATAGCCGGACGCTTGGGCCCACTGCACGACGTATTCGCCCAGCCGGCGACCGGTTCCCTGCCCGTGGCGGGTGGGATCGACCATGAAGCCGGCCGTCGCGACATGAGCTCCGCGACCAGGGCGGTTCGGCCCCATCGTGGCCGACCCCAGGATCGTGCCGTCACGCGCGGCGACGACTGTCTTTCCGGGTGGCTGGGCCATCCATAGACGTTGGGCTTCTGACGAGGAGAGATCCTCTGGGTAGGCGTAGGTCGTGCCGGCGCAGACGATCGCCGAGAAGATCGGAAAGATCTCCGGCCAGTCCTCGGCGGTCGCGTCCCGAATGATCACAAGCTTGTCCCGAGTCCAATGATGCCCGAAGACGAACCCCCCGAACTCCCACGCGACCAGGACGCGTGCTCGTCGCGATGCCGGTGCGAGGACGCTGCCGCAGACGAACGCGAAGGCAGGCGTCGTGCAAGGGCAGGTCCAGGCGCAACTTGCGGTGGACCGTGTCGTTCTCAGTGCGTTGAGCGATGCGGCGGAAGGGTGGAGGCGGGTGGTGAGAGTCGGCCGGTGGGTGACGATGTTGGGCGGGGTGCTGTTGATCGCGGCGATCGGTCCCGTTGCTTCTGCCGCAGCTTCGACCACCCCTGGTGGCGGGCGTTTGGCGATCGCGCCGGTGTTTGGCCAGGGCGTACTGATCGCAAATCCCGGTGGCGGTCGTCTGCGGCGGGTGTGCCCGGTCGGGCAGCCATGCCCGCCGGCTCATGATCCGAGCTGGTCGCCGGACGGACGGGAGCTGGCGTTCTCCTCGCCGCGCACATACGTCGATGGTGAGGCGTTTTCGGCGACGACGACGTTGATGTATCCCGATGGAGCGTGCCTGAATTGCACCGGTGGAATCTCCGGCCTGGCGCCGTCGTTTGAGCGGGTCGCGGGTGTGCTGGACGTCACCAGCGCCGGCCGATTCTTCGCGGAGAGCGTCGACGGTCGGCTGCGCGGCGTTCTCGCCGCCGGTGGGATCACCGCCGGGGTGCAGTCCTCGAGCGGACGTCTGGCGGTCGTGCGCTCCGGGCATATCTGGGTTGGGACCAGCGGACACTTGACGCGGGTGTCTGCCGGCTCGGGCCCGGCGTGGGCACCTGATGGCCGTCGGCTGGCGTTCACCCGTGACGGCAAGATCATGATCGAGGATCTCGGCCATGCCCCGCTCCGGATCGTGACCTCGGGGTCCGGTCCGGCGTGGTCTCCTGACGGTCGATCGATCGCGTACATCGCGGCCGGTCACGCGATCCGGATCGTCACCGTCGCGACCGGCCGCACGCGTGCCGCGGGGACGCTGCACGGACGATCGGTCAGCTGGGGCCCAACGCCGCCGGCCGGTCCAGCGCGATGCGTGGCGCCCCCGGGATCAAAGGTGCTCGCCGCGACCTCGGCTGCGGTGCTGGCCCAGGACGGCGGCGGTCGATCGCAGATCGGGCTGCTGGGCTGCTTGACCGCGGGCGGCCGCGAGCGAGTCCTGCTCACCCTGCCGCCCGAGGCCGAGTACGACACCGCGGCGCTGCGTGACCCGGTTATCGCCGGCACGATGGCCGGAGTCATCCTGGCGACCGCCGAGACCCACTACGGGGGGCAGGACGAGACGGTCGAGGTCTTTGACCTCGCGACCGGGTTCAAGGCTCCCGGACGCGGCGGGCAGTCCAACGGCTGCGCCGATTACGACGGCTACACCTGCGCGAGCCAGATGGACGACCTCGTCCTCAACGCCGCCGGCGACAGCGCCGTTCACGTCATCAATTATGAGGACGACCCTCCGAGCACGACCGAGGCGATCACCGTGAGCGACGTGTTCGGCATCCGCAACCTCGATACCAGGCAAACCGCCGTCGACAACGCTCCGGCCAGTCTCGGGAACCTGTCGCTCACCGACGACACCCTGACCTGGACAGACGGCGCGATCAGTCAATCCGCCCAGCTGAGTTGAAGACCGCGGACCTCAGGACGCGCACAGCGAGGCGTTGCCCGGCTACCCGGCATTCGTGACGGACGCAAGCGCGGGGGGCAGGGCGGCCTGGTACTCGGTGCCGAGGAGGCCGCCGATGTCGGTATGCACGTAGAGGGTGCGATCGTTGATCGCCAGCTGACCGTCGAAATGCTTTGCGACCTGCGCCGGCATCGCGATCGTGAACCGCTGCCTGGTGGTGGGAACGATGCCGCCGATCCCCGGGCGACCGCCGGTCCCGGTCGTCCCTGGCCCATCGTCGTTGCTCGTTGCCCACACAAACGCCCGCCCGTTGTGCGCCGCAAAGCTCGGCACAGACGTCGTATTGACCCGCCAGATCGCGGAGGACCCGCACCTCTGCACGCGCAGCAACCCCACCCCGTTCTGGTTGGCGCCCACCGCGACCGACCCGAAGAACATGAGCGTCCCCGGCACGTTCGTGTTGGACGCGACGTCATACGAGCTGGGCAAGGTCACCCGCCGACACGCCGTGCGATACAGCGACGGGGCATCAAGGTCCGGATAAAGCCGACTGCCGATCCGGGACCGGTCAGAGACGAACCGCCCGGTCACCGGGTTCCAGAAATCCCGTACCGTCGGCTCATACGGGCCGCCCAGAGCCTGGAAGTCGTATTGAAGCCAATGGACTCCCACAACAACCGGTGAGCCCAGCACCGAGGCACGAACGCTCGCGCTGAAGTGCCCAGTTGCGAGGTCCTGGACCGACACTGTGTCGCCCGTGAGCGCGTTGCACATCCAGAGGATCGAGACCGACGTCAGCCACTGCGCAGAACACGCATCACCGCCAAACGACACCGTTCTGCGGCGACCGACCCGCTGGTCGATCAACGTCGCCGGACCAATCCGAAGCGGAATCATCAGCGCGTAGTCCCCGCTTGCCATCACCGTGCGAGCCACGCCGAGCCGTGTAAACGACGGCGCGTACACAGCGCCTCGAGACCCGGCCGCAGCTGCAGACACCTGTCCACCCCCGCCGATCGCCGCGGCCATGAGCACAAGCAGCGCGACGCCCCAACCGCTGCGGCGTCGTGATCGACCGATCATCAACCACCCCAACGTCACCGCTCAGCAGGAGTTGCGCTTCCAGTCGCTGCAGCAGCCACGCCGCCCGCGACCTCAGGACGAGGGGTGGGAGCGCGAGGCGCCGCGCAGGATCGTCAGCTTTCGCTGTCGCGTCTGTCTGGGTGCGGGGGAACCGGAGCCGGTGGCGACGAGCGTCAGCGTCGCCGATACCTGGGCGTCGCCGGCGAGCAGTCGGCGTCCTGCGCGGTTGAG
Source organism: uncultured Acetobacteraceae bacterium (assembly GCA_964658375.1). Lineage (GTDB taxonomy): Bacteria > Actinomycetota > Thermoleophilia > Solirubrobacterales > Solirubrobacteraceae > Palsa-465. The sequence goes on along the minus strand of CAZZYU010000157.1, from coordinate 368 downwards.
CGCGAGTCGCAGCGGGCGGTGCGCACCGGCCGGGATCCGGATCGTGGCCCGGCCCACCACGACGCGCTTGGATCGCGAGGCGTGCGACTTCTTCGCCTTGGGCGCGGGAACGGTCACGGTGAGCGTCACGGCGCTCGTCGGCGGGTTGGCGGCTTGGCCGAGGGTCACTAGCGACCCATGACCAACACGCACCTTGGAGGTGAGTTTCGTGACGCCGGACAGTGGCGTGAGGATCACGGCAGGATGCGACACCGGCAGGGGCGGGACAAGCGGACCCCGGGAGCCTGGCGTCGGTGCCGGGGGAACTGGCGTAGGGGCGGGGGCGCCGGTGCTCGGGGGCGTCGCGAGATTGCGCAGGACCTCGAACG
>CAZZYU010000156.1:0-4890 GCA_964658375.1 uncultured Acetobacteraceae bacterium | reverse complement strand
GCGCCTTCGGCGACGTGCGCCGGATGCCGAGCGAGTATGAGATCGTCACCAACCGCTCTCAATGGACGCTGCGCGAGGGACGCAGGTCGGCGCTGGAGCAGAATCCCTCCTCACCGTCGAACCTGTGGTTTCAGACCTACCGCGAGGGATCGGCCATCCAGGTCCCGACGTGGGACGGCTTTGGCGATCCCGACACCCTCATCTACCGCCGGTACGTCGCGGCGCAGAACGAACAGGAGAAGTCCGCCGCGGCGGTGCTCGACGAGTACTCCGATGAGCAGCACGACCGCAAGGCATCTCCCGAGTGGGTCCAGGCGCTGCACCTGCTGTTCACCACGACGCGCTTCCCGATGCACGCCGCCCAGATGGTCCAGGCCTACATCGGGTTCATGTCACCGGACCCGCACATCATGAACGCCGCCGGGTTCTCGGCCGCCGACATGCTGCGCCGGGTGTCGCTCGTCGCCTACCGCACGCGGGAGTTGCAGCTCGCCTGGCCCGAGCACGGGTTCTCGACGGGTGAGCGGGAGCTGTGGTGCGAGGCCGAGGCATGGCAGCCCGCCCGTCTGCTGTTTGAAAAGGCGCTCGTCACCTACGACTGGGCCGAGGCGTTCACCGCGATGAACCTGGTGGCGCTGCCGACCCTCGATGAGCTGCTGCTCTCCCAGCTCCGACGCGTCGCGCACGCACAGGGCGACGAGCTCACCTGGATCCTGCTGGGCAACCTCGGCGCTGACAGCGAGCGACGGGCGCGCTGGAGCACCGCACTGGCGTCCTTTGCCGTGCAGCACAACCCAGATAACCGCGCCGTGTTCGAGCGGTGGATCGAGAAATGGGCCGTCCGGGCCGATCGGGCCGCGGAGGCGCTCTGCGGCGCGATCGCGTCAGCTCACCCGACGGGTCTGAGCGCAACCGATCTCACCTCCGCCGCAGCGAACGCGCGCAACCGCACGCTCGCACAGGCCGGCCTGGTCGACGGTGAGCGCGCGGACGCGGAGCACGCCGCCGCGGTGAGCCGATGAGCGCATCTCGCGATGCGGCAGCCGAGCACCCCGAGGCGGAGCACCGCTGGGTCGAGGCCTACCCCCTCGATGACCTCTGGGAAGGTGACATGGAGGGTGTCGAGGTGGGTGGCCAGAAGGTACTGATCGTCAACGCCGACGGAGAGGTGCGGGCGTATTTCAATCAGTGCCCTCACCAGGCGTGGCCGTTGAACGACGGTGACTTCGACGGTGAGAAGATCGTGTGCGCCAATCACTCCTGGGAGTTCGACGCCCGTACCGGGTGTGGCATCAACCCAAGTGACTGCGAGCTCACCAGGTACCCGTGCATGGTCAACGACGCCGGCATGATCTGCGTCGATGTCAGCCGCTGAGCAGCGTCACGTCCTCGTCGGCGCCGGGCAGTGCTCGGCGTCGGCCGCCGCCACGCTGCGCGGTGCCGGCTTCGACGGTGAGATCGTGATGATCGGCTCCGAGCCCGACCCTCCGTACGAGCGGCCACCGCTCTCCAAGAGCTATCTGGTGGGCGAGACGACCGCCGAGCAGCTGGCGATCCGGCCGGCCGGCTGGTACTCCGACAACGCGGTTGAGCTCCGTCTCGCGTGCACGGTGACCGGCGTCGACGTCGCGCATCGCGCGGTGCAGCTGTCAGACGGCGGATCGCTGACCTACGATCGCCTGCTGATCGCCACCGGGGGGACCCCTCGCCGGCTCCCGGGGATCAAGAGCGATCGGCTCCTCACGCTGCGCAACCGCGCTGACGCCGACCGGCTGGCTGAGTGTCTGGGAGCCGGGGAGCCACTGGTGATCCTCGGCGGCGGCTTCATCGGATGCGAAGTCGCGGCCTGCGCGCGCGCGGCCGGCGCGGAGGTGACGATCCTCGAGATGCAGGACCATCCGCTGGAAGCGGTACTCGGAGCGCGCGTGGCGCAGGTGATCTCGACGATCCACCGCGACGCGGGGGTGACGCTGCGCACCGGCGAGCGGGTCATCTCGATCAGCGAGTCAGACGGTGGGCTCATCATCCACACCGACCGCGGCGTGCTCACGTGCTCCCGCATGCTCGTCGCGGTCGGTCTTGAGCCGAACGTCGGCTTCCTGGCGGGAACCGAGGTGGCCTGCGGCAACGGCGTGCTCGTCGACGAGCTGTGCGCCACCAACGTCGAGGGCATCTACGCCGCCGGCGACGTCGCCTCCCACCACCATCCGACGTTCGGCCGCCACGTCCGGGTCGAGCACTATGACAACGCGGTCAAGCAAGGCGCGGCGGCAGCGCGGGCGATGCTCGGGAACGGGACGCCATTCGTCGATCCGCACTGGTTCTGGTCTGACCAGCACGGCTACAACCTGCAATCGGTGGGGTTCCCCACCGACTGCGACCAGGTGATCGTCCGCGGTGACCTCGACGCGCCGCCGTTCTCGGTCTTCTACCTGCGCGCTGGAGTCGTGCGCGCCGTGTTCGCCATCGACCGCGGCACCGATGTGATGGTCGGGCGGCGCATGGTGTCCGGCGAGTTCCGCCCCGATCCCGAGCTCCTGCGTGATCCCGACTGCAATCTGCGGCGGATGATGTCGCGACATCCGCGTCGCGCGGAGGGTGCGTCGTTGTGAGAACGCCAACGACGATCGAGAGGACGGCGTCATGACGACCTCCGCCGCCATGACCAACGCCCGCGTCTCCCAACACGACGCGCGGCGTTCCCTGGAGCACGTGCAGGGGATGACCGTCGATCGGGCCCTGACCGTTCTGCGCTTCAGCCCCGGACACACGTGCCCACCGCTCGAGCGCGTGCTGGCAAGCGCCCTGGCCCAGGTCCGGGCACAGGCGCCGCAGACGGCCGCCTCGGAGCTTGTCGTGATCGCCGGTCAGGTGGGTGACGGAGACGTCATCACGCGGCTGCGCCGTCACGCCCACGGTGACGCGTACTGGCTCACCACCCAGACGACGAGCATCGAGGTTGAGATTGCGCCGGCGGGCAGCGAGTCCGACCTGCGCCAGAACGAGAATGGAGATCACTGACATGCCCGAGACAGTTGACACAACCGACGCGCTGATCGATGCGCTGCGGGAGCTCTGCATCGACCCCGACCTTGGGGTCAACGTGGTCGATATGGGCTTCATCCGGGATGCGCACGTCGACGAGCGCGGCGTCGCCGTCATCTCGATGACGCTCTGCTCCGAGGTGTGCCCGCTTGGCAAGGTGATGGCCAACCAGGCACGACAGGCGATCGTGGGCACCGTCGCCACCGAGCTGGAGATCGACTTCACCTTCTCGCCGCGCTGGAGTCCAAGCGATATCTCCGACGCCGGACGGGCCCACCTGTCAGAGATCGGATTCACCGGTTTCGGCCCGCTGGAGGTGCGAACCTACCCGCCGGGCCGCTCGAGCCGGTCACCCGTCGACGGGTGACCGGCCAGATCACCTGTCACTCGCGCGAAATCGGTCTGTACTGGACGCGAAATCGCGATGTGCGCCACTACGTCCAAGCCATAGATTCGTCGAAGTTTCCGCGACGGCTTGGAAAGGATGACGTTCATGAGGTTGCGTATCGCGTTGTCGGCATCGTTGGTGATCGCAGTGGTGATGATCGTGGGTACGCTCGCGATCGGACTGCCCGGCAAGACCGCCGGGGTCAAGCGATTGACCGACACATTGCGCCCGGCGTTCACGCCCACGGCGGTTCATCAAGAGCGGGCGAACTTCAACGAGGTCCAGGCGATGGCCACCCAGCTCGACCAACAGGTCGCGCCGGCGCTCGCCAAGGACCTGCACCTCACCCCGGCCGGCTTCAACAGCTTCCTGGGCACACACTTCCCGGCGGTCGCCACCGGCGTCAGCCAGTTCGGGACGATCCTCCCGCGGTTCAACGGTCTCGTCACCGGAATCCAGCAGCAGCAGGGCAACTTCCACAAGGCTGACGCGATCGCGCTGCGGCGGCCGGTGCACCTCGGGCCGAGGATCGTGCCCTGGCTCTTGATCATCCCCGGGGCGCTCGTGCTGCTCCTCGCGCTCGCGGCGCTCCTGCAGGTGGGACCCTGGACGCGGGTCTCGCCGATCGTGATCGCCGTCATCGGCGCGATCCTGATCATCGCCCCGTTCGCCGTGTCCGTGCCGGCCAAGGCAAAGGCCGTCGACCAGCTCACGGCCGCCTTCGCACCGGCGCTTGCCCCGACAGCCGTGCACCAGACGGTCGTTGACATGAACACCGTCCAGGCCATGTCGGACCAGCTCGAGGGTCAGCTGCTCCCCGCCCTGGCCACAAAGCTGAAGGTCACGCCCACGCAGCTTCAGACCAGCCTGCAATCGCACTTCCCTGCGTTCGCGCGCGGCGTCAAGGACCTGCCGGCGATCCTGCCCCAGTTCCAGGGGCTCGTGAAGAGCCTCAAGGTGACCACCGGAGCCGACTTCCAGGACGCCAGCTCCATCCCCTGGGCGAGCACGTCGACGACAACGCTGACGTGGCTGTTCGTCATCCCCGGAGCGTTGCTCGTCCTCGCGGGCGGCCTGCCGCTCGTCGCCGCGCGGCAGCGCAGCGAGCAGCGCGGCCGGGCGGACGGTCTCGACACGCTCCGGTCGAGACCGTCAGCCTGAACGTCTCTGAGTCAGACGGCGAGCTCGGCGTCGCGGCTTTCGGCGCCGATCACGCCTCGTTGCACGAAGCCGGCGATCTCAGATTCGTCACAACCGATCTCCGCGAGGATCTCGGCACTGTGCTCACCAAGCCGCGGCGCGCCGCGCGGCGGGTCGGGCACAGTGTCGCTGAAGCGCGCGGGAACCCGCGCCTGGCGCAGGCGCCCGGCCACCGGGTGGTCGGACTCCACGATGATCCCGGTTGCCAGCACCTGCGGATGCTCGATCACCTTGGCGCGGGTCAGCGTCGGTGCCGC
>CAZZYU010000155.1:1511-4933 GCA_964658375.1 uncultured Acetobacteraceae bacterium | reverse complement strand
TGGTCAAGATGCCGCTCGTCCCCTTCCACGGCTGGCTGGCCGACGGCTACAAGGCGATGCCGATCCCGGCGGTCGCGGTGTTCTCGGGGATCCTGTCCAAGGTCGCCGCCTACGGCTTCCTGCGGATCGTGCTGCCGCTGTTCCCCTACGCGGCGGTGCACTTCCAGACGCTGATGCTGATCATCGCGCTGGTCTCGATCGTCTGGGGAACGCTCGTGGCGATCACCCAGCCCGACGCCCGGCTGGTCGTCGCCTACTCGTCGGTGGCGCAGCTGGGCTTCATCACGCTGGGGATCTTCTCGCTCAATCCCGAGGGCGCCAATGCGGCGCTGCTGCAGATGGCCAACCACGCGCTGGTGACCGTGCCGCTGTTCTTCATCGTCGCCGCCGCCGCGGCGCGTGCCGGCGGCTCGGAGAAGCTCGCCGACATGGGCGGGATCGCGTTCCGCGCGCCGGTGCTGGCGACGCTGGCGCTGATCTTCACCCTCGCCACCCTGGCGATCCCCGGCTCGGCGAACTTCGCCGGTGAGTTCGGGATCCTGCTCGGGGTGTTCAACACCAAGCTCCCGATCGCGGTCATCGCCTCCCTCGGCGTGGTCGGCGCCGCCGCGTACGCGCTGCGCCTGTTCATCCTGTCGATGCACAACCGCGTCGGCCCCAAGGTCACGTCGTCTGAGGTCGGGCTGCGTGACACGATCGCGCTCGTCCCGCTGGCGGCGGTGATCCTCGTGTTCGCCTTCTATCCCCAGTTCGGCCTGCGCCGCTCGCAGACCTCGGTGCGCTCCTCGCTGGCCGCCACCACGGCGCAGCACGCGGCGGGCAGCGGATCGAGCGTCGCCGCCGTCACGCAGACCACGCCATGACCGCATTGCTCTCCACCCTCCACCTCGCCGCGGCCGCCAAGCTCCACGGCCCCCACATCGACTACGGGTCGCTGATGCCGTTCCTGATCCTCGGCGGCAGCGCGATGATCGTGCTGCTGATCGGGATCATGGGCAGCAGCGCCGCGGAGTCGATCCGCGCTCGGGTCGTGCCGCTGGTCACGCTGGTGGCGCTCGGCGCCTCGATCGGAGTCGAGATCGCCCGCTACCAGCATCCCGAGACGATCATCTCCGGCGCGCTGAGGGTCGACCAGCTCGCGCTGACCCTCGATCTGATCTTCGCCGTCGCCGGCATGGCCTGCGTGCTGCTGTCGCTGCGCAGCCGGGCGGCGCAGAGCGCCGGGCACGGCGAGTACCACGCACTGCTGCTGTTCAGCGTCATGGGGATGGCGATCCTCGTGTCCGCCCAGGACACGATCACCCTGTTCCTCGGCTTCGAGCTGCTGTCGATCCCGCTCTACGTGCTGTGCGCGGCGGAGTTCTTCCGCGAGGGCTCGCTGGAGTCCGGCCTGAAGTACCTGGTGATCGGATCGGTCGGCTCGGCCACGCTCGTCTACGGGCTGGCGCTCATCTACGGCGCGACCGATTCGACCCAGTTCTCGGGGATCGCCACCGCGATCTCGGGCAACGGCCTGGCCGCCGGCGTGATGGGCGACCCGATGCTGCTCACCGGCATGGGCCTGACCCTGGTCGGCTTTGCCTTCAAGGCCTCGGTGGCCCCGTTTCACCAGTGGACCCCGGACGTCTACGAGGGCGCGCCCACCCCGATCACCGCGTTCATGGCGGTCGCGACCAAGGCCGCCGCGCTGGGCGTCATCCTGCGGTTCTTCGACGTCGCCGCGGTCGGCATCCAGAACGACTGGGCGCCGGCGATGGCCACGATCGCCGCGATCACGATCATCGTCGGCAACGTCGGGGCGCTCACGCAGTCCTCGGTCAAGCGGATGCTGGGCTACTCCAGCGTCGGCCAGGCCGGCTACATGCTCGCGGGCGTCGTCGTCGCCAGCCAGCTGGGCGCCAACGCGACGGTGCTGTATCTGATCGTCTACCTGCTGATGAACATGGCCGCGTTCGCGGTGATCGTCGCGGTCCAGAACGAGCGCGCCGACGGCGACGAGCTGTCGGGGCTGGCCGGACTTGGGGCCCGCAGCCCGTGGCTGGCGTGGCCGCTGACGATCGCGATGCTGTCGCTGTCGGGCATCCCGGGCACGGTCGGCTTCATCGGCAAGTTCCAGCTCATCCGCGCGCTGGTCAGCGGCTCCTACACCTGGTTGGCGATCGTGCTCGTGATCGGCTCGATGATCTCCCTGGGCTACTACCTGAGGGTGATCGCCGCGCTCTGGATGCGCGTCGAGACCCCCAGCCCCGGCCCCGGCCTCGCCCGGCTCGCCGGCCTGGGCCCGCGGCGGACCGGCCTGGCGCCGCTGGCCGGCGGCTCCTCGGAGGCCGACGGGCTCCCCGTCGGACCGGCCGACGGCCACGACTCGGTCGGCCCGGCCGACCCGGTCGACGGCAGCGACTCGGTCGGCGCCGTCCGGGCCCCGCGCGACGGATCGGCGTGGTCGGCCCCCTACGGCGAGGTCGCGTTCGTCGCCGTCGTGTTCGCCGCCGCCACGATCGTGTTCGGGGTCTTCCCCTCGCCGCTGTTCGATCTCGCCGATCACGCCGGGCGGGCGCTCGGCGGGCTGTTCTGATCTCACCGCGCCGTCGCCTAGGTCTACGCCGCCGCGTGCGCCTGTGACAGATCCGATCGCGGCCTGTGGATTTGTCACCAGCGTCGGCCTCAGCCCCACGCATGTGACAAATCCGCGAGCGGGATCTGGATTTGTCGCAGACTGGCCGGAGGTTGGCGAGCCGGGAGCAGATGGGCGGCTCGGCCACCCGACAGATTCCGGGCAACGCGGGTAGAGAGAACGATATGGACGACAAGCAAGGACATCCCGAGAAGCAGGGCCTGCCCGGCGAGCACGACCAGAATCACGAGCAGCACGAGCCCGTGGAGCCGAAGCGCACGACGCCGGGACAGGCGAGCGGCGGCGATCCGGACGCCGGCGGCGAGTCCGGCGAGGGTTCGCAGTCGACAGGCAACCCGAACAGCGCCGGCTGAGCTCAGGCCACCACGACCCTGAACCGGAAAGGTACCGCCATGGAGACCTGGGACGCCATCACCGCCCGGCGCAACGTGCGCCAGTTCGCAGACCGGCCGATTGCCGACGACGACCTGGACCGCATCCTCGAGGCCGGGCGCCGCGCGCCGTCGTCGCGTAACTGGCAGCCGTGGGACTTCGTCGTCGTCACCGACCGCGAGCAGCTGGGCGCGCTGTCCGGGGTGTGGCGGGGCGGCGGCCACATCGCCGGCTCGGCGGCGACCGTCGCGATCGTGCTCGAATCCTCCGAGGACCCGCAGATCCGCGAGCGCGCCCGGTATGACATCGGTCAGGCGACGATGCAGATGATGATCGCGGCCGCCGATCTGGGGATCGGCTCCGGGCATTCGGCGGTCGGCGATCAGGACCTCGCGCGGGAGCTGCTCGGCATCCC
>CAZZYU010000155.1:0-1411 GCA_964658375.1 uncultured Acetobacteraceae bacterium | reverse complement strand
GTGTTCGCGCTGCTGGACCTGCCCGAGACGGTCAAGGGCGCGCTGTTCGCCCGGTACTCGCGCTACCCGGGCACGCTGCGACGGCTGCTGCTCGACGAGTTCGCCGGCGACCTCCCCGCACCCGCGACCACGGACGGCGGCGGCGACCTGCTCGCATCCCCGACCGCGGACGGTGGCGAGGCTGGCGAGGCCGACGGCGAGAGCCGCGCGACCCAGCTCTACGAGCGGATCTTCCTCGGCTACGGCGACGACTCGGTGGCCCAGCTGGGCGGGGCCCACGTCGCGTGCGAGTGGGTCTCCAACGTCCTGACCAAGGTGCTGCAGCGGCCGCGTCTGGGGTCCTACCTGGAGCAGTCGACGCGTTACATCGCCTACGACGCGCCGATGCCCGGAGGCGGCTACCGCTACTACTCAGACCGCGAGCTCGGCCCCGAGTACGTGACCGCGATGGACGAGCTGTTCGATATCTACGCGGCGGCCATCCCCCGGGTCACCGCCTGGGCGCGGGAGCAGTTCCCGCTCGCCGACGGCGAATCGCCGGCCGCGCACGCGCGCGCGATCACGGCCAAGGCGCTGGACCTGCTGCGCGGCCTGCTGCCCGCCGCCTCGCTGTCGCACATGGGGATCTACGCCTCGGGGCAGACCTATGAGCAGCTGATCCTGCACCTGCTCGCGCACCCGCTGCCCGAGGCGCGTGAGTACGGGACGATGATCCTGCACGAGCTGCAGACGGTGATCCCGAGCTTCGTGGCGCGGGTGGCGCGCCCGGATCGCGGCGGGGAGTGGATCGGCTACCTGCAGAGCCGCGCCGCCGCCGGCGAGCGGTGGGCCCGGCGCCTTGATCTGCGTGGCCCCGGCGCGGGCGCCGACGCCGGCCCATCGGTCGCGCTCACGCATGTCGACGGAGACGAGGAGACGCTGCTCTGCGCGCTGCTGTTCGAGTCCACGGCGCGCGACGAGACAGAGATCCGCGACGCGGTCCGCGCGCTGGACACCGACCGGCGTGCGGCGCTGCTCTCAGACCTCGTCGGTGAGCGCGCCAACCGCCGCCACCGTCCCGGTCGGGGCTTTGAGGCGTTGCGCTACCGGTTTGAGATCGTCGCCGACTACGGCGCGTTCCGCGACCTGCAACGCCATCGGATGCTCACCGTCCAGTGGCAGTCCCTGACGCCCGACCTCGGCGCCGGGGTCCCCGAGCAGGTCGACGCCGCCGGGGTCGGCGACGAGTACCGCCACGCGCTCGAGGTCTCAGCCGACGAGTACGCGCGCCTGCGCGACGCCGACCAGGAGATCGCGGCCCCCTACGCGCTGTGCCTCGGCTACCGGATGCGGTTCGTGCTCGATCTCAACGCCCGGGAGGCGATGCAGCTGATCGAGCTGCGCTCGGGCCGCGAGGGCCATCCCAGCTACC
>CAZZYU010000154.1:0-5008 GCA_964658375.1 uncultured Acetobacteraceae bacterium | reverse complement strand
GCGCCTTGTCATACCCCGACCACTGCTGGCCGTCGGGCAGCGCCTTCTCCACCCGATCAAACGAGCCCAGGCGGGCGCCGAGACTGTCGATCCCGTGCACCAGGGCGGCCTCGCGGGTCGCGGGGACGACGGGGCTGCCGTGCTCAAGCGAGCCGTGGTGGCTGAGGATGATGTGCAGCACCGCCTGGGCGAGCTCGGCGGGGAAGCCGTCGATCGCCTCGATCGCGGTGCGGACGCGGTAGTAGCCGAGCGGGATCTCACCGAACAACCGGCCGTGATCGCTCATCTCGATCGCGTCGCCCGATTGCGCGTAGGCGTCGAGCTTGCCGATGTCGTGCAGCAGCGCGCCGGTCACCGCCACGTCGCGGTCGACTCCCGGGAAGGTCGCCGAGATCGCGCTCACCGCCTGGGCCACGGTGACGCTGTGCTCCAGCAGGCCGTGACGGTAGGCCTGGTGATAGTGCTTGGCGGCCGGCGCATCGCGGAACCGGGCCCAGGTCGCGGTGTTCTCGCCGAGGATCTCGTCCAGCAGTCGACGCAGATGAGGCCGCTGGATCGTCGCGATCAGCGCGCGCAGGTCGGCCTCGAGCAGTGCCGCCGGCCGCAGCGGGCCGTCGACGAGCTCGTGGCGCTCGTACTCGTGCTCGGCGGCGGGGCGGATCGACTCGACCACGAGCCGAGTGCCGAAGCGCTCATCGGCGCTCAGCACCCCGCACACGTGCGCGATCTCGCCGGTCCGGCAGGCGCGACGGGCCTCCTCGACGCCCTCCAGCACGACCGCCGCGATCGTGCCGGTGCGATCGGCGAGCGTGAGCTTGATCAGCTCCCCGCCCTGCGTGCGAGGCCGGATCTGAACGTCACGCACCAGCAGCGGGGTCTGTACCCGGGAACCCGGCTGAAGCTCACGAAGCTGCATGACGCCGGCGACGATACGCCGGGGCCCGGACGGCAGGCCCCGCGGAAATTCCCCTGCGTAGAGGCCCCTGGCCCGGGCGGCAGCCCCCGGGGAATCCCCCTGCGTAGGGGCACCCGGCCCGGACGGAACCGTCGGCGGGAGGGTCTGAGATTGGCCCCTTTCCTTCACTGGATCGCCACACGCGTGCCCAGGCCCACGGTCAGTATCCCCCTCGCCTCAGCTCGCTCGCACGAAAGGAATCCGATGGCTCGTCGCACCGGTTCTACGTCCGCAGGCAGGACGTCGCACGGCTCCCCAGCCTGGCGATCTCGCCGCAACCGCGCGCTCGCGCTGGGCGCGGCCGCAGTCGCCTCGCTGGGTGTGGGGATCCCCCTCGCCGCATCCGCATCCGCATCCACCAAGGCCCCGCACGCGGCCATCAAGGCCTCGCATGCGCAAACCAAGACCACGCGCCCGGCCACCACGCCGTCGGCGGCCACCCTGGCCAAGTTGCCGCGCGCCGCCCGCAGCGCCCTGCGCAGCGCGCCCCACGTGCCCGCGAGCCCGTACCTCGACGGTCTCGGCATCCGGCCGGGCAAGATCAAGCACGTCTTCCTGATCATCCTGGAGAACAAGTCATACGACGCGTCGTTCACCGGACTGAACAACAACACCTACCTGTGGAAGACGCTGCCCTCCCAGGGTGTGGAGCTCAAGAACTACTACGGCACCGGTCACTTCTCCCAGGACAACTACCTGTCGATGACCAGCGGTCAGGCGCCGGTCACCGACACCCAGGAGGACTGCCCGTATTACAACGCGATGACCGGCTCGGTTGACACCCGGGGCAGCCTGCTGACGAACCCCAACTACGGCCAGTGGACGTCCTCACAGGGTCCCAACGCCGCCTCCGGTCAGAACGGCTGCGTCTACCCGGCATCGGTCCCGACGCTGTTCAACCAGCTCGACAAGGCGGGCGTGAGCTGGAAGGGCTACGCGCAGGACCTCGGCAACCCCGACGCCAGCCCCCCGACCCACGACGCGGGCATCCAGTACTGCGGCGCCCCGTATGCGACGCCGGGCGTGGCCGGGACGACGACCCAGCCCAACCCGGGCTCGGCCAACGCCACCGATCAGTACGTGCCCAAGCACTTCCCGTTCCCGTGGTTTGAGTCGCTGCAAGCGGCCGGCGACTGCAACTCGACGCACATCGCCAACCTGTTTGACCCCACCAACGGCCTGTACCACGACCTGCAGCACGAGAGCACGACGCCGGCGCTGAGCTACATCGTGCCCAACAACTGCTCCGACGGACATGACTCGGTGTGCCACGGCAACAACCTGTCGGGAGGCTTCGCGAACGCGGACACCCCGAACGCGCCGGTCAACTACACCGGCGGCCTGTACGCCGCCGACCTGTTCCTGGAGCACGTGATCCCCGAGATCGAGGCCTCCCCGGCCTACAAGGACGGCGGGCTGATCGACATCACGTTCGACGAGGCCTTCCCGCCCTTCACCTACACGGGCAACTCGTTCCGCAACTCCCACGACCAGGCGCCCAACTACTCGAGCTCGCTGATCTCCGACAGCGCCGGGGAGACGCTGTTCGGCCACGCCGTCGCCTACGAGCCCACGGGCCCGAACACGCCGCTGGCGACCAACGCCGCCGGCGACCAGCTGTACCCCGGTCCGGGCAACAACTCCTACATCGACCGCCCGAACAGCTGCGTCGCGCAGACGGTGCCCAAGCAGCCCGCCGGCCAGTGCCTGCTGGGAGGCGGCGAGACGCCGGCGACCGACTTCCCCGCCCGGACGGACGCCCTGGCGACCGCGCCCGCGGGGACCGACACGATCACCGATGACCCGGCCACGGCCGACACGGCGACCGCGGCGCCCGCCAACAATGGCATCCAGGCCGATGACCAGGGCCGCGCCGTCACCGGCGCCGGCATCCCCGCCGGCTCGTTCGTCGGTCCGGTGACGGCCAACGAGCAGACCGCCACGGCCGCCAACGGCACGTCGTCGGGGACCGCGAACGAGTCCTACAGCGCGTCGTTTCAGCTCGTGAACACCTACGGTGACCCGGTCGAGACGACGGGCCCGGTGAGCGGGATCACCCTGGCGGCCGACACCGCCCAGAACGATCCGCTGTTCACCGCGACCGGCGCGACAACCGGCGGTGGCGACACCGGCAGCGTGCTCATCAGTCCGTACATCCGTCCGGGCACCAGCGACTACACCTACTACAACCACTACAGCTGGCTGCGCACGATGGAGGACCTGTTCGGCGTGGCGAGCACCTCCCCCGGGCTGGACGGTCTCGGCCACATCGGCTACGCCGCACAGCCGGGCCTGGCGCCGTTCGGTCGGGACGTGTTCAACGCCCCGTTCGGCTTCGGCTTCCGGGGGCCGTCGACGCCTCGTGCCGCCGCTCGGCACGTCTCGGACACGACGTCCAAGCGGTCCGCCGCCCGCGGGGCATGAGGCTGCGCACACCGAGCGTCGCGGATGCGAGCCGGGTCTTCGGACCCGGCTCGCGCCGCTTCTCGGCGCTCGCCGCCGCCGTCGCCCTGGCCGCGGTCTGCCTGTCCGGCTGTGGCGGCTCCGGACACGCTTCGTCGTCCGCGTCCACGGCGCGCTCGGCGACGAGCACGGTGGCCTCAGTTCCCGCGCCAAAGGTCTCGGAGAAGGTGCGCAAGGAGGAGCAGGCGATCCACCAGCAGGTGCTCGCCTCCCTGCACACAACCTCCAAGGCCCGCTATGGAGGCGTACCGGCCGACCTGCGCAACCGGCAGAAGCCGCCGCCCAACCAGGTCCTGCAGTCCAGCCTGAGCCGGCCGTCGGACGGGATCCAGGGGGTGGACGTCCGTCTTCACTACCACGGCGCCACGGCGATGGCCGTCGGAGTCGGTCCCGACATCCCGACGCGTGTTCAGGGCACCTTCAACCTGCATACGCCGGCGACCTGGGAGATCACCTTCAGCGACGTCCACGGGACGTTCCCACTGTCGCCGGCGATGTTCACGCTCACCGACGAGCAGGGGCAGCTGCTCAAGCCGCACGTCACCACGATCACCGGAGGGCCGTTGCCGGCGAGAGTGCCGGCGGGCTCGCCGTTCACGGTCCGCCTGAAGTCCGACCTCATCTCCGAGGGCGACGGCAAGCTGCGCTACGCGCCTGACGCGGGGGGCAAGCTGCTCGTCGAGTGGGACTTCGACGTCGAGACCGACTGAAAGGACTACAGACCGGCGGGGTGGCGCTCGACGAACGAGGACAGGTCCGGCTCGTCGGCGGAGCTGTCAGACCACCGGGATCCCGTCTGCGCCAGCGCGACGGTGTCAAAGCGCAGGCCGGCCACGTACATGAAGGTGTGGCCGTTGGTGGCGAACACGGTGATCCACTTGCCCGGTCCCGGCTTGCCCCAGCTCATCAGCTGCCCGGAGGTCATGGTCTGCTCCAGCAGGCCGGCGGCCGCCAGCACGTAGCTGAGCGAGCCCGAGCAGTCATAGCCGGTGTCCTCATAGGTCATGTGACCCCCGCCCCAGATGTAGGGCAGATGGGCGATCTGGTTGCCGGCGTCGATCACCTCCTGCACCGCCGCCGGGGCGCTGACGGGAGCGATCGCCAGGCGACCCGAGGTGAGCGTCGCCTGCCCAGGGCTTGCCGTCATGCCGCTCGCACTCAGCTGCCGGCGGATCTCCGAGATCGACTGCGGCCGCGGCAGCGACCGTGATCCCGGCGTCGACACGCTCACCGTGGCGCTGCGCGGGACCGTGAGCGTCGACGCCGCGGCGGCCCCGGCGACGGGCTCGACCGCCTGGGGATGGGCCTTGGGCACCGCGGACGCCGCCGCGCCGCCACCACCGGTGCCGGCGCTCGTGCTCGACTGAGCGGCGCACCCGGAGCAGAGCACGGCCGCCGCCGCGATCGAGATCAGGCTCCGGGGACGCACGGCGCGGAGTATGTCGCCGACCCCCATCCGGCGCGCCGCCCACCATGGTCCGCCGCGCCACCGACCCTCGCCCACCGCGCCGCCGCCTGCCGCGGACGGCGCCGGCTCAGGACCGCGCGATCGACGCCGGGTCGACGCGCTCCAGGCGCGTCATCGTGACG
>CAZZYU010000153.1:0-5024 GCA_964658375.1 uncultured Acetobacteraceae bacterium | reverse complement strand
GCGTTCCCGCCTGAAGTGACCAAACCGCAGAGGGTTTGATCGCAATCATCTCCCCAGCCATCTGACGAACGTGCGTCTGAGGTCCGGCGGAGACGGGTAACATCTGGCTATGAGCAAGGATGCTCTTGCAAAGCCACGCGGGGGGACGTGGGCTCATCCAGCCGTCCGTTGGGTCTCCACCGGTCTTTGGCTCGCCGTTATTGGCCTGACGTGGGGACTGCTCCTGGATCAGAACCACGTGGCTCCCATCTGGAACGTGCTGGGCTGGGTGTTCATCGGGATTTGGACGGTGGTGCTCGTGGCGAACTGGCTGGGGGTGAGGCGGCTGCGACGTCAAGGTGACTGGACCCCGCCTGAGACGGCCATCTTGCCTGAACACCAGGCTGATGAGGCGTATCTGCGGACCGTGGGACGCTGGTGGCGCGCTCGGTCTCAGTCGACGCCGGCGGCGACGGGCACGGAGTCACCGCCGTCAGGGTGAGCCGCGGGCGCGTCGGCAGGGTGACGCCCGACCCGCCGGATGTGACAAATCCAGTTGCCGGATCAGGGTTTGTCACCAGCGTCGGGCTGAGCACGACGTTTGCGACACATCAGCGAGCGGAAAGCGGTTTGTCGCGATCGCACGGCGGCGCGACGGAGCCGGTGGCACTGATGGCCATTGGCCAGGCGCGGCCGCCGGATACCCTGAGGGCTGATGATTTCCACCAACCAGCTGAAGAACGGCAATCACATCGAGGTCGACGGCACCGTCTTCAAGGTCCTCGAGTTCCAGCACGTCAACCCCGGCAAGGGCGCGGCGTTCGTGCGCACCAAGCTGCGCCGCGCCTCCGACGGCAACGTGATCGACAAGACGTTCCGAGCCGGTGAGAAGTTCCGCTCGATCCGCACCGAGGTGCGGCGGATGCAATTCCTCTATGCCGACGGGACCGACGCGCACTTCATGGACTCCGAGTCCTACGAGCAGCTGGCGGTGCCTCAGTCCCAGCTGGAGCACGAGCTGCGGTTCACCAAGCCCAACGACGAGGTCGAGCTCCTGGTGATCGACGGCAATCCGGGCGGCCTGCAGCTGCCCAGCGCGGTTGACCTCGAGGTCACCGAGACCGAGCCGGGCCTGCGCGGCGACACCGCCTCGGGCGGCGGCACCAAGCCCGCGACGCTTGAGACCGGCGCCGCCGTCTCCGTCCCGCTGTTCGTCAACCAGGGCGACCGGGTCCGGGTCGACACCCGCACCGGCAAGTACCTCTCACGCGCGTAAACGTCACCCCGGGCCGGCCGGGGGTCTCGCGCGCGTACGCGTCAGGCCGCCGGGTCCGGGGCCGGGCGGCCGCGGAACACCTCGGCCAGCGCCACCGCGGTGGCCACGCCGGCGTTGAGGCTCTCCAGGCCCGGCTGTCCGCCCGGAATCCGCACGAGCGCGTCGCAGATGTGGCGCGTGCGGTGGCGCAGCCCCTCGCCCTCGGCGCCGACGACGAGCACGGTCTTGTCGTCGAACTCCGTCTGGGCCAGGGTGCCGGGTCCGCGCTCGTCCAGGCCGTAGATCCAGAACCCCATCTTCTTCAGGATCTCAAGGCTGCGGGCCAGGTTGGTGACGCGGAAGGTCGGCACGAGCTCGGCTCCGCCGACGGCGACCCGGGCGACGAGCGGTGAGACCTCGGCGGCGCGATTCTTGAGGACGAGCGTGCCGTCGACGCCGAAGAACGCCGCGCTGCGCAGGATCGTGCCGAGGTTCTGGGGGTCGGAGATCTGGTCCAGGGCGAGGACCACGTGGGCGCCGGCGAGCTGCCCCAGGTCGGCCTCGGTGAGCAGTGGGCGAGGGCGGGTGAGCGCAGCCGCGCCCTGATGCTTGTCGTCGTCCCCGAGACCGGTGAGGTGCCGGAATTCCGGCCACGCGACCAGCTCCGGACGTACCCCCCGCGAGCGGGCCAGCGCGATCAGGTCGGCGTGGTATGCCTCCTTGCCACCGAGCAGCAGCCTCTGCACCGACTGCGGGCGTGCCAGCAGGACCGCGCGCACCGAGTGCTTGCCGTAGACCGTGTCGACCTCAGGCACCGTCAGATCCCCGCGGCCAGGAACGCGTCGGCGCGACCGGCGGTGACCTCGACGACTGACCGGGCGCGCACACACGCCCGCATCCGTGCCGGCGCGACGTCCCGGTCCACGCGCACCACGCTGCCGGTGCGGCCCAGCCACAGCAGGTCCAGCGCGAAGCGCATGGTGAAGGTATGCACGGCCGGGCAGTGAGGGATATGCAGCCCCCAGTCGGCCGGGAGCTCGTCGAGCCGCGCGAGCCCAAGGTTGCGTGAGCGGTGGGTCGCGGCCTCGATCACGACGAGGCCGCCGGGCAGCTCACGCCGCGGCAGTCCGTCGAAGCGCTCGGTCTGGCGGGCGGCCACGCGGCAAGCGTATCCGGACGGGCGCTCAACTCCGGCGGGCGATCCGCCGATGGGAGACCAGGATGATCGACGCCCCGGCGACCCCGGCCCACCGCGCCGCGCTCCCGCGCACGTCGAGCCTGCCGTCGCCCCTGCTGCTCGCCGCCACCGCCGCGCTCGCCGCCGCCGTCGGCCTGCTGCAGCCGACGGTCCCCACCGGCGTTCTGCGGGCGGTGCTCGTGCTCGTGCTCGTTCCCTGCGCGGTGATCGACATCGACCGCCGCATCATCCCCAACCGGATCACCGGCCCGGCGGCGGTCCTCGCCATCCTCCTGGGCCTCACGCTCGATCCCGGCGGGGAGCCGGCGCGGCTGCTGTGGGCCGCCCTCTGCGGTGGCTTCCTGCTCCTGGCGGCGCTCGCGTATCCCGCCGGCATGGGCATGGGCGACGTCAAGCTGGTGGTGGTCATGGGCCTGTTCCTCGGCGCTCCGGTGTTCATCGCGCTGCTCCTCGCGCTGCTGGCCAACAGCGTCGGCGGCATCGTCCTCGCCGTCCGTCTCGGGATCCGCCGCGCGCGCAAGGCGACGCTGCCGTTCGGGCCGTTCCTGGCTGCTGGCGCCATCGTCGCCGCGCTCGTCGGCGCCGGGCTGATACACGCGTAACCCGAGCATCCGCGGCTGATATCCGCGGTAGGTCAGCGTCCACGGGGCTGATGTCCGCGCCACCACCGCCGAGGGCGCTCAAGCGGAGCTTAAGATTTGGCACTCTGCATGTTGGAGTGCCAAATTTCCCCCAACCCGCGTGTTCGACGAGCTATAGTCCCGAGCGCTGGCACTCTGTGCACACGAGTGCCAGGAACCGCAGCAGATGCAACTTCAAACGGAGGTCAGGTCAATGAAGCTCAAGCCCCTCGGGGACCGTCTGATCGTGCGAGCGATCGAGGAAGAGGAGACCACCGCGAGTGGGATCGTCCTTCCCGACACCGCCAAGGAGAAGCCCACCAAGGGCCGGGTCGTCGCCGTCGGTGACGGCAAGATCAACGAGGACACCGGCAAGCGCACCCCGCTTGACGTCGCCGAGGGCGACACGGTGCTCTACAGCAAGTACGGCGGCACCGAGGTCCCGTTCGAAGGCGAGGATCTACTCGTCCTCCGGGAATCCGACGTGCTGGCCAAGGTCCAGTAGTCCAAGCTTCGTTCGTCTAGGAGAACCAGACAGATATGGCACATAAGGAACTGAAGTACGACTCCGAGGCCCGCAAGGCGCTGGAGCAGGGCGTCGACGCGGTCGCCAATGCAGTCAAGGTCACGCTCGGCCCGCGCGGTCGTTACGTCGTGCTCGACAAGAAGTTCGGCGCCCCGACGATCACCAACGACGGTGTCACCATCGCGCGTGAGATCGAGGTCGAGGACGTCTTCCAGAACCAGGGCGCCCAGCTCGTCCGTGAGGTCGCCACGGCGACCAACGACGTCGCCGGTGACGGCACCACGACCGCGACCGTTCTCGCCCAGGCGATCGTTCGCCAGGGACTGAAGAACGTCGCCGCCGGCGCCAACCCGCTCGCCCTGAAGAAGGGCATCGAGCGCGCCGTCGAGCAGGTCGTCGCCAACATCGAGCTCCAGGCCAAGGCCATCTCCGGCAAGGATCAGATCGCCCGCGTGGCGACGATCTCGGCCGGCGACGAGGAGATCGGCGACGTGATCGCCGACGCCATCGACAAGGTCGGTAAGGACGGCGTGGTCAACGTCGAGGAGGGTCAGACCTTCGGCATGGACCTCGAGTTCACCGAGGGCATGCAGTTCGACAAGGGCTACATCTCGCCCTACATGGTCACCGACCAGGAGCGGATGGAGGCGGTGCTCGAGGATCCCTACGTCCTCATCGCCAACTCCAAGATCGGCTCCGTCCGCGACGTGCTGCCCGTGCTGGAGCAGGTCATCCAGTCCGGCCGCCCGCTGCTGATCATCGCCGAGGACGTCGAGGGTGAGTCGCTTGCGACGCTCGTCGTCAACAAGCTCCGCGGCACCTTCACCGGCGTCGCGGTCAAGGCCCCCGGCTTCGGCGACCGCCGTAAGCGGATGCTCGAGGACATCGCCATCCTGAGCGGCGGCGAGGTCATCACCGAGGAGATGGGCCTCAAGCTGGAGAACACCCAGCTGAGCCAGCTCGGCCGCGCCCGGCGGATCGTCGTCACCAAGGACACGACCACGATCGTCGACGGCAACGGCGACAGCAACGCGATCAAGGGACGGATCAACCAGATCAAGTCCGAGATCGAGACCACCGATTCCGACTTCGACCGCGAGAAGCTCCAGGAGCGCCTCGCCAAGCTGTCGGGCGGTGTCGCGGTCGTCAAGGTCGGCGCTGCCACCGAGACCGAGATGAAGGAGAAGAAGCACCGCGTCGAGGACGCGCTGCAGGCCACCCGGGCCGCCCTGGAAGAGGGCATCGTCCCGGGCGGTGGCTCGGCTCTGCTCAACGCCCAGAAGGCGCTGGACATCGAGTCCATCGAGCTGCCCGACGAGCGCACCGGTGCGGCGATCGTCGCCCGCGCGCTTGAGGAGCCGCTGCGTCAGATCAGCGAGAACGCCGGCCTGGAGGGCTCGGTCGTCGTCAACGACGTCCGCAAGGCCAAGAAGGGTCACGGCCTCA
>CAZZYU010000152.1:0-5068 GCA_964658375.1 uncultured Acetobacteraceae bacterium | reverse complement strand
CGAACTGGTCGAGCTTCTCGCCGGTGGAGGCGAACAGGATCGGCTTGCCGGTGACCGCCCTGACCGACAGCGCCGCGCCACCGCGCGCGTCGCCGTCGAGCTTGGACATGATCACGCCGTCGAAGTCGACCGCCTTGCCGAACTCCTCCGCGACGTTGACCGCGTCCTGACCGGTCATCGCGTCGACGACGAGCAGGATGTCGGTGGGGTTGATCGCCTGCTTGATGTCGGCGAGCTCGGCCATCAGCTCGGAGTCGACGTGCAGGCGGCCGCTCGTGTCGACGATCAGCACGTCCTTGCCCTCGGCGCGGGCCCGGCCGGCCGCCCAGGTGGCGATCGCGACCGGTGTGGCGTCGGTGCCCTGCTCGTAGACGTCGACCCCGGCCTGGTGGCCGACCTTGACCAGCTGGTCGACGGCCGCCGGGCGGTAGACGTCACAGGCGGCCACCGCGACCGAGGACCCCTGCTCGCGCAGGTAGCGCGCGAGCTTGCCGGTGGCCGTCGTCTTGCCCGAGCCCTGCAGGCCGGCCATGAGCACGATCGTCGGCGGCCGGGGCGCGAAGGCGAGCTCGCGCGCGGCGCCGCCCATCAGCTCGGCGAGCTCGTCGGAGACGATCTTGACCACCTGCTGGCCGGGGTTCAGCTGGCCGATGATGTCGGCGCCCAGCGCCTTGTCCTTCACCGAGGAGGTGAAGCTGCGCACGACCTTGAAGTTGACGTCGGCCTCCAGCAGCGCGAGGCGGATCTCCCGCATCGCGGCGTTGATGTCCTCCTCGGTCAGCGTGCCCCGGCCGCGAACGTCGGCGAGGGTCGCCTGGAGCTTCTCGGCAAGGCTGTCGAACACAGCAGGGAGTCTAGGCCCCGGCGCTCACGCCCGACAGGGCTGGGCGGTCAGGAAGCGAC
Organism: uncultured Acetobacteraceae bacterium; assembly: GCA_964658375.1. GTDB lineage: Bacteria > Actinomycetota > Thermoleophilia > Solirubrobacterales > Solirubrobacteraceae > Palsa-465. The sequence goes on along the minus strand of CAZZYU010000152.1, from coordinate 4,165 downwards.
GAGCGCGCGGGCGAAATCGCCGGCGTCAAATGGCCGCAGGTCCTCCAGCTGCTCGCCGACCCCGATCAGCTTGACCGGGATCCCGAGCTCGGCGGCGATCGCGAGCGCGATCCCGCCCTTGGCGGTGCCGTCGAGCTTGGTCAGCACGATGCCCGACACGTCGACGATCTCGGAGAACAGCTTGGCCTGGCGCAGGCCGTTCTGGCCGGTGGTGGCATCGATCGTCAGCAGCGTCTCGTGGGGGGCCTCGGGGATCTGCTTGGCGATCACCCGGCGGACCTTGGCCAGCTCGGCCATCAGGTTGTCCTGGGTGTGCAGGCGCCCCGCGGTGTCGATCAGCACGACGTCGGCCCCGTCGCGCCGGGCCGCGGCGATCGCCTCAAACGCCACCGATGCCGAGTCAGAGCCCAGGCCGCCCTTGACGAAGCCGACCTCGGCGCGCTGGGCCCACACCTCCAGCTGCTCGACGGCGGCCGCCCGGAAGGTGTCGCCCGCGGCGAGCACGACGGTGCGGCCCAGCTCCCGCGACAGGTGCCAGGCGAGCTTGCCCAGGGTGGTCGTCTTGCCGGTCCCGTTGACGCCGGCGACCAGGATCACCGTCGGCTCGGGACGCAGATCGATCGTGTCCTGGCCGGTCTGGGCGATCTCGGTGAGCAGCTCGACGAGCCGGTCTGACAGCTCCTGGCCGCCCGTCAGCGTGTTCTCGGCGGCCTCCTGCTCGAGTTGGGCGACGACCTTGGCCGTCGTCGAGGCGCCGACGTCGGCGTAGATGAGGGCCTCCTCCAGCCGCTCCCAGGTCTCGTCGGAGAGATCCTGAAAGAGGGTGGCCTGAATCTCTGACTGCAGCGCCTGGCGCGTCTTGCGCAGGCTCTCCCGCAGGCGGCGCAGCCGTCCCCCGCGCCGCTCGGAGCCCTGCTCCTGATCGACCGCCGCCGGGGGCGTCCCGTTGACGATGAACAGGTCTCGCCAGTCGCGCGCCATGCCGGCGGGCAGGTTAGCCCACCGAGGGCGGAACCCGGCGTCGGTCTGCGTCTCAGTGAGGGTCAGCCGGCCACACGGTGCCCAGATGGCGGCGTCGCATCGCCGCGGCCGAGCGGGGGCCGATGTGGGGGCGGCGGGTCGCGGTCGCGTCCCGCTGGGTGGTGATGCGTGTCCGCTGTGGCGCGTCGAGCTCCCGCGCGGCCCGAGCCTGCGCCTCGTCGTAGCGACGCCCGCCGCGGCGCGAGCCGATGAAGAACGCGACGGCGACCGTCAGCACGACGGCATATCCCCCGAGCACTATCAGCACCACATCACTCATCGCGTCACAGACCTCCCGCGCGTCCGTTCACCACATCCGCCGTCTTTCCAGTGTTCGCAGTAAAGCGCGGATGTGAGTCCGATGGAAGCGATCGGGTGGATGAGAAATGGACCTGGATGCGGTGCGTTGCATGGGCAACGGTTCGCGCCGCACTCGGGTCAGGCGGCGGCCTCGACGGCCGCGGGCAGCCGGCGGGAGATCACCTTGGAGATGCCGTCGGCGCCCATCGACACCCCGTACAGCGAATCGGCGGCCTCCATCGTGCGCTTCTGATGGGTGACGACGATGAACTGGGCCCGCGTCGAGTACTGGCGCAGCAGCGCGAGGAACCGGCTGATGTTCAGGTCGTCGAGCGCCGCCTCGACCTCGTCCAGGATGTAGAAGGGACACGGCCGCGCCAGGAACACCGCGAACAGGAACGCGAGCGCGGTCATCGACTTCTCCCCGCCGGAGAGCAGCGACAGTCGCTTGAGCTCCTTGCCGGCGGGCGTGATCTCGATCTCGACCCCGAGCAGGTCCTCGCCGCCGCGCTCGTCGTCCTCGGCCTCCAGCTCGGCGTCGGCGTCCTCACCGCGGGCCTGATCTGCCGACCCGTCGCGGTCGGCGTCGGCCTCCACCGGTTGACCGCCGATCACCCGCGCGGGGCCGGCGCGTTCGGAGACCAGGCGCAGGCGGCCCTGGCCGCCGGGGAACAGCTGCGCGGCGAGCTCCTCAAACGCGGCGGCGGTCGCCGCGAAGGTTTGCTCAAAGCTCGTGCGGATCTGCGCGTCGGTGTCATCGATCAGCCGCTGCAGCTCGCGCAGCGCGGTCTCCAGGTCGGTGCGCTGGGCCTCGAGCTCTTCGACGTGAGCCAGCGCCTCGGCATATTCCTCCTGCGCGAGCGGGTTGACCGGCCCCAGCTGCTCGCGCCGACGGGCGACGCGATCCAGACGGGCGTGCAGGCTCTCGCGCTCCTCGGCGGCGAGCGCCTCGGCGGCAGGTGTGGGCTCGAGCTCAAGCCGGTCGGCGAGCCGCGTCAGCTCGGCCGTGGCGTCGGCCGCCTGATCGCGGCTGCGCTCCAGGGTCACCTCGGCCGCGGTCAGGGCGTCGTTCTCGGTCTCCATCCGCTGGTGCAGCGCCGCCTCCTGCTGGGCGCAGGTCCGCAGCGCGACCGCGGCGGACTCCCCTGCCTGGCGGTCGGCGGCCAGCGCGGCCTCAAAGCTCGCCAGCTGCGCGGCGACCCCGTCGGCGCACCCGCGCAGCGCGTCGCGGACCGACTCGACGATCGGGATCAGCTCCCGGACGCGCGCCGCTGAGCTGCGCGTCGTCTCCAGACGCGTCGCCCGCTGCGCGCGTTCCTGCTCGGCGCGGGCCATCATCGACTGCTCGGCGGCCAGCTGCGCGGCGAGCTGGGAGCGCTGGCTGAAACCCCCGTCGCCGGCCGCATCGTCGGGCGCGTTGCGCCGGTGCTGCATCTGAGCGGCGATGCGGCGAGCCTCCTCGGTCACCTCGTCCAGCGCCCGGACGGCGCTGCGATGCGCGGCGGTCAGCCGCTCACGCTCGCCGTCGGTCGCCGCCGCCCGCGCGGTGGCGTCGCGCACCGCCTCGGCGGCGGCCAGCTCGCCCTGCACGGCGCGCTCGCTGTCGGCCACCAGTGCCTCACGGCGGTTGCGCTCGGCGAGCACCCGGTCCTCCCCCACCGCCGGAGCCTGGCGCAGCTCACGGGTGCGCGCCGACCAGACGCGGCCGGCACGCGTCACCGCGACGCCGGCGAAGGAGTCCGGACAGTCGCTCAGGTCCGCCACCACCCAGGTGTCGGCCAGCAGGGTCCGCGCGAGCGCCAGCGACGCGCCCGTACCGCGGACGTGGTCGCTGAGCCGGTCCGCGGCGCCTGACCCTCCCCACGGCGCGGAGGCGGTCTCGTTCGGCGAAACCCCACCATCCCCGCCCTCGGCCTCGTCGTCGGCCGCGACGAGCGCCCGGCCGCCGTCGGTGCCGGCGCGATCGAGCAGCCCGTCGGCCGCCGTGCGCTCCGCGACGACCGCCGCGGCCAGGCGGCCATCCAGCGCCGCGGCGACCGCCAGCTCATAGCCCGGGTCGACCGACAGCGCGTCGGCGAGCGCGGTCGCCCCGTGCAGGGTGCCCGCGTGGTTGCGCAGGAACTGGTTGACGGCGGCCAGCTCGCCGCCGACGCGCGCCGCCTCGCGCCGGGCCGCCTCCGCCGCCCGCTCGGCCGCGCGGATCCCGTCGCGCATCTGCTCGGCGGCGGCCTCGGCTCCCCGGCGGGCCTCCAGGGCGCCGGCGACCGCCTCGCTCTGCTCGGCGACCCGCGCCTGGACGGTCGCCAGCTCAGCCTCCAGCGTTGCCAGCTGGCGCGTCAGCTCGGCCTCGCGGTCGCGCTCCAGCGCCGCCAGCGACCGCTCCAGGGCGGCGATCCGCGACGCCGCCTCGGGATCCTCTCGATCGGCGGCGACCTCGGACTCCAGCGCGGCGAGGACCTGCTCGGTGCGGGCCAGGCGCCCCCGCAGCGTGGTCAGGGACGCGTCGACCGACGCGGCGCGGTCGGCGATCCGCTCCCCGGCGCTGCGCGTGGCGTAGGCGCGCCGCGACAGCTCCTCGCGGTGGGCGCTGCGTGCCGCCAGCGCCTCCTCGGCGGCCTCGCGGCGTGCCGCGGTCGCGGTCAGCTCGGCGCTCAGCGCCACCCGGCGGGTCCGGACCTCGCCGGCCGCCGCCTCGGCCGCGGCGAGGGCGCCGGCGCGCGCCCGGACGTCGTCGCGCACCAGTTCCCAGCGCAGCTCCAGCGCCTGGCGCTCCAAGCGCTCGTGCAGCTCGGCGGCCTCGGCCTGGCGCTTGAGCGGCCGCAACCGGCTGCGTGCCTCGCGCGCG
>CAZZYU010000151.1:0-5069 GCA_964658375.1 uncultured Acetobacteraceae bacterium | reverse complement strand
CCGCCGGCCGGGGAGGTGCCCGTACCGCCGGACGGGGTGGTGCCGGTGTCGCCGCTGGGTGCCGTCGAGCCGACGGTGTCGGTCTCACTCAGGGAGCTCGAGCTGCCCGACTGCGAGCGCGACACCTCCGCCGCGGCCTCCGCGGACATGATCGACAGCGCCGATTCGGTGAACGTCTTCCAGATCTCCGCCGGGAATGTTCCGCCCGTGACCGGGCCTCCGTCGAACTGGGTGAGCATCGGGACCAGCTTGTTGGGGAACCCGACCCACACCGCGGTCGTGATCTGCGGGGTCCAGCCGACGAACCAGGCGTCGCCCTCGTTGTTGGTGGTGCCGGTCTTGCCCACCACGTCGAGTCCCGGGATCGCGGCGGCCTGCCCGGTCCCGTGGGCGACCACGCCCTCCAGCATCTCGTGGACCTCGTCGGCCACCGCCGCCGGCATCACCTGACGGTAGTGGGGGGTATCGACGAGCGTGCGCTTGCCGCGACACTTCACGTCGGGACACTGGATCTCGGCGATGCCGGTGGGGCCCTCGTCGGGCGCGCCGAGGATCGGGTCATAGACACGCCGCCCGCCCTCGGCGAAGGTCTCATAGGCATGGGCCATGTCCAACGGACTGACGCCCTCCTTGAGGCCGCCGATGATCATCGCGCAGTTGGTCGAGATCGGAGACCGAATGCCCGCTGCGCGAGCCATCGCGGCGATCCGGGTGGTACCGACGCCCGGAGAGAGCCCGAGCTGGGTGAAGACGCTGTTGTCTGACTGCGCGGTCGCGGTGTCGAGGGTCACCGGCCCCTCGTACTCGTTGTCGAAGTTGTGGGGCCGGTAATGCTCCTGGCCGCAGACCTTGGGGTCGACGATGTCCACGGGCTTTGAGTCAAACACCGAATCGGGCCCGTAACCGTGCTCCAGGGCGACCGCGAGCGTGAACGGCTTGAACGCCGAGCCGGGCTGGCGATGACCCTCGGTGGCGAGGTTGAACGGGTAGGTCTCGTAGTCCTGTTGGCCGTCGGTGAGCGGCCCGCCGACCATCGCCCGCACCTGACCGGTCTTGTTGTCGATCGCCACGAGCGACGCGGTGGGCTCATCGCTGCCGCTCGGCAGATCCTCGGTGATCGCCTGCTGGGCGGCCTGCTGCATCCGGAGGTCGATCGTGGTGCGGATCTTCAGGCCGCCGTAGTAGGCGCGGAATTCCGCCACTTTGGCCGAGACCCCGTGGCCGAGTCCCATCGCCGACAAGATCTGCGGCGCCAGCCAGCTGGTGAAGTACGGCGCGCCCGGCGGCTCCTGGGGCTGCTCGATGTCGGCGGCGGTGGGCAGCGGCGCGACCCGGTCGCTCTCGTACTGCGCGTGGGTGATGTCGTGCTGGTGAAGCATGTCCTGCAGCACGAGGTCGCGCCGGGCGAACGCCGCCTGCCGGTGATAGACGGGATCAAAGGCGGTCGGGTTGGCCACCATCCCGGCCAGCAGCGCCGCCTGCGCGGGATTCAACCGCGACGCGCAGGACGGCTGATGGATGCTCGTCGTGCCATCGCCGCACCCCACCGTGTTGGCGGTGGGGTCATAGTCGAGATTGGAGGCCTTGCCGAAGTAGACCCGGGCGGCTGACTCGACCCCGTAGGCGCCGTTGCCGAAGTAGATCGAGTTCAGATACTCGGTGAGGATCTTGCGCCGCGACCACTCGTGGGTGAGATGAAAGGCCATTGCCGCCTCCCGGACCTTCTCGAAGACGGTGCGGTTGCCCTCCTCGATCAGCGCGTTCTTGACGAACTGCTGGGCGATGGTCGACGCGCCCTCCCGCGCCCTCCCGGTCGCGTCGGCGAGGAAGGCCCGGGCCACGCCCCTGACGTCGACACCGGAGTCGGTCCAGAAGCGCTTGTCCTCGACGGAGACGATCGCCTGGCGCATCGTCTGACCCAGCCGGTCGAAGGTGTCGATCACGTCGTGGTTGGGCGGGGCGAAGAGCCCGATCGGCCGCCCCTGGTCGTCATAGAGGTAGGAGTTGATCTCCTTGCCGTACTGGCGCTTGTTCTCGATCTGGGGCAGGTCGGAGGCGACCGCCATCATCATCCCGAAGATCAGCGAGACGATCCCGAGCGCGCTCAGGCCGACGAGCACCGACAGCAGCCGCAGCTTGCGTACCCGCGGACGGACGGGAGCGCCGTCGCGCCGCCGTCCCCAGCGGCGCCGGGGCGGCGCGAACGGAATCGGCTCGGCGGGCTGCGGGCGTGGTGAGGTGGTGGACTGGTGGTCGCTCATGCGATCGCGGGAAGCGTGCTCCTCTGAGGCCTCAGAGGGGGCCTCGCCCGGCCCAAGAGCCACGGCGCCGAGGGCCCTGCAACCACCGACGGCAAGGGGTTCGGCGGCCGCGGGAGTCTAGCATTGGCCGACGTGCCCTCCGCCCGATGTCAGCCCCCGCGCCACAGCCCGGCGGGCCCTCGGTGATGGCCGCACGCAGCGACGCCGGTGACGGGCCGCGCGAGCAGGCCGACTGGTTGGCGCGCAATGCCCTGGACTGTCTGCCGGAGGGCGGGTTGGCCCACAAGCTGGGCCTCGGGCGGCCGCTGCGGGTCAAGCTCGGAGTCGATCCGACGGCGCCGGACATCCACCTGGGCTTCACCGTGGTGCTCCAGAAGCTGCGGGAGTTCCAGGATCTCGGCCACCGCGTCGTCCTGATCGTCGGCGACTACACCGCCCGGGTCGGTGACCCGAGCGGTCGCTCGAGCACGCGCCCGGTGCTCGACCCCGAGCAGATCGATGCCAACGCCCGATCCTTCGAGGCTCAGGCGATGACGGTCCTCACCCCGGACCCGGCGCTGCTCGAGATCCGCTTCAACGGCGAATGGCTCGACATGTCGATGTCAGACCTGTTTGGACTGATGCGAACCGCGACCGCGGGCCAGATCCTGGAGCGCGACGACTTCGCCAAACGCTATGCCGCGCACCAGCCGATCTCGATGCTCGAGCTGCTCTACCCGCTGCTGCAGGGCTATGACTCGGTCGCCGTCGGCGCCGACGTCGAGCTGGGTGGCTCAGATCAGAAATTCAACCTGCTGCTCGGACGTGACGTGCAGCGGGCCTATGGCCAGGCCGAGCAGGTCATCCTGACCATGCCATTGCTCACCGGCACCGACGGCGAGCGCAAGATGTCGAAGTCCTACGGCAACTACATCGGGGTCACCGAGGGGCCTGACGAGATCTACGGCAAGACGCTCTCGATCCCCGACCGCTCGCTGGAGGACTGGTACCGGCTGCTGCTGGATGCCGATCCAGATCCGGGCGCCGGCCCCCGGGATCTCAAACGCGCGCTGGCGCGGGCGCTCGTCGAGCGCTTCCACGACGCACCCGCGGCCGCGGCCGCCGAGGCCCGCTTTGACCAGATCCACGTGCGCCGCGAAGTGCCCGACGAGATCGCCGAGGTGCAGTTCCCCGCCGCCGATGGGCAGGTGCATCTGCCGGCCCTGCTCGCCGCGGCGTTCGGGGTCTCGACCTCGCAGGCGCGGCGCAGCCTCGATCAGGGCGCCGTGCGCATCGACGGCGAACCACTGCCCGGCGGGGTCCTGGACGTCGACAGCGCCGCGGTCGACGGGCGTGTGCTGTCGCTCGGGCGTCGTCGTTTTGCGCGGGTTCGCCTGGTCTGAGCATGACCCGCCCCGGTGGCAACGCATGCGGCGGCTCCGATGCGTATGCTCTGCCGCCGCCGACGAGCGTTCGGCGCGGGCGGCGGTCGATGTTCACGAGCCGGCGCCGCCTCTGAGCGCTATAGTCGTCGGTCCGGTCCGAAGCCGGTTCTGCCGAGTTTCGGACGCACTCCTGAAGAGGAAACCCTTCTGAAGCGGTGCGGCGGTCTTTGAAAACTCAACAGCATGCACACTCTCCGATCGATTCGTCGATCGGGAATGTGTGTCCAGGTTCGACGCCGTCGAACGAGCGAGTCCTCCGGGACCCGTTCTGACGACGGTGCCAAGATTGACCCCGTCTTGCGCCGGGGAGCCCGCCGTGTACATAGGGCCCCCCAGCAGTTGGCGCAAGGGTCCGCATCCCTCCAGGGACGGACCCGGGACTGAGACCTCTCGCCGGCGACGGCATCGTTCGTCGTCGATTACGGGGGTCTCGTATTCCTGACGACTTTCTGTGATGTGAAGTTCTTCACGGAGAGTTTGATCCTGGCTCAGGACGAACGCTGGCGGCGTGCCTAACACATGCAAGTGGAGCGACGAACCGGGCTTCGGCCCGGGGCAGAGCCGCGAACGGGTGAGTAACACGTGGGTAACCTGCCCCGATAACCGGGACAACCCGAGGAAACTCGGGCTAATACCGGATGTGCCCTTCGACCGCAAGGTCGCTGGGGAAAGGAAGCTTCGGCCTCCGTATCGGGATGGGCCCGCGGCGCATTAGCTTGTTGGTGAGGTAACGGCTCACCAAGGCGACGATGCGTAGCTGGTCTGAGAGGACGATCAGCCACACTGGGACTGAGACACGGCCCAGACTCCTACGGGAGGCAGCAGTGGGGAATCTTGCGCAATGCGCGAAAGCGTGACGCAGCAACGCCGCGTGGGGGAAGACGGCCTTCGGGTTGTAAACCCCTTTCAGTTGGGACGAAGCTTCGGCGGTGAATAGCCGTTTGGAGTGACGGTACCTTCAGAAGAAGCCCCGGCTAACTACGTGCCAGCAGCCGCGGTAATACGTAGGGGGCAAGCGTTGTCCGGAATCATTGGGCGTAAAGAGCGTGTAGGCGGCTCGGTAAGTCCGCTGTGAAAGTCCAGGGCTCAACCCTGGAATGCCGGTGGAAACTGTCGAGCTAGAGTCCGGAAGAGGCGAGTGGAATTCCTGGTGTAGCGGTGAAATGCGCAGATATCAGGAGGAACACCAATGGCGAAGGCAGCTCGCTGGGACGGTACTGACGCTGAGACGCGAAAGCGTGGGGAGCAAACAGGATTAGATACCCTGGTAGTCCACGCTGTAAACGATGGGCACTAGGTGTGGGGGGTGTCGACTCCCTCCGTGCCGACGCTAACGCATTAAGTGCCCCGCCTGGGGAGTACGGCCGCAAGGCTAAAACTCAAA
>CAZZYU010000150.1:0-5081 GCA_964658375.1 uncultured Acetobacteraceae bacterium | reverse complement strand
TGACCGAGTCGACGATCACCCGCATCGCGGTGAGGTCGTAGATCTCGTTGAACTCCCGGCCCTTCTTGGTCATCTTGGAGTAGATCGAGTAGAAGTGCTTGGCCCGACCCGAGATGTCGGCGTTGATCCCGAGCTTGGCCAGCTCCCGGGCGACGTACTCGCCGGCCTCGTTGACGTAGCGCTCGCGGTCGTCGCGCTGCTGGGCGACCAGCCCCTTGATCTCGTTGTACTTGCGCGGGTGCAGCGTCTGGAAAGCGAGGTCCTCGAGCTCCCACTTGATCGCGTGGATGCCGAGCCGATGGGCGATCGGCGCATAGATGTCGAGCGTCTCGCGCGACTTCTCCAGCTGCTTCTGCTTGGACATCGCCGAGATCGTGCGCATGTTGTGCAGACGGTCGGCGAGCTTGATCAGGATGACCCGGATGTCGGAGGCCATCGCGACCATCATCTTGCGGTAGTTCTCCGCCTGGGCCTCGTCGCGCGACTGGAAGGTGAGTCCGGTGAGCTTGGTGACGCCGTCGACGAGTCCGGCGATCTCCTCGCCAAACGCCTCGGAGACCTCCTCCAGCGACGCGCTGGTGTCCTCGACGGTGTCGTGCAGCAGTGCCGCGCACAGCGTCTCGGTGTCCAGGCGCATGCCCGCGCAGATCTTGGCCACCCCCACCGGGTGGGTGATGAAGTCCTCCCCCGACATCCGGCGCTGGTCGCCGTGGTGCAGGCAGGCGTAGACGAACGCCTCCCGCACGCGGTCACGGTCGACGGTCGCCGCCGCGTGGTCGGCGTGCTCCTCGACGATCGCGAACAGGTCGCCGAGCAGCCGCTGCTGGGCATCGGTGAGCGCCGCCGCCGCGGCGGCCGGCCCGGCCCCGTCGGGCGACGCGGACCCGGTCGACGCCGCCGAGCCGTTGGGCGCGCCCGGCGCATCGGGCGCCTCGGTGATCACGTCGACGGGGTCACGGCGATCGTCGATCGCCGCCGCGGACTCCTGGGGCGCGCCGCTGTCGAGCACCGGCGCGCGACCGATCGCTCGGCTCAGTCGCTTGGCGGGTGGTTGACGCTGCTCAGGAATCGTTTTCCGTCCTCATATCGCTGGGCGTAGGCCCGGAACGACGGCGATCGCTCGAGCGCGGTGGGCGCTGCGCCCGCGATCGCCAGGGCCGGCAGATCCCGGTCGAGGCTGACGAGCTCCAACTCCGCGAGGACCCGGATCAACCGACCGGCCAGACGAGCCGATCGACCGTGCGGGCCGTCGCCGCGAAGCAGGTGCTCGAGCTCCCCGCCGGCCACCCGCTCCCGGTCCCTGAGGGTCCGGTAGAGAGCGACGAGCGACGTACGCAATCCGTACTCACACTCGTGTATCTGCTCTGCAAAGCGTAGCTCAGCCGGCCCCCAGGCCAAATGGGCGATCCCCGGGCCGGCGCGCAGCGCCGCCGCCTCACGCGGGCTGGACGGAGGGTCAAGCGCCACCAGCTGGTCCCACGCCGCGGCCCGACCCGGCGCCTCGATCAGCTCGGGGTAGGCGGCGAGGGCAAATCCGCCGACGCGGCTGGCAAGCCCGTCCAGGCGCCGCGGGACGTCGGCGCACACCGCCAGCACCCGGTCGCCGCCGGCGACCGCGTCGGTCAGCACCGCCAGTGGGCTGTGGCCGCGGCGGTCCCGCACGGTGCGCTGCACGCCGGGGGCCACACTGGCATCGCGATCGCCCTCCAGCGCCGCCTCGAGCTCGGCGAGCACGGCCGCCAGATACTCCCCGCCGTCGCACAACCGCGTGATCGGCGCCGGCGCGCACGGCTCGGAGTGGCAGAGCACCAGCCGCGGCTCCACCGCCCCGTTGTAGGCGTTGCGCTCCAGGCGAAACGTCGCGTCACGCGGCTGGCGCGGGTCGTCGGGCAGCGTCCCGTCGCAGCCGAACGCGACCGCCCGGGCCCGGACGCCGCCTGAGATGACGGTGAACCGCGCGTGGCGCCCCTCCCCCATCGCGCGCGCGTCCGCAAAGCGCCCGCCGGGCACGAGCAGGCGGGGCGCCGGGTTGCCCATCCCGGTCGGGGCCAGCGCCTCCAGCTCCTCCGCGAGCTCCAGGCCGACCTCGCTGCCGGAGATCACGGCATCGGCCCGCTCGGTCGGCGTCAGCTGCTCGGCGGTGAGCATCTCGGCCGCGTGGGCTTCGAACGCGGCGCGGAACGCGGCGATCGCATCGGCCCGCAGCGACAGTCCGGCGGCGGCCCGGTGCCCGCCGTAGCGGTCCAGGTGGGCGGCGCCGGCATGCAACGCCCCGAGCAGATCAAAGCCGGGGATCGAGCGTCCCGAGCCGGTGCCGGTCTCGGACGCCGGGTCCAGCGCGATCAGCACGGCGGGGCGATGGTGGCGCTCGGCGATCCGGGAGGCGACGATCCCGACCACGCCCGGATGCCAGTCCTCGGCGGCCAGCACGTAGGCGCTGGGCAGGCGGCCGGGGGTCTGGGCCTGGCGCCGGCGGACCTGGGCCTCGGCCTCCCACAGGATCCGCTGCTCGACGGCGCGGCGCTCGACGTTGACGGCGTCCAGCTCGGCGGCGATCGCCCGGGCGCGGACCGGGTCCTCGCAGAGCAGCAGCTCAAGCCCCGCGTCGGCGTGCGCGAGGCGCCCGGCGGCGTTGATCCGCGGCGCCAGGCGAAAGCCGAGCGTGCTCGTGTCCAGCGCGCTGGGATCGGCCTTGGCGACCGCCATCAACGCCCGCAGCCCCGGCTTGGCGGTCATCGCCAGAGCACGCAGGCCGTCGCGGACCAGGCGCCGGTTCTCGCCCCGCAGCGCCACCAGGTCGGCGACGGTGGCCAGCGCGACGAGCTCCAGGTCGTCCGGCGCGCTGGGCGCCCGGAGCGCGAGCGCCAGCTTGTAGGCGACCGCGGTCCCGCACAGGTCCGGGCACGGGTAGTCGCAGACGGCCGGGTGCACGACCGGGCAGTCGGGCAGCCGCCCGTCGGGGCGCGGGGCATGGTGGTCGGTGACGACGACCTCCAGGCCGCGGGCGCGGGCCTGGACCACCTCGTCGACGGCGGTGATCGCGCAGTCGACGGTCAGGATCAGCGCCGTGCCGCGGTCGGCGAGCCGCTCCACCGTCGCCGCGGCCAGTCCGTAGCCGTCCCGGAGCCGGTTGGGCAGAAACCAGTCGACGTCGGCGCCGAGGGCCCGCAGCGCGCGGACCATGATCGCGGTCGCGCAGACGCCGTCGACGTCGTAGTCGCCGTGCACGGTGATCCGGCGACCGGCGGCGATGTGACGCTCGATCACCGCCAGCGCGGCGTCGATCCCGGCAAACGCCGTCGGCTCATGGGCCTCCCGCGCCTCCAGGAACGCCCGCGCGGCCGTCGGATCGGCCAGGCCGCGGCGCACGAGCACCTGAGACAGCACGTGCCCGATCCCAAGCGTGCGCTCGAGCGCCAGGGCGGCGGTCATCGCATACGGGGCCAGCTCCAGCCGCCGCGGCGGGTCCGCCGCCGGCCGGGCGGTGCTCGGCGGCTGCGTGCTCTGCGGCGTCGTGCTCCCCGGCGGCGGCGCGGTCCCCGGACCCTCGTCGGTGCCCGGCGGCGCCGCGGTTGCGGGGTGGGTGTCGAGGACGGCCACCGCGCCAATCTAGGGCGACCCCCAGACGGATCTCCGCGGGCGATCGGGCATGATGGCGCCGTGACCGTCACCGTCCGCACCCCCGGCCTGGTGCAGATCGAGCACACCCTCACCGTCGCGCTCGATCACGCCAACCCCGCCGACGGGCGCACGATCGAGGTGTTCGCGCGGGAGGTGGCCGATCCGGAGGGGCGCGAGCGCCCGTTCCTCGTCTTCTTCCAGGGCGGGCCGGGCTTTGAGGCCACGCGCCCGACCGGTCCCCCGCGGGGACCCGGCTGGCTGGACCGGGCCCTGGCGGACTTCCGGGTGCTGCTGCTCGACCAGCGCGGCACCGGGCGCTCGACCCCGGTCGGACCCGCCGCGCTCTCAGCGATGACGGCCGACCAGCAGGCCGAGTACCTCACCCACTTCCGCGCCGACGCGATCGTCGCCGACGCCGAGGCGCTGCGTGACGCGCTCGGCGTCGACCGCTGGAGCGTGCTGGGGCAGAGCTTCGGTGGCTTCTGTGTCACCGCCTACCTCTCGCGAGCCCCGCACGGACTGCGGGAGGCGATGATCACCGGCGGGCTGCCGCCGCTGCGCGCCTCGATCGACGACATCTATCGCCACACCTACGCCCGGGTGCTGGAGCGCAACCGCCGTTACCTGGCGCGGTACCCCGACGACGCCGAGCGGCTGCGCCGGCTGCGGGCGGCGACCGACAGCGGCGCCATCCGCCTGCCCAGCGGCGATCCGCTCACCTGGCGGCGCGTGCGCCAGATCGGAATGGCGCTGGGGATGAGTGACGGCGCCGACCGCGTCCATCACCTGCTTGAGCTGCCGTGGGACTCTCCGGCGTTCCTGCACGACGCCCAGGGCGGGGGCGGCTTTGAGCGCAATCCGATCTATGCCGTCCTGCACGAGGCCTGCTACGCCGACGGCGGCGTGACCGGCTGGTCGGCGGAGCGGACGCTGCCCGCCGCATACGACGATTCCGAGCTGCTCACCGGCGAGCACGTCTATCCGTGGATGTTCGCCGACTACGGCGGGCTGGCCCCGCTGCGCGACGCCGCGGAGCTCCTCGCCGGCCACGAGTGGCCGACGCTCTATGACCCCGAGGCGCTGGCCGCCAACGAGGTCCCCGCCGCGGCGGCGATCTACGCCGAGGACATGTACGTCGAGCGCGTCCACTCCGAACGGACCGCCGCGGCGATCCGGGGGCTGCGGCCGTGGGTGACCAGCGAGTACGACCACGACGGGCTGCGGGCCGATGGGCCGCGCGTGCTCGGGCGGCTGCTCGACCTCACCCGCGGACGGGCGTAGCGCCGCTCAGCGGACGGGAGCCCGGCGCCGAGCGTTGGGCGCGGGCGGCAACGGCGCCTGCGGCCCGGCCGCGCGCTCGCGCCGCAGGCCCTCGGCGTAGACGATCGCCATCCCGATCAGCGCGCCCGGGATGCCCTCGATCGCGGTGATCAGGTGGGTGTCGTGGGTGCCGGGAACCG
>CAZZYU010000149.1:0-5190 GCA_964658375.1 uncultured Acetobacteraceae bacterium | reverse complement strand
CCCAGCTGTAGGACGACGCGGTGAAGTCACCGGCGTAGGTCCCGCTGGCCACGTCACCGGTGACGCCCGACAGCTGCAGGTAGATGTGGCTGCTGGCCGTCGCCAGCGCCCGCGCCCGTGGCCGGGCCGCCGCGCGGACGGCTGACGGCGCCTTCGTCGTGTTGGCGACCGCCGATCCTCCGCCCGCGAAGACCGCCAGACTGCCGGCCGCCGCCGCGGCGGCCGCGACGCTCGTCGCGGCAAACGCTCGATAGCGCATTCCATTCCCCCTTTGTGACCTGCTTCTCACAGAAACGGGGGCGACGATTCCACACCCAGGCGGTATTTGCCTCAGGGTCCACCCTGATCTTTGCCCGGATTCGAACCACGGCGCGGGTATCGCGCCGCGCCCCGCGCGCTCTAGTCCATCACGCCGAGCTGGGTGAGCAGACCGACCTGGTCGTAATACGTGCGGTACTCGACGATCCGTTGATCTGACACCCGGGCGAAGTCGGCGAAGGGCAGATCGACGGTCCGTCCCGACGGCGGCAGAACTCCGCCCGGCCCGTGCAGGGGACCGGTGTGGGTGCCGGAGAACCGACCCTCGACGATCACGGTGTCGCCGACCTCAAACATCCGGTCGACGACCGCCCGAGCGTCCGGGACCGGGCCTTTCAACCCCTCCAGGTAGCTGCGCATCGCGTCAAGGCCCGTGACGCTGCCCAGACCCGGGTCCTCGATCCGCACCCCCGCGGAGAAGACGGCGATCGCGGCGTCCAGATCGCCGTCGCCGAAACGCTCATAGAACTCCTGCACAACGGTCCGCTGATCGCCCATGGTCCCTCGATCGGCAACGCCGCCATCCTCCTACCCACCGGGCCGAGTGTCAACTGACCCGACGGCCACTTCTGGACTCGAGCGGTTCGGGAGGCGTCACGCGTCCCGCCACAAAGCCCACGACCATCACGATCAGGCAGACGGTGGTTGCGAGCACCATCGTGCGGGCCAGCGCCAGAGGCGACGGGTTGGCCACAAGTACGCCGACGGCGACCGCCGTGGCGGTTAGGGCCGGGGTGGCCGCGAACAGTGACCGCCGGGCCAGGTGGGAGTACGTCATGAGACCCACTGCCCCGAGGATCGCGCCGTCGACGCTGAGTGTCCCCACCAGCGAGGCCGCCGCGTCGTAGCGGTGACCGAACAGGATGGTGACGGCGAGCGACGCGACGCCGGCCAGCACAGCGGCGGTCACCAGGCCGAGCGCGAGTACGGTGGCGAGACTTGTCGCCAGCAATCTGGACGAGCGGTTGCCTCGCCCGCCATCGGCGACCAGGCGCGGGAAGACGACCGTGGTCACCGTCATCGGCAGAAACAGGGCGATCCTCCCGACGGTGACGGCGGCCGCGTACGTGCCGGACTCGGCGTGGCTCAGCGTATGACGCGCGAGCAGGGTGTCGACCGCGACGAGCACCGAATAACCGGTGAGCGCGGCCACCGTCGGCAGCACGCTCAACGGCGGCAGGTGCAGGCTCGTGCGTGGCGCCGTGTCGGGATGCTGTCGCATCGCCACCAGCACCACCCCGAGGGTGACCGCGGCATTGAGCACGGTGGCGAGGATCGGACCGTCGACACCCGGGTCGATGATGCCGATGACGAGTGCCGCGACGACCCTCACCGCCGCGCCGGCGATCAGGGAGATCGCAATCGGGCGCCAGCGCAGCGTCCCGATCAGGACCCCGTCATAGAGCGAGCTGGAGATGGCCGGCGCGAACCAGATCGCCAGCAGCAGCACCGGGACGACGCTGGCAAGTCCGAAGAACCTGGCCGCGACGGGCGACAGCCCGGCGACGATGGCCGCCACCAGCAGGCTCACCGCCGCAAAGGCGATTCCGGCGCGGCGAACGCTCGGCAACCGGCCGTCGCGGCTCTGCAGGACGGTCTCCTGCACAACGGCCGCCTGCAGGGCGTTGAGCGGGATCGCGGCGATCGAGACGATGTTGAGCAGCGTGGCCACCGCGCCGTATGCCGATGGGCGCAGCAGGTGGCCGACCAGGCCGAAGAAGGCGAAGTTGGCGAGGTTGACGATGGTCGCGGCGGCGACGTACCAGACGTCGTCAGCGGCACAGATGCGTCGGATGCCGTCGACGAGGGCACCGATCCCGACCGCCCGCCCGCGCGGGCCCAGATCATCCGCCCCTGCGGCTGCGACCTCCTCTTCAACCAACGGATCGGCCGCCAGCCGGCTCATCGACTGCAGGCAAACAGCGTGCGCCCGAACTTCCCGCGGAAGCGGCTGACACCATCCTCGTCCACACCGATCGCCTCCACGCGGGTGAAGCTGGAGTTGGCGGCGATCCACGACGCGATGTATTCAGGGGTCCACTGGGGAAGCGTCAGGCGGAACCACCTCTCGTGGGCCTGGCCGGTGTCGAGGAACAGCACCGTGCCGGTGCGGGCATCGAGCCGCTGGATCAGCGTCTCCGGCGACGAAGTGCCGCGGCCCATCACGAAGTGATGCAGCACGCTGAAGCACGAGACCACGTCGGCCGTGCGCGATCGCTCGTCGAGCAGTTCGATGGCGTTGCCGATCTCGATGCGGTCCGGATCAAGTCCGTAGGCCAGTGGCGCGAGCTCGCGCGCCAGCGGATCGAGCTCGATTCCCCGAGCATCGAAGCCGAGCTTGCCGAACGCGTCGATGAACCAGCCGTAGCAGGCGCCGACGTCGAGGTAGCTCGGCCGGGGGGCGCGACGCTCGCTGTCGGTCGTTGACGGCAACAGGTCGGCGTCCTGCAGGTAGGCCGTCATCATCGCCATGCGGTCGGTGCAGCGACGCATCAGAGGCCATGTCTGGACCTCGGGGAACCCGACGGGCTGGTAGAGGCGCGTGCTGCCGTCCAGCCATGCCATGTCGCGCAGCAGCTGCTGGGCATAGGTGATCGCGGTGCCCTTGGTCACGAGCACCTCCGCCTCGCGTGCCCCGGCATGGATCGCCATCGCGAGACGGTGATGTCCGTCGAGCACCTGGTAGCAGTCCGAGCTGTCGATCGGCCGGACCTGCGGATGGGTCCCGGGTAGGCTGCGCCCCGGTCGGTAGGGCACCTGGCGTCCGTCGTAGCGATCGAGATACTCCCGCGTGACCTGGGCCAGTCCGGCGGGGTCACGCTCACCGCGGTAGTGACCCGAGATCGCCGCCGCGACCGAGATCCGCGCGTAGTAGCCGCTGGCCCGCAGGCGCTCGTCGCTGCGCGCCGCCTCGCCCTCGCGATCGTAGGTGGCGAGGAGCTCGTTGTAGAAGGAGTCGCCGAGACGGGTCGACGGGTCCAGCTTGATCCCGGAGCGCAGCGCGAAGCGGTATCCAGACATACCGTTCCAGCCGCCGACCAGCAGCTTGTCGGTCGAGACGGTCTCACGCTGGCCGCCGACGCGCTCGCGCATCAGAAACTGCATCCGACGCAGTCGATGGAAACGGGCGAAGCGGAAGCGGAAGCGGTACCACCTCCAGCTCGCCGTCTCCACCGCCGGACGCGTGCGCAGCCAGGTGCGCTGGAAGATCCGCGCGGCAGCACGGACTCTGCGGCGGAGGTCAAGCAGGGTCCGAAACGTCCAGCGGCTGACCGCCACTCCTCCGGGGAGCAGGATGAGCCGCGTCGCGATCCGCATCAGCGCCGAGTCCGGCTCGGCCGCATGCGCGGGTGGGGGGCGCTTGTCAACGGGCTTGTCTACTAAGTCAATTGTCATAGTTGAGAATATGTCAAAGGGTCGTTTGGGACGGTCACGCGCGATTCAGCGGGCCGGCGTGCGGGGCCGACACGTGGAGGAGATCTGCCACGAGGCATCAGACGCCAGCACGCGGTACCGGCGGGCCCGGGAGAGCACGCTGACCGGCTGGGCGCGCAGGCTGACGACGGTTCCTCCGGGTCCCGTGACCGGGCCGTGGCCGATCCGATGCGCCGGGACGTCAAGGGCCCACGCGACGTGAGGCACCATCAAGGCGCCGGTGTACACCTGCGAGCAACCGAGCACGACCGTGGCACCTCCGGCGGAGGCGATCACGTTCGGGAGCTGGGTCTGCGCCCGAGCCGCGGCGCGGCTGAGATCGATCGCGTTCGTGACCGAGTCGCGGAACGCGACGAGCCCGTTCCTGACCGAGAACAGGAGCGCGAGCAGAACCACCACCCGCGTGACCCCCGTGGCACCGACGATCGCGCTGCGCTGCGCGCGTGCCCCGTTCGCGCGCGCGAAGCGCCGGACGATTGCCCCAGCGATCCACCGCGTTGCCTCGGTCCAGATGCAGGCCGCCGCGACGATCCCGACACTGCACGCCGCCACGAGAAACCGCGTCGTCCCTGTCGCCCGGTGCAGTTGGGTCAGGAGCGCGACCCCGGCGACGAACAGGGCGGCGATCGCGGTCGGGGCCAGCAGCGGACGGATCACCCGGTGGCGCACGAGGCTGACGGCGCCGGTGATCAACTCCGCGAGCCAGCCGACCACCAGCGGCCAGAGCAGCATCTTGTGAATCTCGGTGATGGTGGCCCACGCGGGCACGGACGCGAGCTCGGGGCCGCCCACGATCGGGTTCGCGGCCGAGGTCGCTTCGGACCGGAAGGCGCCGTGGCCGGCCACCAGGTCGGGCAGGACCCACACGAACCCGACCAGCATGACCAGCATGACGAGGATCGCCGCCGCGTGCAGGCGCCGGTGCGCCGGCCAGACGAGGAAGATCAGCCCGTAGAGGACCAGCACACCGGTCAGCTCCAGCTCGAGCATCGATGCGGCGACCAGCCAGGTCGCCGCCGCCCGGTAGCGCCCTGAGAGACCACATTCCAGCGCGGCGAGACAGCAGCACATCTCCAACGGCTCCGACATGCCCTGCAGCGCCAGGGTCGCGCTGAAGTTCCAGATCGTCAGGAGAGCGAGCGCCGCGACGACTCCGGCGAGGACGCCCTGGAGCCGGCGTCCGATCGAGAACGCCAGCACCATCGAGAGTGCCGTGGCCGCGCGTACGAGCGCCATCCAGAGGGCCGGGGCCGAGCGACCCGCGGGGGCGAAGATCATGTCGATGAACGCCGCCAGTGGCTTGAACGCCGAGGCCGAACCGCGGGTGACGAGGGTCAGATGGTCGAGCTCGCGTCCCCAGATCAGCCACGACCACGGGTCATAGGCCAGATCCGTGGGCAGGATCAGCAGCGTCAGCGCGCCGATGCCGAGGCACAC
>CAZZYU010000148.1:0-5199 GCA_964658375.1 uncultured Acetobacteraceae bacterium | reverse complement strand
TCTGGCGCGTCCCCAAGTGGCACTCGGCCAGCGCCTGCAGCCCGCGGCTGCGCAGCGCATCGACGAGCACGGCGATCTCCACCCCGTACCCGACCGGGAAGGGGATCTCCTCCAGCAGATCACGCCGGCCCGCGAACTCGCCGGCCAGCGGCTGACTGAAGCCGGCCAGCAGCGGCTCGTAGAGGTTGATCAGCGGACGGGCCATGATCTCGGTGACGCGACCGCCTTCGTGGGCGAGGGTCGTGCGGCCGATATCCAGCGGTCGCTCGAACGTGCCCTTGACCAGGGCCACCGACGGGTCGCTGAGCAGCGGCCCGATCAGGCCGAGCAGGTGCGCTGGATCGGGATCGCGGGTGTCGCCGTCCAGAAAGCACACGACGTCACCCTGGGTGACCTGCAACGCGCGCCACATCGCATCTCCCTTGCCCAGCGCCGGCCCCAGCTCGGCCGCGATCTCGTCCTGCTGGACGACGCGCGCGCCGTGGGTGGCGGCGATCCGGGCGGTGCCGTCGCTGGAGGCGGCATCGACGACGACGAGCTCGTCGACCAGTCCGTCGGCGGCCAGCGGCGCCACGGTCCGCTCGAGCATCGAGCCGATCGTGTCGGCGCACTCCTTGACCGGAACGATCACCGTCACCAGCGCATCGTCCTTGACCGCCCGCAGCGCCGGGACGGAGAACTCGCCGGCGCGGTGGCGACGGTGCGCCCACCAGCGCGCCACCGCCGCTTCGACGGCGACGTCGACGTCGACAGGTGAGGACTCGACCACGCCACGATCGGTGAGGCTGAGGGTCGGGGCGGCGGGCTGGGGAGCGCGGGTCACAGCTACATGATGCTGTGCCGGGCACCGGGGGCGAGCATCCGCGGCCGCTCAGAGGCCGGGGGGCGGGCTCAGGGGCGGCGGGACCGCGCCCTCGGCCTCCCGCGCGCGGCGGACGAGAAAGGCTCCGACGGCGCCCGCCAGCGTGGCCACGACCGAGATCGCGTAGGCCTCCATCACGACGTCCAGGATGCGGCCGCCCACGGTGAGCGGGTTGGGCAGCTGGGAGGAGACGGTGAGCAGCTGCGTCGAGGTCCAGAACAGGGCGCTGCCGTAGGTGTGGATCTGGGTCCCGTGGACGTGGTGCTCGAGCAGCAGCCCGAGCGCCGCGCAGACGAGGTCGAGCCCGATCGTCGCCGCGACGATCACGACGAGCGTGTCGCGCAGGCGCGCGTGCGCCGGGCTGCGAGCGGCGGCCACCGATCCCATCTCGCTCGCCGCCGCCCTGATCACATCGGCCAGATACATCACTTGCTATTCGCGCTGTCGCGACCGCGTCCTGTCCCGGGCGGCTTACCCGAGACGCGCCGACGGGTTCGCTTGCTCCCGCCACCGGCCCGGAGATACGCTGCGCCGGTGGCGGCTTGGGACGACGTCGAGTAGCGAGACGAGTCAGACGCAGTGGCCTACGACGAGCACCTCGCCGAGCGGGTCCGGGAGCTGGTTGCGGCTGCGACGAACGGTGATTTCTCCGAGCGCAAGATGTTCGGCGGCCTGGCGTTCATGGTGCGCGGGCACATGGCGGTCGCGGTCAGCCACCAGGGCGGACTCATGGTCCGCGTGGCGCCCGAGGACACCGACGCACTGTTGACCAAGCCTCACGCCGGACCGTTTCACATGCGCGACAGGCCGATCGACGGGTGGCTGCGGGTCGAGGTGGAGGGTCTCACCACCCGTCGCCAGCTTGAGCGGTGGGTGAGCCGCGGGGTGCGGTTCGCCTTCACCCGATGACACACGCGAGGAGGTCACGATGAGCAGCGAGTACGCCGATCGCTGGATCAGCTGCACGCCGGACGCCCTGGAGATCCGCGGCTACTACGTTCCGTGGGGGACCAAGCGCATCCCCTATGACCGGATTCGCGGCGTCAAGCGCGTTCCGCTGGGGGCGGCCACCGGCCGGGCGCGGCTGTGGGGCACGGCCAACCCGCGCTACTGGGCCAGTCTGGACCCCCAGCGCCACCGCAAGCGGGTCGGTCTGATCCTCGACCTCGGGCGGGCGGTCAAGCCGTTCATCACCCCCGAGGACCCCCGGGCGGTGCTCGACGCGATCCAGTCCCATACCGCGCCCGGCGTGGTCAGCGCCGGCCGCGGCCCGGTCATGTGAGCACCGGGCCGGCCTGACGGGCCGCCCGATAGCTTGTCGCGGGTGAGCGCAGTCACCGCCCCCGGCGCGGACCCACCGCGGGTCGATCGCCGCACCCAGAACCTCGTGTTCGCCACGGTCGCGCTCGGCCTGCTGCTGGCGGCGCTGGATCAGACGATCGTCTCGACCGCGCTGCCGACGATCGTCGGTGACCTCGGCGAGTCCGGCCACCAGGCGTGGGTGGTGACCTCCTACCTGCTGGCCGAGACGGTGATCACCGCCGTCGTCGGGAAGTTCGGCGACCTGTTCGGGCGCAAGATCGTCTTTCAGATCTCGATCGTCGTGTTCATCGCCGGCTCGGCGCTGAGCGGCGCGGCGCAGAACATGGAGTGGCTGATCGCGGCCCGCGCGATCCAGGGGCTGGGGGCCGGCGGGATCACGGTGACCGCCACCGCGCTGATCGGCGACGTGATCCCCCTGCGCGAGCGCGGCAAGTACCAGGGTGCCCTCGGCGCGGTGTTCGGCGTCACGACCGTCTTGGGACCGCTGCTGGGCGGGATCTTCACCGATGATCTGACCTGGCGCTGGGCGTTCTACGTCAACGTTCCGATCGCGGTGATCGTGATCGGGCTGTCGGCGCGGACGATCCCATCGATCAAGAGCAGCGCCCGCCCGATCATCGACTTCGCCGGGATCGTGTTCGTCGGCATCGGCGCCGCCGGCCTGACCCTGGCCACCAGCTGGGGGGGCACGACCTACGCCTGGATCTCGGTCCAGATCCTCGGTCTCGCCGGCGTCTCGGTGGCGTCGCTGATGGTGTTCGTGTTCGTCGAGAGTCGCGCCACCGAACCGGTGCTGCCGCTGCGGCTGTTCGGCAGCCGGGTGTTCTCGGTGTGCTGCGCGCTGAGCTTCGTCGTCGGCTTCGCGATGCTCGGCGCGATCACGTTTTTGCCGACCTTCCTGCAATACGTCGACGGCGTCTCGGCGACGGTGTCGGGCCTGCGGCTGCTGCCGCTGGTGGTCGGCCTGCTGATCACCTCGGTCACCGCCGGCACGCTCGTCGGCCGGACCGGGCATTACAAGATCTTCCCCGTCGCCGGCACCCTGATCACCGGCATCGGCCTGTTCCTGCTGTCGCGGATGACCGAGAGCACCTCGGTGGTCATCGCCAGCGTGTTCATGTTCGTGCTCGGGGCGGGCATCGGGTTGTGCATGCAGGTGCTCACCCTGATCGTCCAGAACACGTCGCGCTACGAGGACCTCGGGGTCGCGACCTCCGGGGTCACCTTCTTCCGCACGCTCGGGGGGTCGTTCGGTGCCTCGGTGTTCGGATCGCTGTATTCCAACTTCCTTCAGACGCGGCTGCCGGCGGCGCTGAAGGCCTCGGGGGTGAGCTCGTCGGTGACCGACACCCCGGAGGCGCTGCACACGCTGTCGGCGACCAAGCTCGCCCCGCTCGTGCACGCCTACGCCCAGTCCCTGGATCGCGTCTTCATCTGGGCGGTCCCGGTGGCGGCGATCGGGTTCGTGGTCGCGATCTTCCTCAAGGAGGTGCCGCTGCGCGGAACGGCGCAGGCGAGCGCGAGCGACATCGGCGACGGCTTCGGGATGCCGACCTCGGAGAGCTCCGAGCGCCGCCTGGAGCGGGCGATCGCCGGGGTCCTGCGCAGTCGTGGCGGCGCGTCACGGTCGCAGATCGTCCGTGCCTCGGGGACGACGCTCAGCGACGCGGGATCGTGGGGCGTGGTCGAGATCACCCGCTACACGCGCGCCCTCGGTCACGCCGAGATCGGCGAGATCGCCCACCGTCACCGGTTGCCCGCCTCGGTGCTGGAGCCGACGTTCGCCGAGCTGGCCGAGCAGGGAATGGTCACCCGCTCACACGGCACACTGGCGCTCACCCCCGCCGGTCAGGCCGAGGTCGATCGGGTGATCGCGGCGCTGCGCCACTGGCTCACCGAGCAGCTGGCCGATTGGGGCGAGGGCTCCGATCACCCGGACGAGAGCGAGATCGGCGCGGCGCTGAGCTCGATCTCACGCCGTCTGCTCCAGCACGACGAGGACACGCCGTTTCCGAGCAGCGGTGCGGGTGACGGGGCGCCCGTGATCACCGTCGGAACCGGCTCACCGCGCCGATAGCATCGTTACGAGTGGCGCACCGGTGTGAGATGGCCGGCCGCGCCGCGCAAGCCATGACCGACCCGATCGAGCTCAGCTACGTCCTGGAGCTGCTCCCCGCCGGGCGATTCCCGTTTCGGCGCTGGCGCTGGGAACTGTGGAACGGCGGCCAGCTGCTGGCCGCCGGCTGGCGGCTGACCCCGTTGCACGCTCAGCGCTCGCTGCGGATGCGCGCCCTGCGCTACGCCCATCGCGTCCATGGACTGCATCCGCTGCATCTGGAGAGCGCCCAGGCGCCGGAGGCGGCGTGGACGGGCACGCCGGTGACGGTCGACTGGGGCGAGCTGCGCGTCGTGCTCACGCGGCGGGCGCTGCACCCGGGACCGGTGCCGGTGGCGTCCATCGCGGGCTGATGAACGGTTCGCATCGCGACCGTGTCCAGACGCTGCTCTCCGACGCCGCCGCCGCCCACGAGCAGCTGATCGCCGGCCTGCCGGCCGACCTCCAGGTCTCGCTGCCGGTCGATGCCCAGGGCGTGACCCAGGCGATCGACCACCTGGCGGTCGCGGCCGGGCTGTCGGCCGACGAGCGATTGGCGCTGATCACCCCCCATGCGGTCAACCCCGCGGTGCTGCACGCGCGCGTGTTCGGGCGCACGCCGCTGGCCCGGGAGACGGTGATCGGCTCCTTTGTCGACGGCGCTCGGGTGCGCGCCGACGCCCTCGGCGAGCTTGCTGACCTGATCGGCGGCGACGCGCTCGGGCAGGCGGTCCGGCGGCTGCTCGTCGCCCATCCCCCGCCGGTGCGGGCGCTCGGCCCCGACGTCGTCCCCGCGCTGCGCGACACCTATCGCGCCCAGGAGCGCGCCGCGTTGCTGATCGCGGCGCGACTGGATGACGAGAGCTAGGACCTGACCTCGTCGCGACCGGTCGGTGGCTGGGCCCCCTCGACCGGCTCA
>CAZZYU010000147.1:0-5249 GCA_964658375.1 uncultured Acetobacteraceae bacterium | reverse complement strand
AACTGAAATCATTAGACCGTTTCTGAAACCAGTAGTGAAGTATGTTATTTAATTCGTAAGTACGCGAAAAACCTTACCACAACTTGAATATTATCTTTAAGATAATACAAGCGTTGCACGGCTGTCTTCAGTTAATGTCGTGAGATATTGGTTAATTCCTTTAAATTAACGGAAGCCCTTGCTTTATTTGTATCTTTAGTTTTTATTATAGATAAATAAAGCAGTTCACCTTTATATGGGATGTGATAACAGGGACCAAGACAAGTCATCATGGCCTTAATATTGTGGGCGATAGACGTGCTGCATATACCTATACAAAATGATGCGAAAATGTGAATTTGAGCTAATCTAATTAAAGTAGGATATAATATGGATTGTAGTCTGAAATTCGACTACATGAATAAGGAATTACTAGTAATCGTGAATCACCACGTCACGGTGAATTTAATCTCAGATAGGTACTAACTACTCGTCAGGCGCTGAAAAAAGTATGTGCAATAAGTTTGGTTTTTCATTAAATTTTTTCTAGATAATTATTTCTAGTTTCTTTTATGGAGGATCTTCGTATGCGTGACTTTAATTGGTGTTAAGTCGAAATATGGTTCGTGTAGTGGAAATTGCACGGGATTGATTAATGTAAACAATACATATATATTTATATAAATAAATATATAAAGGAAGGTTCCGTTTGTTGGTATGGCGGGTTGAGCTGTAAACTCAGTAGCAATATGCTGTCGAAGGTTCAATTCCTTTTCTTCCTAATAATAATAATTTATGTGTGTTTTATTATACAGTCAGCCTTTATAGCTCAATGGTAGAGCCGGATACTGTTAATATTCTGATAAATGTTCGATTCATTTTAAGGGCTAGACATAGAAAGAAGTCAAAGACGTGTTAGTTTAATGGTATAACAAAGTGTTACGGTCGCTAAGATACAGGTTCAAGTCTTGTACACGTTTAATTTGCTTTTATTTTTAACTACTATTACCTCTAAAAAAAAGTTTTTTATATACTTTTTAGTAGTTATTTTATTATTATTTATTAAGTAAGTAAATAATGAGGTTTAATACAATATTTTATTTATATGAATAATATACTACTTATAAATGAAACCTATACTAACGGGTATAGAGTAGAAATTTTAGATATCTTATCCTTAGTTGCTATTTTATGTGGAATATTAGTAATTATTAGTAAAAACCCTATTGTATCTGTATTATTTTTAATTGGTTTGTTTTTAAGTATATCTAGTTATCTTATAATACTAGGTTTAAATTTTATAGGTTTATCTTATTTATTAGTTTATGTAGGTGCTGTTTCTATTTTATTTCTTTTCATTTTAATGTTAATAAACGTTAGAATAAGTGAATTATTGAGTAATACTAGTAATAGTATACCTTTAGCTATTATTATAACTATTTCATTTAATTATCCTGTATATCAAATATTACCTTATAGTATAGCTGCCTTCAATAGTTATACTGTTGATTTAAATAATACGTTTAATGATATATGATATAATAATTATAGTGATTATTTAAATAAACTATTTAGATTAGTAATAAAATCGGACAATGGAGAAATATCTTTTGTTAGTAGTAAAATATGAGATGGTAATTTATCCGAAACTAGTCATATTACTAGTATAGGTAATATTATGTATACAAGTTATAGTATATGATTAATTATAACTTCTATAATATTACTGTTAGCGATGGTAGGTGCTATTGTAATTACAATAAAACAAAAAAATTAACATTATTTACAAATAGGTTATTTATAATAGTTAATAATAATTATTATGCTTTCTAATACTTATTTAAGTATTATAAAAGAATTAGCTCAATGGTAGAGCAACCGTTTTACACACGGTAGGTTAGGTGTTCAAGTCACCTATTCTTTAGTTTTAAACGATAGTTTAGATATTTAATTCAGCTATACGTTACCGATATGATATGATATTATATAACAGTCTTACTCATAGGTAGACTAATATTATTATATTTTTTTCCTTATCGGAAAACAATTATATACCAAAAGTATGGAAGTATAATGAATGTATATTTTATAATATAGTTTTTACTATTAATATAAAATAATAATTTATTATTAAAAAAATTTAATTTACTATAGAATATAAAAGTGACAAATTTGACTCGTAGTAATTTTCAAGCTCATCCCTTTCATTTAGTATCTCCATCACCCTGACCGATATTTACTTGTATTGCCTTATTAACATTAACAACTAGCGGAGTATTAACAATGCATAATTTTAGTAGTTCAGACTATTTTTTAAGATTAGCTTTCATATCAGTTATTTGTTCAATGTCTTTTTGATGACGTGATGTAATCTCAGAAGGTACTTATTTGGGAAACCATACATTGGCCGTACAAAGAGGACTTAACATGGGTGTTGCATTATTCATAGTATCGGAGGCACTATTCTTCTTGGCTATTTTTTGAGCCTTTTTCCATAGTGCATTATCTCCTACAGTAGAATTAGGAGCCCAATGACCACCGATGGGTATAGATGCTATTAATCCTTTTGAATTACCTTTACTTAACACAGTAATTTTATTATCTTCAGGGGTTACCGTTACGTATGCTCATCACTCTTTAATACAAGGTAACAGAAGTGGAGCACTTTATGGTTTAGTAGCCACAGTATTATTAGCTTTAGTGTTTACTGCTTTCCAGGGTGTAGAATATACTGTATCATCATTTACTATAAGTGACGGTGCTTTCGGTTCATGTTTCTATTTCGGTACTGGTTTCCACGGTTTACACGTTATGATCGGAACAGCTTTTATTGCAGTGGGTTTGTGACGTATGCTAGCATACCACTTGACAGACAACCATCATTTAGGTTTGGAGTCAAGTATTCTTTATTGACATTTTGTTGATGTGGTATGATTATTCTTATACATATCAATTTATTACTGAGGTTCTTAATACCTTTAATTGTATATACTAAAAGGAGTATAGACGATCTTAATGATGAACATGACAATGAAACAACGGATGAATTAGAGGATATGAATAAAACTAAGTCTACAATAAAAGATTTGATCGAAAGAGGTGTTATAGGTAGAGTAGAACGAGGTCTACCTGTTAGCCATAAGGATTTTAAAGACTTAGAAGAAATAAAAAAAGAATATGATTCTTACTTTGATGAAGACAGTGGTAACACTGTAAAAGAAGGTATGGAGGAAGTAGCTGAATATTTAAATGAAGAAATTGCTAGCTTATCTAAAAATAATTCATCTGAAGGTTCAAATGCAGCATCAGAAAATGAATCTAAAAAAAGAAAAGTTGAGGAAAGTACAGAAAATAAATCTTCAAGTACAGAATCTACATCAACAAGTGATGATTTACCTGTTGAAATGCCTAGTATTTTCGACGACGTGGATTAATTATTTATTATAGTTATTTAAGTAAATACATTTACTTTACTTTATATATTTTAAGCGCCCTGATTAGTATATATAAATATATTCTCTTGAAAATAGTATATATTCATATATATAGAGATCTTAGTTTAATGGTAAAATACGAGACTTTTAATCTTTGTTATATGGGTTCGAATCCCATAGATCTTACTATAACCATAAACGGCTATCGATCAATGGTAGGTCTACTGTCTTCCAAACAGATGATGTCGGTTCAAGTCCGACTAGCCGTATAGTTTATAAATAAAGTACGTTAAAGCATCAATATAAAAAGTTTAAGACGTGTTAGTTTAATGGTAGAACAAAGTGTTACGGCCGCTAAGATACAGGTTCGAGTCTTGTACACGTTTAATTAACTTTTACTTTTGACTCTATCCTTAAAATAGTTAGTATTTATATGTCTAAAAAATACAGAAAAGTAAACATATGCATATTTTTTAATATAACGGCTATCGATCAATGGTAGGTCTACTGTCTTCCAAACAGATGATGTCGGTTCAAGTCCGACTAGCCGTATAATTTATTGAGGGTTATTATCCTAATTGGTAAGGAACTTTCTTGTCATGGAAGTATATGTCGGTTCGAATCCGGCATGGCCCGCATATTTAATTTATATAACTATAATTAAAATAAATAAGGAAAAGTCACCATTGGTAGGGTAATGCGTTTGCTAAACGTTGTGCGTTAGCACTTGAGAGTTCGAACCTCTTCTTTTCCGGGTAATAATATGAAAAATAAATATTTATTAACTTGTTTTAAAATTATAATTAGAATTATCTGATTATTTTTCTTTTAAAACGTAGTACTTACTAAGTATTATAAAAAGAGCATAGTTTAATTGGCAAAATCGGAAACTTCAAATTTCTCATTATCAGTTCAAGTCTGATTGCTCTTGTAATTACAAAATAATTATTTAAGTTACAATATATAAGCACAGTTTATATTAAGGTTCCTTAGCTTAATTGGTAAAGCGCATTCTTGATAAGGATGTTAGTTAAGGTTCAAGTCCTTAAGGAATCATTAGTAATAAATAAAGGAGGTTGGTCGAGTTGGTTTATGGCGGTAAATTTGAGCTTTATTAAATAGAAATATTTCAGGGGTTCGAATCCCTTACCTCCTGACATATATATGATAAAAAAGTTTAGAGAGTATAGTCTCTTTTTAAAACTAAAAATTAATAATATAGAAAATATAAATTATATAAACAGGTTAGAGTAGGACTGGTAATACGCCTCTTTTGGGAAGAGGAGATACTCTGTTCAAGTCAGAGTAACCTGATATAAAAGGGAAATCTAATAAAATTTTATTAGTAATTACATGTATTAGTAATGTTTTCGATATTAATTTGGTATTTTTAAACTATTTATAGTTTAAGAAAGTATATAAAGAAACTATTAGGGATGGCTGGCTATATATTAAAGAGATAACAAGTTAAATTGTGGATGTAAGATATACTCCACATGTACTCTTAGATAAATTAAATAATAAACGAAGTGAATTGAAATATCTTAGTAACTTTAGGAAAAGAAATCAAACGAGATTCTATGATTAGTGTGAATGAAAGTAGAACAGCCTAATATATATATATATATATGATAAGTAAAACGGACAAAATTTGTTTGAACATAAAGGGGAACCTTCCTCTAAGGCTAAATATAATATATAAGCGATAGCGCAAAGTACTGTGAAGGAAAGGATTTGAAATAGTAGTTTTATAAGCAGCTCGAGTAAATTTAACATAATAAGTGAGAGCGTACCTTTTGCATAATGGGTCAGCGAGTTAATATTAGATGCGAGCAG
>CAZZYU010000146.1:0-5468 GCA_964658375.1 uncultured Acetobacteraceae bacterium | reverse complement strand
ACCGGCCCGTCGTTGACGAGCGCCACCTGCATGTCGGCGCCGAACACCCCGCGGCGCGCGTCGAGCAGCTCACAGACCCGCTCATACAGCGGCTGGGCGACCGCTCCGGGCGCGGCCTGCACGTAGCTGGGACGGTTGCCGCGGCGGGTGTCGCCGTAGAGCGTGAACTGGCTGACGCACAGCACCTCCCGGTCGCCCAGCGGCTCGTTCATCTGACCCTGCGCGTCGGGGAACACCCGCAGCGCGCGGACCTTGTCGGCGATCCATCGCGCCTGGACATCGGTGTCGTCGTGGGTGACGCCGAGCAGCACGAGCAGGCCGGGGCCGATCTCGGCGACCCGCTCGCCGGCGACGTCGACCGACGCGCTGGTCACGCGCTGCACGAGCGCGCGCACTACGCCTCGCGCAGCGCGGTGGCCGCCGCCTCGGGCGAGACCGGGTTGACGTCGACGCCGGCGCCCAGCTCAATGGCGCCGAGGTGGACGAGCCGCGGGAGGATGTCGACCCGCCAGCAGAACTGCTCGGCGCCGCGGGGGGCGGTGCGGACCCACAGGTTCAGGGAAGGGACCGCACCGAAGGTGCGCCGCAGCCGCTGCAGGGCGTCGTGCAGGAGCGCCGCCCCCGTCGGGCCGTCATCCTCAAAGCGCATCCGCGCGGTCCGCGGCGCCAGCATCATCTGGTAGGGGACACGGGCCGCATAGGCAGACAGGAGCACCGCCTCGGCGTCGATCGCGACGATCCGCTCACGCCGGCGGACCTCCTGCTGGACGAGGTCGGAGAGCAGGTTGCCGCCCATCGTGCGGGTCGCGTAAGCGCCGAAGCGCTCGCGCTCGCGAGCGATCGCCGCGGGGACGAAGTCCAGCGCGAGCAGCTGAGCGTGCGTGTGCGGCTGGCTGGCCCCGGCCTCGGCGCCCTCGTTGACGAGCAGGTGCAGGCACGCCGCCTCGGCGTGGGCGCGCATCCGCTGCCGCCACACCTCGACGGCGGCGATCACCTGGGCGACATCCAGATCGGCGAGTGACCCGACCGGCCCCGGCGCATT
This sequence comes from uncultured Acetobacteraceae bacterium, assembly GCA_964658375.1. GTDB lineage: Bacteria > Actinomycetota > Thermoleophilia > Solirubrobacterales > Solirubrobacteraceae > Palsa-465. The sequence goes on along the minus strand of CAZZYU010000146.1, from coordinate 4,426 downwards.
GACGATCACCTCGTTGACGCCGCGCGCGGCACCGGCCCAGAACAGGTCGGGGCTCGCCGTGGGCTCGGGCTCGGGCGAGGCGGGATCGAGCACCGGGTAGCGGTTGGGCATCGCCCGTACCGTCCAGCCTGGCGTATCGGGCGCCGAACCGTCGGGGCGGACGGCGAACACCTCGGGCTCGGTCTCTGACTCATGGCCGGGGGCGAACGGGTCCTGCGCGGGGTCGACCGGCGGCCTGGGCTCGGCATGCAGCTCGGCGCCGGGGCGCGCCTCACGGTCGGTGGCGATGATCACGCGCTGGCCGCTGAGCGGGTCGATCCGAACCTCGGGCATCTGCGCCAACCCTAGTCTGGGTGTCAGGAGTGAGTGAGCCCGAGGAGCGTTCGCAAGTGCTACGGTGGCGCACATGGATTCCGCAGTAGGGGTGCGTGAGCTTCGGCAGAACCTCAGCCGCTACCTGGAGCGCGTGAAGGCCGGGGAGGCGTTCGTGGTGACCGAACGCGGCCACGAGGTTGCGAGACTGACTCCGTCAGGCGGCCGGCGGAGTGCGCTGGCACGGCTGATCGCCGAACGTCAGGCGACGATTCCGCGCGGTGATCTCCTCGCCAATCTTGGGCCTCGCCATCGCGTCGAGGGCCGGGCGACGGCAGATGCGCTTGCCCAGCAGCGTGAGGAGCGCCTCTGAGTGACCGCGGCGACGCTTGCCTACGTTGACACCTCGGCCTATGTGAAGCTGATCGTCGATGAACCGGAGTCAGCTGCGCTGCATCGCGAGTTGGCGGGCTGGTCGGGATGGATCTCAAGCACGCTGCTCGGCGTCGAGGCGGTGCGTGCGTGCCGACGTCTGAGAGAGGACGTCGCCGACTCAGCAGAGGCCGGCCTGAGCAACATCGCGATGGTGCCGATGGACGACGCGCTGCTGGCGGTCGCCCGGCGTATTGATCCCAGCGAGCTTCGATCGCTGGACGCCATCCATCTGGCGACCGCGTTGAGCATTGGCACCGATCTCGGCGCCCTGTTCAGCTACGACGACAGCCTCATTGAGGCCGCGACGGCTGCAGGGCTGCGGGTGCTGGCTCCGGCCTGACGCGCCGCGGCTCTTTAGATGCTCTTCTCCATCGCGACGTGCTCGATGCCCGCCTCCATGAACACCCGACCGCGGGGCTCGTAGCCCGCCGCCTCGTACAGCGGGCACGCGTAGGTCTGGGCGTGGAGGACGAGCCGGCGGGCGCCCCCGCGGCGGGCCTCCTCGTCGGCGAGCGAGAGCAGGCGCGTGGCGAGCCGCTGGCGCCGGGCGCTCTGTCGCACGGCGAGGCGGCTGAACTGGACAGTGGTGCCGACGAACAGCAGGCGGCAGGTGGCCAGCACCTCCTCGCCGGCGACCGCGACCAGGTGGATCGCCTCGCCGTCGCGTCCGTCGGTCTCCTCGCGCACGGGCACCCCCTGCTCGCCACAGAAGACATCGTGGCGCAGCGCCAGCAACTGGCTCATCTCGTTCTCGCCACGGAAGCGGCGGATCTCGACCGGCGGGGCCTCGGTCACCGGCTCAGACGTGTTGCAACCCGCACGCATCACAGCTTGACACACGGCCGGTCCTCCCGATCTGCTTAAATACGTCGAGTTCTCGGTACGACGCCGAGAGCCCCTTCTGAGGAACTCCCCCTGTGTCCGGCCGATTGCCGGGCGCTCCGAGCCGCTCGACGTTTCGCCGCGGCTCGCTCATCCCCGAGCCAACCTGCAAAAGCCATGGGTGTGACCACCCCATTTCCCAGCCCTGACGCGATCGCGCGCGCTGAACTGCTGACGCGCGAGCGCTTCGTCTACGAAGGCGAGACGATCGACGAGGCCCTGGCCCCGGGGACTCCGCGACGACGTGCCCTGGACGCGGCGGTCGTCGAGGTCGATCAGGGCCATACGACGCCGTCGATCGAGTGGCGGCGGGAGTTCGGCCTGCTGCTCGGCCTCGAGCGACTGATCTCCGAGGAGGAGCCCCACCTGGTCGACGGCACCGTGCTGTCGGCACACCAGGTCGACGCGCTCTCCGGAACCCTGACCGCGCTGCTCGCCGAGGCCCAGCGTCACGTCAACGGCAGCGCTCCCGTCGAGTACGAGGCGACCGCGGTGCAGGACGCCGACGAGCCGACCGCCGACGCGGACGACGCGGACAGCGACAGCGAGGAAGAGGACGACGAGGCGCTCGAGGATGAGCACGAGCCCGAGGACGAGGAGCCCCAGGACTGGCAGGACGAAGACGAGGACGACGCCGACGAGGCACCGACCGGGGAGGCGGCGGAGGACCCCAACGCCGCCAAGCGATTCTGGTTCGAGCACGCCACCGGCGCCGGCAAGACGGTCGCCGCGCTGGGCTTCGTCGAGGCGTCGCGCAGCGGCGGGGTGCTGATCCTCACCCACCGCCGCAACCTCGTCGACCAGTTCAACGGGGAGTTGCGCGACCGCGGCTATCGCGACCGCATCTCCGCGCCGCTGCTGGCGGGCCATGACTCGGCGCGCGGCCCGGTCACCGTCGAGACCTACCAGTGGTTCGTGCGCAACGTCGGGAAGATCTCCGACGCGTACACGATCGTCATCTGCGACGAGGCCCACACCGCGCTCGGTGAGAAGACCTCGGCGGCGATCCGCGGCTGGAGCGGCCCGGTGTTCGTCGGCATGACCGCCACCGGGGCGCTCATCGCCCGCCACGTCACCGACCTCTTCCCCACCCAGACCAGCCGCTTCGATCTCGCCCAGGCCGCCCGGCGCGGGGTGATCTCGCCGCTGCGCTGCATCCGCATCCCGCCAGGCCCGGGGGTGCGCACGATCGCCAAGGTGCCGCTGCGCCGCGGCGAGGTCGACACCGAGTTTGACCAGGAGATGCTCGCCGAGCTGCTGGACCAGACGCCGTTCAACCTGGCCATTGCCGACCTCTACAAGACCCGCTTCAACGGCGTCCCCGGCGTTGTCTACGCCGCCGGCGTCAAGCACGCCTACAACGTGGCGGCCGCGTTCCGGGACCTCGGCATCAAGGCGATGGCGGTCTCGGGCGAGACGCCCAAGCGCGAGCTCGCCAAGGTGCTGGCCGACTACGAGTCGGGCAAGGTCGACGTCCTGGTCAACGCCCAGCTGCTCGCCGAGGGGTGGAACAGCCCGCGTGCAACGATCTGCATGCACCTGGCCCCCACCGCCTCCAAGCGCATCTACCAGCAGCGCGTGGGCCGCGTCACCCGCCGGCATCCGGGCAAGGAGGCGGGCATCGTCATCGACTTCGTACATCCGGCGACCAAGCACGACGACCCGGTGGTGACGCTGCACTCACTGCTGGACCGCGACGTCTACCGCGGCGGGGCGATCGTCGTCGGGCCGGTGCGCCGCGGCCGCGGCCGGCGCGTGCGTGTCGAGCGCCGGGTGCTGCCGGTCACGCCCGATCCCGACCGCAGAGCCGAGGTCTTCGAACGGGAGCTGTGGCGGATCGCGGTCGAGTTCCTTGACTACGGCGAGCAGCACGTGTGGGCCGCGCTGGCCGGCGCCCGGGTGGCGGCCAACGGCTGGCGCCGGGCCAAGGCGATGCTGCACTTCGATCGCCAGGGTGAGCTCAAGCGCCGCTTCCTGATCACCGCCGTGCAGCGCAACCGCAACGCCCAGCTGCGACTACGGGCGCTGCAGGAGATCGCCGCCAGCCGCGACGCGGAGGCGTTTGACACCGCGATCGACATCATGGGCGGCTGGCCGCGCGACGAGCGTCGTGAGGGCGTCAAGATCATGCTCCAGGCGCTCGCCGAGCGCCGGATCGGCCGCCGCGACCAGGCCAACGCCTGGATCTGGCGGATGGCCGAGTACACGCGTGAGGTCCATGAGGAGTACGCCGTCCAGCGCTGGCCGGAGACCAAGCGGCTGCTCGGCCTGCTCGTCAACTCCTCAGGGCCGGCCCACGCCCGCAACGCCCGGCGTCTGGTCCACGCCTCCCGTAAGGAGGACCGGCGCCTGTCGGCGGCGCTACTGGCCGCAGCGCTGGCCCACACGCCCGAGGCCGAGGAGGCGCTGCGCGGCGCCCGCACGCGGATGGCGCGCAAGCCCGCCGCACTGGCCCGTGAGCTTCTGCGCAACTTCCCCAAGGGCCGGCGCGGCTCCAAGCGCCGCCGGCGCAAGACCGGGTCGGCCAACGGCACCGGCAAGGCCCAGAGCATGGAGGCGGTCGCCCAGGCGACGCTTGACCCCGACGCCGACAGCCCGGACTTCGACGATGAGCTCGACGATCACGGTGACGACGTGCACGAGGACGAGCACGACGACGACGATCTGGACCCCGACGATGACGACAACGTCGAGCCGCTCACGCTCGAGGACGACGATGACGACGACGTCGACTCACACGGCGCCGAGGCGGCCGCGTGACCCGCGGGGTCAGGTCAGCCGATCTCGGCGACGAGAT
>CAZZYU010000145.1:0-5507 GCA_964658375.1 uncultured Acetobacteraceae bacterium | reverse complement strand
GCCACAGCGCGTGGCCGTGCTGGGAGACGATCGCGACCGTCGCGCCCTCGTCGAAGCCGAGGCTGCGGCCGGTCAGCGAGATCAGCGACAGCACCGCGGCCAGGGCCGTGGGCAGCGCGATCACAGCGACGTCGGCGACCGCGATCCGCCGCGTCGCCGGCGGGGTGGCGAGGCTCATGGCGCCGGTCAGGTCCGAGCCAGCGCCGACGGCAGGCCGGCCGGCGGGTCACCTGAACCCGATCCCGATCCGGCCCTCGGGGCACGCTCGACGGGGTGCGCCGCGCGAGCGCGCGACCGCCGCCACCACGCCCACCCCCCACCGGCGAGCGCCAGCTCGACGACGAGCACCGCCGGCGCCGTGGGCAGCGGCAACACGAGGACCCCGTTGGGCTTGACCAGGAAAGCGCCGATCACGAGCGGGGCCAGGAACGCCGGTTGGCGCTGCGGACCCGGGCAGACGGCGAGCAGCACCAGGCCCCAGGTGAGATACCACGGCCATGCGGCGGGGCCGCCCGCCGCGGCGAGGATCAGCGTCGCGCCGAGCAGCGCCGTCATCCGCGGCACCCGGGCCCGCCACAGCAGCGCCAGGCCCAGGCAGGCCGCCACCGCGGTCCCGGCGACGCCGAGCGCGGACTCCAACCCACGGGAGGACACGGCGACGCCGGCGTCGTGCAGCAGCGACGCGATCGTGTAGCCGACCCCGGTCGACGGGGTGATCGCCAGCCGCACCTTCGCCGGCGTGGAGAACACCGAGGATGAGATCCAGCCCACCCCGACGCCGCTGGCCAGCGTGACCGCGCCGAGCACGACCACGACGATCGCCGCCGCGCCGGTGAGCAGGCCCAGGCGCCCCGCCCGCCCCCGCTCCGCCCGCGCCCAGCAGACGGCGATGAACACCGCGCCGACGAGCGCCGGGATCTTGATCGTCGACGCCAGGGCGCACAGCGCGATGCCGTGCAGCGGCTTGCCGCGCAGCGCCAGCTCGACCCCGGCGGCGAGCAACCCGACCATCAGCACGTCGTTGTGGCACGCGGAGATCAGGCCGAGCGCCACCAGCGGGCTGGCCGCCGCCAGCCACACCCCGCGCCCGGCGTCGGCGCCGAGGGCGCGCGTCAGCCGCGGGACGCAGCCGACGATCAGGCCGAGCCCGATCAGGTCCAGCAACCGGCACAGCAGCACCCCGCCGATCAGATGCTGGCCGGTCAGGGCGATGATCAGGCTGATCAGCTCCAGAAACAGCGGACCGTAGGGGGCGGTGGTGTGGCGCCAGAACGGCGAGACCGCGGCGAGCGTGTGCTCGCGTCCCAGACCGGCGAGGATCGCCGGCGCCTGGTGGTAGGGACTGAGGCCGAGATGGAGGATCGTGCCCTGGGCCAGGTAGCTGTAGACGTCGCGGCTGAACAGCGGTGGCGCCAGCGCCAGCGGGAGCATCCAGGCGCCGCCGACGAGGACCGCCTGGCCCACCGTCGGCCCGCGGCGGCCCAGCGCCACGCCCAGCCAGGCGATCGCCAGTGCGGCCATTCCGATCCACACCAGCCAGACCGCGAGCTGCCGGCTGTCGGGGAAGCCCGGGTGATACCACCAGCCGACGATCCCGTCGCCGAGCGCGCGCGGCGCGACAAGCGCGACGAGCGACGAGCCCGCCAGACCGAGCGCCGACCAGGCCCAGAGCCGCCTCGGGACGCTTGCGGACACCCGGCGAGCGTACCGGCCGGGCCGACCGCTTCAGCCGCGGCCGGTCTATCGTCGTCGGCGATGCTCTCCTTCGCCTGCGGACACTGCGGTCACCTGGTGTTCTTCGAGAACACGGTGTGCCTGAACTGCGACACGCCGCAGGGCTTCGTTGCAGAGCGGCTGGAGCTGGTCGCGCTGGAGGGCGAGGACGGCGCGCGCCTGCACCGCTGCGCCAACGCCCAACTGGCCCGCTGCAACTGGATGGTCGATCGCGTCGACACCCTGTGTCGCTCCTGTGAGCTGACCCGCACGCGGCCCAACGACAGCGACGCCACCGGACTGGCCGAGTTCGCCGACGCCGAAGCGGCCAAGCGCCGGGTGGTGATGCAGCTGCTGGATCTGCAGCTGCCGGGGGTGACGCCCGACCGCCTGCGCTTTGACCTGCTCTCCTCCGAGCATGAGCCGGTGACCACCGGCCATGCCGACGGCGTGATCACCGTCGACCTCGCCGAGTCAGACGACGCGCGGCGCGAGCAGCGCCGCACCGAGCTCGGCGAGCCCTACCGCACGATGCTCGGCCACCTGCGCCACGAGCTCGGTCACTACTTCCAGCCGCTGATCGTCTGCGGGGACGCCGAGTGGGACGCCTGTCGCGAGCTGTTCGGCGATGACCGCGCCGACTACCAGCAGGCGCTGGAGCGCCACTACGAGCAGGGGACGCCCCCCGGCTGGGAGAAGCGCTACGTCAGCGCCTACGCGACGATGCACCCGTGGGAGGACTGGGCCGAGACCTTCGCCCACTATCTCCACATCCGCGACACGCTCCAGACCGCCGCCGAGTACGGCGTCACCGTCAAGGGTCCCCGCGCGGTGATCGCCGACCGCTCGCTGAAGGCCACCCCCCAGCCCGAGGCCGGCGAGCGGGGCTTTGACGAGGTGCTCGACAACTGGCTGCCGCTGACCTACGCGCTCAACGCGGTCAACCGGTCGCTGGGCCGCGGCGATCTGTATCCGTTCACGCTCGCCGCACCGGTGATCGAGAAGCTGCGCTTCATGCACGACCGCGTCCGCGAGGCGAGCACCCGGGCCGGTGGCGCCGCCGCGGCCGCGCCGGCCTGACGCCCGCCCGACGCCGGCTCACCGCACCCCACTCCTCCTGACGCCGGCGATCAGACGCCGACCGTCTCAGCACCCCAGCGCACCGGCGGTCCGTGATCGCCGCACCGGGCCAGCTGACGCCGGCCGGCGACGCCCGTCCCGGAGACCGTGACGACACAGCCGGTCGTGCGCTCGCGGGTCGGCTCCATCCCGACGCGCACGACCGGCCCGCCCGGGTGGAGCTCAGCCGCGCGGGCGACCAGCGCCTCGGTGGCCGCCCACTCCGGCGGCGCGACGTACTGGCGCACGACCGAGTGCCAGACGACGGTGAGCTCGCCGGGGCGGCGGCGCGCGAGCGCGTCGGGCAACCAGTCCACCGCGCGGGCGGCCGCGACGAGCGGCGGATCGGCGGCGGCGACCCGCAGCGCCGCCTCCAGGCGGCGAAAGCGGGCAAGCTCGTCGGGCCAGATGTAGGAGAGCAACCGGAGGCGGTCGGCGGGGTCGGCCGGGTCACGCGGACTGGGGTCACAGCCGGCGCGCGCGGCGATCTGGAGGCGCGCGGCGGCGGCGGCGAGATCGATCGGCGGACCGGGATCCCACGGGTCGGTGAACGTCACCGCCGCGTCGGCGCCCGCTCCGAGCCGCAGGTCTCCCTGCACGTAGGCGTAGCGGTCGGCGAGCAGGTTGACGCCGGCGCTGGCCCCGATCTCCAGCAGCCGGATCGGCCGCCGGTGGCAGGCGGTCAGCCACAGCAGCGCGGCGTAGAGCACGGCGCAGCGCCCCGGCTCGTTGGTCTGCACCGTCGCGCGCAGGCGGGGCGCGATCCAGTCGGCGTGCTCGCGCAGCGTCCGCTCGGCGACCGTCCACGCACCGTCGGGCTCTCGCTCGCCGCCGGCGCTGGGGTAGAAGGCGGCCAGCTGCGGCGCGCCGCCGGCGAGCACCAGCTCGTGCAGCGCACCCATCAGCCGCAGCTGGGGCACCGACCCGGGCGGCGCATCGACGCCCGAGAACAGCGTCGCCACGATCCCGCCGGCGTCCAGGTCGTCGGCGGCGCCGCGCATGAGCACGACGTAGAGCGGCGAGCGACGCTCGTCCTGCAGCCACTGGGCGTGGCTGCGCAGGCGGCGGGCGATGTGGGCCTGGTCTGCGGCCCGGGCGCCGTGCTCCCGAGGCGTGGCGGGGCTCGCCGCGCCATCCTCCGACGTGGTCACGGGGTCCCGGCCGCCGCGGGCAGGCGGTAGTCGGCCAGCGAGGCGAGCGTCAGATCGGCGCGCTCCAGGCCGGGCGCGCCGGCGGTCAGGGCGTTGGGGACCGCGACGGTGAGAATCCCGGCAGCGGTCGCGGCGGCGACGCCGTTGGGCGAGTCCTCAAACGCGACGGCGTCCGCGGCGGGGACGCCCAGCCGGTCAAGCGCCTCCAGGTACAGGGTCGGTCGCGGCTTGCCGCGCGCGGCGTCGCCGTCGGCGGTGACGATCGCGTCGAAGCGGTGATCGCAGCCGGCGCGGGCCAGGTGCTCGACGATCCGCTCCCGGTCGTTGCTGGAGACGATCGCGGTCGCCAGCCCCCGCGACCGGGCGCCGTGCAGCAGCGTCGCGGCGCCCGGCATCAGCTCGTGGGGGAGCATCGCGATCCGCCGCTCCGTGCGGAGCCGCAGGGTCTGCTCGGGATCGAGCCGCTCGCCGGTGAGCTGCGCCAGATGGGCGATGGGATCGAAGTCCGAGGTATCGGGCGGGCGACCCATCACCTCGTCGCGCCACAGCTGCCGGGGAAACGGCACCCGGTGGACCTCATACAGCTCCCGCCAGGCCTCATAGGCCGAGGTCTCGCTGTCGTACAGCAGACCGTCGAAGTCCAGCAGCAGCGCCGTGGTCACATCGGCGCAGGCTACCCCGGACCGCGTCAGGCGGTCTCAGACCGTCGGCGCCTCGACTCCGTCGGCCCGGGCCTCGTCGGCGGGGAACCGCGCCGAGGCATCGTCGGCGAGCGCGGCCAGGGTGCGGGAGACGACGCGCACGTCGTCCAGCAGCCGCTCGCGCTCGCGCCATACGGCGTCGGTCTCCTCGTCAAGCTCGCGCAGGCGGCGCTGAGCCTCGGCGGTGATCCGCTGCGCGTCGGCGGCGGCGTCGGTCACCGCGCGCTGTGCCTGCTCCTGGGCCAGGCGAGCGGTCTCATACGCCTTGTCGTGGGCGACGACCAGGATCGAGGCGGTCTGCTCGCCGAGGCGCTCGATCTCCTCGGTGATCGAGATCGGCGGGTTGACGGTGGCGCGCAGCGCGGCCAGCTCGGCCTCCAGCTCGGAGATGTGACGGTCGACCGCCGGGCGGTTGTAGCCCAGCGCGGCGGTCGGAAAGCGCGCTGTGGCCTCGTCGTCGGCGATCTGGTCGGCCTCGGGAGCCGCCGCGGTCTCCGGCGTGGTGAGCTCGGCGATCGGGTCGCGGCCGCCGTCGGCATCGAACTCGGGCCGGCGGTCCAGCGCGGCGAACCAGCGGCCCACCTTGCCCGCGGTCGCCGCGACCGACTCCCGGGTGGCGCTCAGCGACTGCCGCGTGCTGATCAGCGACTCGCGGGCCGCGGTCCGGGAGCGGTCCCGGGCTGACCCGACGGCGTCGCGCGCGGCGCGGCCGAACTCGGGTGGGTCGGCGAGGTCCCGGAGGTCGATGAGGCCGGCCTCGGGCGTGTCGGACGGTGCGGGCGGTGCGGGCGGGCAGGTAGCCTCCGGCGGCAACGCGATCAAC
>CAZZYU010000144.1:0-5655 GCA_964658375.1 uncultured Acetobacteraceae bacterium | reverse complement strand
CGCTTTGGGCCGTAATAGCTGCCTATCTTGCAGCAGCGTGTGTAAGACCTGCCGGTGGCGGGCGGGGCTGCTCGGTTTGGGTATTGACATCGGTCGGGTTTGGTGTCGGAATGCGGTCCAGCCGAGCGCATGGGGTCTCGGAGGTAGGCGCCGGTGACCTCGGCCCAGGCGCTTTCGGCCTACGTCTTGGGGGAGTCGGGCGAGCCAGTGCCTAGGCCAATTCCGTCCGTCGCGTTGTCGAGGATGTGGACCTCGCGAGCTCTCAATGGGCTTGTGACAAGCGAATCAGTTCAAGAGGAGTCAGATGCGCCTTTTACGGGGCAAAACATGTAGTGCCCTGTCGTGGTGCAGACTGGTTCGTCCGCGCTCGCCCAGCGCGCGCCGGCTGCGTTTAGCGCTCTCTCCACTCTGCGTGAGCCGCGTCGCGCTTGTTCTTGTGCTTGTTGTCGTTGTTGGCCGTGATGCCTCTGTGGCGAGCGCGTCGTCCCCGTCGATCGCTGAGGTGCAGTCAGCGACGACGAATTTTGGTAATGCAGCGTCGTCGGTGAGTGTGGCGTTGTCGTCGAATGTGACGGCGGGTGATGCGCTGGTATTGGCGTTGTCGACGTCAACGCCGACTGCGGCGATGCCGACGATTTCGTCGATCTCCGGTGGTGGGGTGACGTGGGTGCGGGGATCGAGCGGCGGCAACACGTCGGTCGGGGATGTCGAGGTTTGGTATGGCGTGAGTTCCAGCGGCGGTTCTGGCACGACGTCTATCCATGTGACGTTGAGTAACGCCAACGCGGCTGTGGGCGCATGGGTCGGGGAGTTCTCCGGGGTCGCGTCGGCGTCTGCGTTGGATGCGTCGGGAGCGACGAGCGGTTCGGGGACGACGGTTTCGGCTCCGTCGATGACCGCGGCCGCGGCCGGTGATCTGGTTGTGGATGCGGTGGACAGCAACGCGGTGCCGGGCACCGCGCCTGCGTCGCCGTGGGCTGATGTCCAGGGACCGAGCTGGGATGGGACCGCCGCGACTGCGTTTAACCCGATCGCGTATCGGACGTTCAGCAACACTGGCGCGATACCGGTGGCGACGTGGACGCAGTCCAGCGCCGACTGGGCGACCGTCGGGATCGCCCTCACGCCCGCCCATACCTACATCTACACCTATAACGCCGCGGGCGAGCTCACCGGCGTCAGTGGCTGATGACGGCGCCACGACCTACGGCCTTGATCGAGTCAGAGCGGAGTGAGACATGAGCGACGATGCGCGCAAGCCGACTAACCCCGGCGCCGACCTTCCACCATCACGACTAGGGGAAATGTACGGCTATGCGAACAACTCGCGTCCTGCCAGGCCCTTCGCCCCGCGGGTGCCGGACGATCGCGATGCCAACCCAAGGGATGGGTGGCGGCGCCGCACGTCTTCGTGCTGGCTGATCGGGCTGGCCGTCGGCGTCCTCCTCGCGGCCGTGGCTCCGGCCGTCGCCGATGCCAATCAGACGATGATTCCCGGACCGGTGTTTGCCGGCTTTCACGTCACGACGTCGCAACCGGCTGAGGGCAGCGGCCATGACGCGGTGGGGCACGCCGTCGAGACTGCGCCTTCGCGCAGCGATCGGCCGGCAGCGCTATCGCGGGTCGAAGCTGCGGACGCATCGAGCATGACCGCGTCGTCACGCGCCGTAGCTGCTGATGCGTCGGGGGCGCGCGTGTCGCCGGATTTTACGCCTGGTCAATACGTCAACATCGTGCTGCCCACCGCGAGCTATGTGTATGCCACGGTGACGGTGGCGCCGTCGTCTGGTTTCGGGCAGACCTGGTTTGAGCTGCAGAGCCCTCAGGTGATCGCCGGGTGTCCGGAGGGGGGAGGATGTCCCGGTGTCGTGTCGTTCGGTTCCTTCCCGGCCGGCACGGCGCTGCAGTTTGCTGAACAAGAGTGGAGCTATGGTCAGAATTCGGGGACTCCGACATCGAACTCCCCGATCATCCAGGACTCGCCTGACTCGTGGGACATCCAGTACAACGGTGGCGATGTGGCGGTTTATGCGAGTTCGACGCCGCCTGCCTCCACGCTTGGCTCGGCGCCGACCGGGCTCGGTAACGACCCGCAGTGCAGCGTCGGGCCGCCGGTCGACTGCGCGACCGGGAACTTCACGCACACCTTCACCGACCTGTCCATTCCCGGCAACGGAGACCCACTGGATCTCACCCGCACCTACAACTCGCTCGCCGCGGGAACGGAAGGGATGTTCGGGTACGGGTGGTCCTCTTCGTATGGAATGAGCCTGAGCTTCAATGGGGAAGGAGACGCGACGGTGACCGCGGCCGGCGGCGCGCAGGCGACGTTCACGTCGCTGGGGAGCGGCGCCTTCGTCGCGGCGATGCCAATCCTCGCCAAGCTGGTCGGCAACAGTAATGGTACCTACACGTTGACCGAGAACGCTCGTCAGACGTACACCTTCAACGCGGCGGGGCAGCTCATCTCCGAGAGCGACCCCAATGGCTACACGACGTCGCTGGCGTATGTGTCGAATAAGTTGCACACCGTCACCGACCCGTCCGGTCGCACGTTGACATTCGCGTACGGGACTAACGGTCTGGTGTCGTCGGTCACCGACTCCTCCGGTCGCGTCGTCGAGTACGCCTATAACTCGAGTGGCGATCTGACGAGCGTCACCGACGCCGCCAAGAAGGTTACGTCATTTGCCTACAACGCGGCCAACGACCTGCTCACGATGACCGGTCCTCGTAATGACGGCAGCGTGACCAACACCTATAACGCCAGCGGCCAGGTCCTGACTCAGAAGGACCCCGCCGGCAACACCACCGCGTTCTCATGGGGCACACCGTCGGCCAACGGGACGCAGGTCAACACTATGACGAGCCCAAAGGGCTATGTGCGCAGCGAAACCTACGTCGACGGCGTGCTGCAGTCGATGACCCAGGCCTCGGGGACCTCAAGCGCCGAGACGTGGACCTACGGCTATGACCAGCTGCTGGATCAGACATCGATGACTGACCCCAACGGGCATACCTGGTCGGCGACGTATGACGCGACGGGAAATCAGACGAGCACGACCGATCCAATCGGTGACACGACAGCCGTGGCCTACAACGCGTTTGACGAGCCTACGTCGCACACCGATGCCGACGGGCACGTGACGACCTACAGCTACGACGCGCACGGCAACCTGCAGTCGGTGACGCGCACGCGTACTTCTCCAAGTGCGACGCAGACGACCAGCTACGCCTACGGCAACAGTGCGCTGCCCGGAGACCCCACGTCAATCACCGATCCCGACGGATACGCGACGACGCTGACCTATGACGCGGCCGGGGACGTGGCGTCGTCAACGGACCCCGACGGCAACAAGACGACCTACAGCTACACCTGCTCCGGTAACGCGGCGAGTGGATGCTTCTCCAATGTCGGACTGGTGTACAGCGAGGTCAGCCCGCGCGGCAACGCCAGCGGGGCGACGCCCGCGAACTTCACGACCACCTTCAGCTACGACGGGGACGGAGATCAGCTCACCGAGACCGACCCGTTGGGCAACACGACCACCTCGACGTATGACGGCGACGGGGACCTGGCGTCGGTCAAGCAGAACGGCAACACGACGACCTACAGCTACACCCCCGACGACCAGCTCAGCAGCAGCACCTTGCCCACCGGCGCGGTCTCAAGCAAGACCTACGACGCGGACGGCAATCTCCAGACCGAGACCGACGGCAAGAGCAACGTCACCCACTACGCCTACAACGCGCTGGACCAGCAGGTCAGCACGACGACAGCGAGCGGCAAACAGACGACCTACACCTACGACGCGGCGGGCAACCCGCACACCATCACCGACCCTGACGGCAGGGTCACGACCAACGGCTACAACAACGCCAACGAGCTGACGTCAGTCAGCTACTCCAGCAGCGCGACACCGAGCCTCTCCTACGGGTATGACGCTGACGGGTTGCGGACCAGCATGACCGATGGGAGCGGCACCGCGACCTACGGCTATGACTCGCTCAACGAGCTGACGTCCCAAACCAACGGCAACGGCACGACGGTCGCCTACGGCTACAACCTCGACGGCGAGCCGACTCAGGTCACCTACCCCAGCGGGCACCAGGTGACCGACAGCTACGACCACGCCGACAACCTTCAAAGCGTGACCGACTGGCTGGGGAACACCACCCAGTTTGCCTACAACCCCGACGACCAGCCGACGCTGGTCACCTTCCCGGCGGGCAGCTCCGATGTCGATACCACGAGCTACGACAGCGATGACGCGGTCAGCAACATCACGATGAAGCAGGGCACGAGGGCCCTGGCCAGCCTCGCCTACGCGCGCAAACCCACCGAACAGGTCGCCAGCGAAACTACCTCCGGCCTGCCGCAACCAACCAACCCGATCGCCCAAAGCTACGTCTATGACGCCGCCAACGAGGCGACCACGTTTGCGGGCACCAGCGGCTACACCTACAACGCCGACCAGGAGCTCACCAGCGGCGCCGGCACGACCTTCGCCTACAACAACGAAGGTCAGCGCGCCACCGCAACCCCGACCACCGGGTCTGCGAGCGCCTACGGCTACAGCCAGTCGGCCAACCTCACCACCGTTGCCAACGGATCAACAACCGCCGAAACCGACGTCTACGACGGCAGCGGGCTGCTCGCCAAGCAGACCAAAGGCTCAACAACGACGAAACTGGCGTGGGACCTGGCCAGTGACATCCCACTCGTCCTCGACGACGGCACCAACAGCTACATCTACGGCCCGGACGACCAAGCCGTCGAGCAAGTCAACGACAGCACCGCGACCGTCGACTACCTCCACCACGATCAACTCGGCTCAACCCGCCTGCTGACCAGCAGCACCGGCGCCCAGGTCGCAGCGACCACCTACACCCCCTACGGCAAGACCCTCAGCAAAACCGGCACCGCCACCACCCCCCTCGGGTTCGCCGGCCAGTACACCGACGCGACCACCGGACTGACCTACATGCGCGGCCGGTGGTATGACCCCACCACCGGACAATTTCTCAGCGTCGACCCGCTCGCCTCGATCACCGGCCAGCGATACGCCTACGCCAACGACGACCCGACCGACTTAACCGATCCGACCGGCCTGGGATGCTGGATCCTCCCAGGCTCATGCACAAAAGACGCGATCCTGGCCGTCGGCGTAATCGCCGCCCCAGCAACCGATGGCACGTCGCTAGAAGCCGCGGAAGACGCGAACACTGCGATCGCCGCGGACGACGCCGCCGGCGACCTCGCTACCGGCGACATCGCGGCAACCGAGGCAGGTGAGGAGGCGACAGCAGACTCGGGTGACTGTGTCCCGGAAAGCACCGCAGCGCCAGACGACGTAGCCGGAGAAGAAGCAGCGACTGGGCTACCGCCGCTAGCGGGCGGGGCGCCGAATACCAACCCGTTTGCAGGTCCGATTGAAAGCCCTGTGAATATCGGGACCTCTGGCGGCGACATATTCGACCTTCAGCCGGGTGAGTCTATGACCGGATCTGCCGACAGCAAGTGGTTGCAAGTCCGGGACAGCAACGGAGACCCGACCGGAGTGCGGCTGGACAACGGCCATGCATCCCACCTGGATCCGCGCGCTCAAGCGCCGCACATCCATGTTCCTGGTATTTCGAACCCTGATGGGACCC
>CAZZYU010000143.1:1199-5696 GCA_964658375.1 uncultured Acetobacteraceae bacterium | reverse complement strand
AGGATCATGAACTCACCGTCGGCGATCTCGAGGTTGAGGTCCTTGACGGCCTCGTAGCCGTCGTCGTAGCGCTTGGTGATGTGCTCCAGTGCGATCTCGGCCATTGGCTGCTTCTCCTTATCCCTTGACGGCGCCCGCGGTCAGACCAGCGACGATACGACGCTGGAACAGGATCACGAGGACCATGACCGGTACGGTGACGACGACGGCCGCCGCGGCGATGTCGCCGATCGGCTGGGTGAACTGCGAGACGCCGGGGAACTGAGCGATCGCCGCCGGGACCGTCTCGGCGGCGGAGGTCGCGGTCAGCGAGATCGCGAACACGAAGTCGTTCCAGCAGATCAGGAAGACGATGATGAACGTGGTCACCAGGCCCGGCATCGCGAGCGGTGCGATCACCTTGCGAAACGCCTGAAACGGCGTGGCGCCGTCGATCTGGGCCGCCTGCTCGAGCTCCCATGGGATCTCCCGGAAGAACGTCGAGAGCACGAAGATCGCCAGCGGCAGCGCGAACGTCAGGTAGGGGATGATCAGGCCCGGCCAGGTGTTGAACAGCCCGATCTGGCGCCACAGGTTGTACAGCGGACCGACCAGGGAGACCTGCGGGAACAGGGTCACCATCAGCGCGACGGCGAGGATCACCTGCTTGCCGGGGAAGTCCAGGCGCGCGATCGCGTAGGCCGCCGACGACGCGAGGACCACCGCCAGCGCGCTGGAGATCAGGGCGATCCCGATCGAGTTGACCAGTGCCGAGGTGAAGACGTTCGCGGTGAAGATGTCGTGGTAGTTGCTCAGCGTCCAGTGGTGGGGGATGAACGAGCCGTCGGTCGCCGAGGCCGGGGTCTTGAGCGACAGCATCACGATCCAGACCACGGGGACCAGCGAGACGACGACGATCACCGCGAAGGCGAGTGACCAGCCGGAGCGCTGTCGGGCCTGGACGCTCACGCCTCGCGCCCCGCGCCCGGGTTGGCGGCGGCGCCGAACCCCTTGATGAACAGGAACGCGATCAACCCGACGATCAGGAACAGGACGACCGAGACCGCGGAGCCGAGGCCGAGGTTCAGCCGCTCCAGCAGCGTGCTGTAGCTCAGCTGGGAGAGCGATGCGGTGTTGTTGGCGCCCTGGCTGAAGATGTAGATCACGTCGAAGATCCGGAACGCGTCGAGCGTGCGGAACAGCAGCGCGACGAGGATCGCGGGCTTCATCATCGGCACCGTGATCCGCCAGAAGCGCTGCCACGCCGTCGCCCCGTCGATCTTGGCCGCCTCCAGCAGCTCGTCGGGCACGAGCGCCAGGCCGGCGAGCAGCAGCAGCGCCACGTAGGGCGTGTTCTTCCAGATCTCGGTCATGATGATCGCGACGTAGGTGCCGAACTGGTGGCTGAGCGGATCGCCGCTGAGCCCCAGCAGCCGCGGGATCCAGCCGCCATCGTCCAGCGACCACGCGTACTGCCAGGAGTACGCGGCGACAACGGCGACGATCGCGTAGGGGACCAGCGCGATCGAGCGCAGCAGGCCGCGCAGGAAGATCACCCGGTGCATCGCGATCGCCAGCAGCATCCCGAGCACGAACTCGATGGAGACGCTCACGACGGTGATCACGGCCGTGTGGATCAGGTCCACCCAGAACAGGTGGGCCTTGAACACATAGCCGTAGTTGTCAAAGCCGATGAACGCGCTGTGCCCGGGCTGGTCCAGGCTGGAGCGCTGCAGCGACAGGACGATCGTGTCGACGATCGGGAACGCGGTGACCGCGATCATCACGATCACGGCCGGCGCGACCAGGTACATCGCCAGCTTGCGCTCGGCTTTGGTCCGGTCGCTGAGCTGGGATCGGCGGCTGCGCTTGGGTGCCGCGGCCGACTGGGCGACAGCTCCGCTGCTCATAGCAGCGACTCGCCCTTGAGGGCTGTCTTGATCTCTTTGCGCAATTTGCTCACGATGTTGTTCGGGTTGATCTCGGCCGCCGGCTGCAGCGTGTCCTGGATCGCCAGGGTCACGTCCTGATACTCGGGCGTCTGCGGGCGCAGCCCGTAGTGCTCCAGCTGCGCCTTGATCAGCTGGTGGAACGGATAGGCCTTCTCAAACGACGGCTCGTTGTAGATGCTCGACAGCACCGGTGCCAGCCCGCCCTTGACCGCGTCACGGATCTGGTTCTGTGATCCGATCAGGCACTTGACCGCGTCAAACGCCTGCTGCGGGTGCTTGGAGTGGCTGGAGACGCCGAGGTTGTAGCCGCCGATCGACACCTCGGGAGCCTTCCCGGCGACCACTTCGGGGAACGGCGCGTATCCCATCTCCTTGAAGATGCTCGGGGCGGTCGCCTCGGTCCCGGACCACACGAACGGGTAGTTGATCTCAAACGCCGCCTGGCCGGCGTCGAAGACGTCGTTGCCGGGACCTTCCTCGGACGTGTTGAGCCCCGGGTCGGCGGCCGCCGAGGTCGCCAGGCGCTGCATGATCGTCGCCGCGGTCTTCGTCGACGGGCCGACGGTCACCGTGTTGCCCGCCCCGACGATCCCGCCGCCGGCGGAGTTGACCAGCGAGTTGAACCACACCACGAGGCCTTCGTACTTGGCGCCCTGCTCCTCGATGTAGTGCGGCTTGCCCTCCTTGGCCAGCGTGATCGCGTCGTCGATCATCTGGTTCCAGGTCGTGGGCGGAGTCTTCACCAGGTCCTTGCGGTACCAGAGCAGCTCGGTGTTGGAGTTGATCGGCGCCGCGTAGAGCTTGCCGTCGTAGGTCGCGGTCTTCAGCGGCCCGGGCAGGACTCCCTTGGAGGCCGCCGTCCGGTTGGCGCCGGTCCACTGGCGGATCCAACCCGCCGACGCGAACTCGGCGGTCCAATCGACGTCCATCGCGAGGATGTCGATCGACGAATCGCCGGCGGCGAGCCGCTGCACCAGCGTCTGGCGCTGCTGATCAGACGCGTTGGAGAGGAAGTCGATCTTGATCTTGTAGGCGCCGTGCGACGCCGCCGAGCAGTCGGCGGCCGCCTTGGCAAACGAGCCCGACGGCTCGGGGAAGACGTCCCAGTTCAGCGTCACGGCGCCCGTGCCAGACGAGCCACACGCAGCCAGCACGATCGCGCTTGCGACGACCGCCAACATCGCACCGATTCGGCGCACGAACTCTCTCCTCGCTCCTCAGACGCGGCTTCCCTGCGAACCCGCGAGCCGATCATACCCCGCCGCGGTGATCGCAATCACCCCCTTGATCCGGAGCGCAGAACGCGCAGAGATTCCAGTCAAACGGCGCCGGCAGACCGCGCAGGCGACGGTCGTTGTCACGCCAGTCTCGATTGAGGTGTCGCCCGATGACCACCGTCGCGATCGGCCCCGCGCCGGCCTTCTTGAGCGTCGCGGCCGCGCTCTGGGCGCTGGCGCCGGTCGTCCACGTGTCGTCGATGAGCAGCACCGGCTCGCCCTGCAGCGCGGTCGTGGCGATGAACCGGTCGGGGCTGAAGGTGTGCAGGGCGACGGCGGCGTCGGTGCGTCGCAGCAACGGCGCGTACCGATCGCGGGTGGGACCGACGAGCTCGGCGACGATCGTCTGCAGTGGGTGCGCGCCCTCGCGTTGGGAATGACCGGACGGCACCGTGGTGACCAGCGGGAACGCGGCCACCTGAGCCGCCTCGGCCAGGCACGGCTCATGACGCGCCAGATGGCGCCACAGCACGGCCGCGAGCTGGTGGACGAGCGGTCGCGCCCACGCCGCCGTGGAGCGCTTGTAGGCGGCGAGCGCGTGATGGAGCTGCTCACCGGCCACGCTGTAGGAGATCGGGGCGACGAGCTCGATGCTGTTGCCGCCGTGCTCACACGCGTAGCAGCAGTCATAGCCGTCGGTGAGGTTGAAGCACCGCCGGCAGACGTCGCGACCTCGGCGCGGCGAGTGCATGAAGTTGCCGTACGCGGCGGAGAGCTCGCTGACCGTGGCCATCGTTCATGCGGCGGGGTCAATGACCGGACCGGGGGCGCTGAGCGGGCCGGGATCGGCGAGGCGTCCCGTGATCGCCACGACCTCGCCGGCGTCCTGGACGACGTGGACCCCGGGACGCCGCGCCAGCTCCGCGGCCCACTCCTGGGCCAGCAGCGGCGCCAGGAGGAACACCGGGCGTCCGTGGGCGAGCGCGAGCCGCGCCTGAACCCGCGTGCCGCTGCGCGCCGACGCCTCGACGATCACCGTGCCCCGGCTGAGGCCGGACATGAGGCCGTTGCGGTGCCGAAAGCCGTCGGCCGACGGTGGCGTCTCGGGCCACAGCGCCGACACGACCGCGTGATGGCGGGCCAGCTCGCGCTGCAGCGGCTCGTTCTCCGGCGGGTAGGCGTGTCCGTGGCCGGTCCCGATCACCGCCACGGTGCGCCCACCGGCCCCCAGCGCGCCGCGATGGGCGGCGGTATCGATACCGGCGGCCAGGCCCGAGAGGACCGTATGCCCGCCGGCGACCAGGTCGGCCGCGACGGCGCTCGCCTGGGCCAGACCGGCCTCGGAGGCG
>CAZZYU010000143.1:0-1099 GCA_964658375.1 uncultured Acetobacteraceae bacterium | reverse complement strand
CGGCGCAGAAGCGCGACCAGCACGGCGTGACGATCACCGGAGGTCATGCCAACGCCGCGCTCCGCGGCGCGTGTCCGGCGAGCGCCGGAGCGGGACCGGTCAGGCGTCGGGCTCGGTCCGCGGTTCCGCGGACTCCGAGCTCTCGAGCACGAGATCGCGTGGCGCGGGCGCCGGCTCGGCCGGCGCGGCCTGGACGGGAGGGGCAACCTGGACGGGAGGGGCGAAGCGCTCCTCCGCGGGCACGTAGGTCTGGGACGCCGACTGCTCGAACCGGTTCTGGTGGCTTTCGCCGCTGAGTGCCTCGCGGAAGTCCCGCAGGCCGGTGCCCAGCGTCTTCGCCACCTCCGGCAGCCGCTTCGGACCGAGGACGAGAAGCGCGACCACGAGGATGAACAGCAGATGGGTGGGCTGCAGAATGTCACCGACCATGTCCCATGAAGGCTAACGCCTCCGCGGGGCCTGCCGGGCTGATTGGTGTCTGACCGTCGGATCGGCATCGCTTGTCATGGACAAGAGCCTCCAGACCGGCGGTTTTCACCCCCCTTTGTTGCCCAACCCGTCAGCCGTTCCCCGGCTATGCCGGAGGTGGGCCCAGGCCGCCGCCGGTGCCGGCACTGGGGCGGCCCAGGCTGCCCGTGGTGCTCACCTGTGCCGCGGTCACACCGATGTTGAAGATGGCGGTGAAGCCGTGCTCGACGCTCCCCTTCACCGTGACGATGTTGGTGGCGTCATCGGAGCTGCTCAGGACCGAATCGTTCTCGTCGGTCGTCGGGTCCGTTTGCGGCGAGCGGGCGTTATACGGGGCGGCGCCGGTGAGCACGCGGGCGTTGGCCGCGTCGGAGAAGTACAGCTGAGTCGTATAGCCGGCGATCGTGGCTCCGCTGGAGTGCAGCGTGCGGACTCGGACGTGGATGTGGATCGCGCGACTCGTGTACCAGCCAGGCCAGATCGTGGCAAAGCTGACCTGTCCGGCAACCGGCCCGTGACTGAGCCCTGGGTCTGTGCCGGTGACCTGATACCCACGCAGCCAGTTGTCCTTGATCGTGTCGGCCGCCGCGCTGCCGGTGCCGCCGCCGACCTGTTGGGAGGACTCATCGGA
>CAZZYU010000142.1:0-5787 GCA_964658375.1 uncultured Acetobacteraceae bacterium | reverse complement strand
ACGAGGCCGTAGAAGAAGCACGCCTCGGTCAGCGCGAACCCGAGCCACTGATCGCGCTCGATGTCCTGGCGCAGCTCCGGCTGGCGCGTCTTGGCCTGGATCGACGCGCCGAACACGCTGCCGATGCCCGCGCCGGCGCCCGCGGCACCGCCGCCGGCGCCCGCGCCGAGCGCGATCGCGCGACCGGCGTCCTGAGCGTTCGTGACGGAACCCGCCGCGGCGATCATCGGGTGGAAGATGGCCATGAAATGGAAAAACAGCATTGACTCGGTGGCTCCTTAGTCAGGGTCAGTGATGATCCGAGGCCGCGCTACCGACATAGATCGCGGTCAAGATGGAGAAGATGAACGCCTGCAGCCCGGCGATGAGGACCGCCTCGAACAGGAAGATCGCGATCCCGGCCGGCAGCAGCGCCCACGACACGACCGTGTTCCCGGTCAACACCCCGAGCTCTCCGCCCATGAAGGCGATCAGCAGGTGCCCGGCCAGCAGATTAGCCCACAACCGCACGGTCAGAGAGATCAGCCGCAGGAAGTTCGACAGCAGCTCGATCCCGAAGATCAGCGGCACGATGGGACCGGTGACGCCCCCGGGCATCAGACTCTTGAGATACCCGAGCGGTCCGTGCTTGTGGATGCCCTCGTAGGTGAAGGCGCCGAACACGCCGAGCGCGAGGATCAGGGGGAAGGCGACGTTCGTGTCCGCGGCGTAGATCTGAAATGACGGCCAGTGGATCCCGAACAGGAGGAACTTCTGACCGGTGTCGATCGGCAGCGGGATGTAGCCGATCAGGTTCGAGACGAGGATGAAGACGAAGATCGTCGCGATCAGCGGGAAGTACTTACGCGACAGCCGGTCGTCCATCGAGTCGTCGGCCATGCTGCGGGTCAGGTCGTAGAACATCTCGATGGCGACCTGCAGCCGGCCGGGGCGCTCCTTGAGGCGCCGGACCATGTAGAGCATCACGCCGATCGTGATCGCGGCCGCCAGCAGCAGGTACAGAACGCCCTTGTTGAAGGCGATCGGCCCCGCGCTGAACCACGTGTCGAGCTTGAACTCGTTGGTCGGCGAGAAGACGCCGCTGGCGACCGTCGGCGCCTTGTCGGCGCCGAAGCCGACCACCGCGACGAAGAAGATGATCCCGGCCAGCCAGACCGCGGCCACCGACCACAGGATCTTGCTCAGCGGGCTCATGCCCTCCAGGCGGGCGGTCATCGCCGGCTCTCCCGCGGGGGCGGCGGACCCGAGAACAGCTTGATCACGAACGCGACCGTGTAGGCGCCGAAGATGATCAGCGCGGCAGCGAGACCGTCGGCGCGCGCGCCGGCGACGGCGGAGACGACGATCGCGCCCGCCAGCAGCCAGATCCGCCCGAACCGCTCAAACAGGCTGATGCTCAGCTGCCGCCGCGGGTCACGGGAGCGCCGCGCCCAGCTGGCGTCGGCGATCGCGACCAGGCGTTGCAGGATCCAGCCCCCGCCGCCGATCACGGAGCCCAGGACGGGTCCACCGAGCGCGATCACGACGACCGCGCAGACGACGGCGAACGCCACATCCGCGTAGCTGATCACGACCGCCAGGGGTTCGGACCGACGCTCCCCGGCGCCGGCGGGAGCCTCTAGCGCCACGTCGCACGCCCCCGTCCGCAGGTCCGCGGAATCAGCGCGCGACGGGCGTGCGCGCAGGCGTGTCCGGGGAGTGCTGAGAACGTAGTCAAGTCCGGGAATCGGTGGCAGAACGACAGGACGGGGCGGCGGATCCTAGCCGAAGCAAATGGCGAGGCATCGCTCGCCGAGAACCGACGCCCAACGAAATTCCAATATAGCGGGTGGCCTCGGAATTTGTGACACGCTTGTGACAGTCGACAGTCGACCGGCTGGGCGCCGGCCAGCCATCGGCCCGGTCGCCCGCGGCGCTGCCGCGCCCGGGGCTACTCGCCGTTCTCGGCGATCCGCCGGCGGACCAGCCGCTGCTTGTCCTCCAGCTCCCGGGCCAGCTGCTCGAGCTCGGTCAGGCGGCCGCGGACGAGGTCCAGCTGTCCGGTGATGTGTCCCAGCAGCTGCTCGAGGATCCGCCGGCGCTCGGCCGGCGCCTCGGTCTGGGTGAGCTCGCGGCGCAGATGCGCGCGGGCGCTCTCGGCCTCCAGCAGCGAGGAGAGCTGCTCGAGCGAGAGGCCGAGCAGGTCCCGCAGACGCGCGATCTCAGAGACGCGCTCGACGTCGGCCTGCGTGTAGCAGCGGTGCTTGCCCTCCGCGCGCTCACTCTCGGCGCCGAGCAGGCCCATCTCCTCCCAGTAGCGGATCGTCCGCGGTGTGACCCCGGTGAGCTCGGCGACCTCGCCGATCCGCAGCGGTTTGGCCGCGGGCTCGGACTGAAGAAGCGGTTCGGACATCGGTTGACCGGAGAGGATAGGCGCGACCGAACCTGACCCTCACGTCAACGTCATCGGTCAGCGGACGTGAATCGTCACGATCGGGCTGTAGAACATCAGCGCGTTCCCCGGTGCCCGAGTGTCGATCTGCTGGACCTGGACGTAGTAGGTGCCCGGGTGGTTGTCCCAGTAGCTGGGGTAGATCTGGTGCTTGCCGATCGTCGTCCACTGGCCGGGATGACCCTTGACCGGCGAGAGCTCCTGAAACAGCCCGTTGCCGCTGAGGTCGTTGACCAGGTGCCCGTGGACGAGCTTGTGGCTGCTGGTGAGATTGAGGTAGGGGTGGTACCGCGGCGCCTTGGAGTTCCCGTCGTCGACCTTGAAGGTGACCGAGCCGCCCTCGGCCACCGTCGCGCCGTCACAGGGCGTCAGCAGGTGCGGGACCAACGCGCTCTTGGGGATCACCTGGCACGGGCGCTTCGCGGTCGCGGAACCCGCGAGCGCGAGCACTCCCAGCAGTGACGCGCCGATCGCGGCGAGCGTGGCCACGCCCGCTGTTGCTCTGTTCACGACTACCTCCTGATGAAAGACGTTGACCCTTCCCCGCGCTGCGACGGCGCAGCTTGACGGGGTCCCGCAGGGGATGTCAACCCACGCCGGCGCCGGAAGTTGTGAGGCGCCGCCGGTCGATCGGGGGCGCTGTCAATCGAAGGCGGCGACGATCGCGATGATGACGAACGCGCCGATCAGCGCCGCACCCTCGAACCCGGTCGCCTCGCCGTCGCCGGTGATCTGCCACATGATCACCGCAGTGGCGGCCAGCGCACCGATGAACACGGGCGCCAGCGCGAACGTGAGCGTCGTCGCGGTCAGCAGCGAGACGAGCACCAGCACCGGGAACAGGAACGCCGCGACCTGGCCCACCGAGGCCTGGATCACCGAGATCGCCAGCTCCGAGCGGCCCTTGGCGGCGAGCACCACCCCGACCGCGTGCTCCACCGCGTTGCCGGCGATCGCAACGATCACCAGGCCGGCGAACGCGCTGGAGATGTGCAGCGACTGGATCGTCGGCTCCAGCGCGTGGACGAACCAGTCAGAGACGAACGCCGAGGCGACTCCGGAGACGATCAGCAGCGTGAGGCTGAGGGCCTGAGACAGGCGCGGCGGTTCTCCGGCCTCGTCGGCGGCCTGCTCGGTGGTGAGGTACTGGCGCGCCCAGAACCCGTAGACGACCAGCAGGGTGGCCGCGCCCACGATCGAGATCGTGGTCACGTGATGGCTGGCGGCGCCGCCGCTGGCCCGCGCCAGGCCGACGAGCACGATCACGAAGCTGGCGATCAGCAGGAGCGTCGTGGCGTCGTTGGGCAGCCGCGGACTGAACCGCATCACCCCGTCGGGCTCCCGCCGGGCGCCGACGACGATCGCGATGCCGAGCACGAGCAGCGCGTTGACGAGGATCGAGCCGAGGATCGCCGTCTGGGCGACGATCAGATCTCCGGCCTGCAACGCGAACAGGACGACGAAGAACTCGGGCAGGTTGCCGAGCGTCGACTGCAGCATCCCCGTCGTCGCCACCCCGAAGCGCGTGCCGACCTGCTCGGTGGAGAACGAGACGATCCAGGCCCCGCCACCGAGGGCCAGGCCCGCGATCACAAACGCGACGACGTGGGGAACGGCGCTGACGTACCGCGCGACGCCCGCGAGCACGGTGAGGATGAGCACCGCCGCCAGTCCGGCGCGCTCGGTGCGTGACAGGCCGCTCAGGTCTCTACCCGCCGGTCAGCACGGTGTCAGCGGGCGAGTAGGGCGGCGCGCAGCAGCACAGCAGGATCAGCGGCTCTGAGCCCGTGTTCCACAGCTTGTGCGGCGTGCCGGGCGCGATCACGACGCAGTCGCCGACGGCGACCGGGCCCTCGCTCTCGCCGAGCCGCATCCGGCCCGAGCCGGAGACGAACTGGTAGATCTCCTCGGCCCGCGGGTGATAGTGCTCGGCGGTCTCGCCGCCGGGGTGCAGGGTGGCTTCGGCGAGGCTCTGGTGACGGCTGTCGGCGCTGGTCGTCTGCGGTCCGGCGAGCTCGCGGATCGCCGAGCCGTCGTCGGTGGTGAACGACGGCATCTGCTGGAGGTTGACCGAATCGAGGGGCATTACGACACCTTCGTGAACTCGCCGGTCTCCACGTCGCGCGTGGCCTGGTCACGCAGCGCTTCGTCGTCGGCGCGCGGGTTCTGGCGGCGCAGGTCGCTGATCCGCAGCCGCCGGAACTTGATGATCTCCAGCACGACCACGAGGTAGACCGAGGATGCCAGCGCGAGCACCCCGATCGCGATCAGGACCCCGACCCACAGGTAGTTGTAGTGCGTGTTGTGGGGGTGGTAGGGCAGCAGCCGCAACGCCACCGCGAGCCCGGCGAGCACGAACGACCAGGCGTAGAGGTAGGCGACCGTCTTGCGCTGTGAGAAGCCGATCCGGGCCATGCGATGGTGGAAGTGGTTGGCGTCGGCCGCCCACGGTGCCCGCTTGTACTTCAGCCGCTTGGCGACCACGAATCCGGTGTCCAGGAACGGGATCGCGAGGATCACCAGCGGCACGAGCAGGGCGACGACGGCGTTGGTCTTCAGCGAGCCGGCGACCGCGGCCACCCCGAGCATGTAGCCCAGCAGGTTGGCCCCGGCGTCGCCCATGAAGATCGAGGCCGGGTGGAAGTTGTGCACCAGGAAGCCGAGCGCGGCGCCCGCCGTGAGCGCGGCCAGGATCGCCGCCCCGCCGACGTTGAGGTCGAAGGCGATCACCGCGAACGCGAGCCCGTCGATCGTGCACAACCCGGCGGCGAGCCCGTCGACCCCGTCGGTGAAGTTGACGATGTTCATCAGGGCCACGAGCCAGATCACGGTCAGCGCCCCGCCGGCGTTGGGGAACTGCAGCGCGCCGAGGAACGGGATCGTCACGTCGGTGACGATCGCCCCCGCCTCGACCGCGATCACCGCGGCGCCCACCTGACCGATCAGCTTCATCCACCACGGCAGATCGAAGTAGTCGTCGACGGCGCCGACGAGCGTGATCAGCACCGCGCCGGCCATCAGTCCCCACGTGTTGACCGCCGTGTGGACGTCGCCGGTGCGTGCGCTGCGGGGCAGGACGATCATGTGCGGCATCCAGATCGCGGCCGCCACCAGGATGCCGGCGAGGATCGCCAGCCCGCCGAGCAGCGGCGTCTCGCGCTCGGCCAGGCCCCGTTCGCGGGGACGGTCGACCATCCCCAGCCGTCGGGCCAGCCGCGCCGCCAGCGGCGTCACGAGCGTTGCGATCGCCGCGGCGACCACGAAGGAGAGCACGGCATCCCAATACCGCATGCCGGCTAAGCATGGCACCCGGGGCCGACCGGATGGGTGTGGGGGCGGATTTGACCGGGTGCGAG
>CAZZYU010000141.1:0-5880 GCA_964658375.1 uncultured Acetobacteraceae bacterium | reverse complement strand
TCGTCGAGCAGCGCCGCCCCCGCCCCGGTCTTGCAGACCTTGGGCACCGGGCAGCCCATGTTGATGTCGATCAGATCAGCGCCGGCGGCCGCGACCCGCTCGGCGGCGGAGGCCATGACCTCGGGATCGTGGCCGAACAGCTGCACCGAGACCGGGTGCTCGTCGGGATGAATACGCAGCAGCTCGGTGCAGGTGCGCTCGTTGCGGTGGTGCACGGCGAAGCTCGAGACCATCTCGGAGACGACCAGGCCGGCGCCGTGGCGCTTGGCCTGCAGGCGCACGAACCAGTTGCCGATCCCCGCCAGAGGGGCGAGCACGACGCGATTGGCGACGGGGACGCCGCCGAGCTCCCAGGAGTCGGTGAGTGCGGGCGCGGCCGGAGGGGCGAGCATCTGGGCGGCGGGGGTCATGCGTCGATTCATGGTACGAATGAGGCCGTGGACCTCGATTCCCTGCTTGCTCCCTGGATCGCTCAGACGCGTGAGCTGGTCCCCGGGATCGAGGTGTTCGACGCCCACACCCACCTGGGCCAGAACGATCCCGACGGGATGAGCCAGACGCCCGCGGAGCTGCTGGCGGGGCTGGCGACCGCCGGCGCGGTGGGTGCGTTCACCTTTCCGATGCATGAGCCCGACGGCTATCGGCCGGCCAACGACATGGTGATCGAGGCCGCGGAGCAGTCGGGCGGCATGCTCATCCCCTTCTGCCGGGTCGCGCCCCACGCGAAGGACGCCGTCGCCGAGGCGCGGCGCGCGCTCGCGGCCGGCGCGCGCGGGATCAAGCTGCACCCCCGGGCCGAGCAGTTCACGCTCGACCACCCCGTGGTGCGCGAGCTCGCCGCCCTTGCCGCCGAGCGCGACCTGCCGATGCTCGTGCACGCCGGACGCGGCATCCCCGCCCTCGGCGCCCACATGGTGACGCTCGCCGGCGAGTTCCCCTCCGCTCGGTTCATCCTCGCCCACGCCGGGATCACCGATCTCTCGTGGCTGTGGAAGGTGGCCCCCGACCATCCGAACCTGCTGTTTGACACCTCGTGGTGGATCGGCCCCGACCTGCAGGCGCTCTTCTCGCTCGTGCCCCCGGGCCAGATCGTGTTCGCCTCCGACGCGCCCTACGGCCACACGGCCATCTCCGCGGCCGCGCAGCTGCGCGTCGCGCTCCAGGTCGGGCTGAGCGCCGAGCAGGCGCGGCTGATGTTCGCCGGACAATCGCGCCGGATCGCCGCCCGCGAGCCGCTTCAGATGGCCGGACCCGCCGTCGGCGAGCGCGACCGGCCGGCCCGGACGCTGCTCGAGCGCGTCGCCACGTTCACGATCCTCGGGGCGCTCTCGATGATCCGCGGCGACCCCGACGGGCGTGGCGCCGAGCAGATCGCCCTCGCCCGGCTCGCCTGCAACGTCCCTGACGGCTACGACGACGGGCAGACGTTCGCGGCCGTCGGCGCCCTGCTCGACGGGTTCGCCGAGCTCGCCGCCGCGGATCCGGAGAGTCGCCGGACGCGGATCGTGCTCATGCTCGCCGCCGGCGTGGCGCGCACGCCCGATGTCCCGCTGCCCGCGGCCACCGCTGCTTAGTCCTCGGCGTTTCGCTCCCAGATGAGCCGCAGCCCGGTGAGGGTGAGCCGTGGGTCCAGCGCGTCGATCCGGGCCCGCACCGCCGGCACCAGCGCGCCGGAGAGACCGCCCGTGACGAGCACCGGGGTGTCCTCGCCGAGCTCCTCGCGCAGCCGCCCGACGATCCCCTCCACCTGACCGGCGAACCCGAACACGATCCCGGAGCGGATCGCCTCGACGGTCGACTTGCCGATCAGCGCCCGCGGTTCCACGAGCTCCACCTTGGGCAGCTTCGCCGCCCGTTGATAGAGCGCGTCGATCGAGATCTCCGCCCCGGGCGTGATGATCCCGCCGAGATATTCGCCGGCGTCGGAGACGACGTCGTAGGTGATCGCGGTCCCGAAGTCCACGACGATGCAGCCGCGGCCCATGCTCTCGTAGGCGGCGACCGCGTTGACGAGTCGGTCGGCTCCGACCTCGCGCGGGTTGTCCATGCGGATCGGCATGCCCGTGCGCAGTCCCGGCCCGACGATGAGCATCTCGTGACCGAGGTAGCGCGCGGCCATCTGCGCCCACTCCTCCGACAGCAGCGGGACCGTCGAGGAGACGATCGAGCCCGCGATGTCGCCGAAGCCGAGGCCGCGGAGGGCGAGCAGGTTGCTGAGCGCCGATCCGAGCTCGTCGCTCGTGGACTCAGGGACGGTCGAGAACCGCCAGTCCTCGGCGACCACGGTCGCCCCCTCGGCGTAGACGCCGAAGTGGGTCTGGGTGTTTCCGACGTCGACGACGAGCAGCATGGGCGGCGGCCGGTTATATCAGCGGCGGCCCGGCGCGGGCCACCGCCTGCCCGGGTCCGAGCGCCTCCAGGGCCGCCGCGAGCGCTGCGCCGTCGGGCAGCGTGAGGTCCGGCTCGAGCTCCAGCAGCGGGACGAGCACGAAGCGCCGGGAGGTCACCTCGCGATGCGGGAGGGCGAGGCGCTCGGAGCGGTACCGCAGGTCGCCGAGCAACAGCAGATCGACATCGATCACCCGCGGTCCGTGACGCGGCCCTCCCGCGATGCGCCCGACCGCGCGCTCGGTCGCCTTGCATGCGTCCAGCAGCTGCTCGGGCCCGAGCTCGGTCTCGATCGCCAGACACGCGTTGAGAAACTCGGGCTGGTCGAGCACGAGCCCCACCGGCTCGGTCTCATAGACCGACGAGGAGCCCGTCACCGTCACGCCGTGGTCGGGCAGCGTGGCGACCGCGGCGAGCAGGTGCGCACGCCGGTCGCCGATGTTGGATCCGAGCCCGAGGTAGCCCGGGCGGGCGGTCAACGCTCCGCGCCGGCCTCGCGCCAGACCTCGACCGAGACCTCGGTCACCGGCAGCGCCAGCGGCGGCTCGGGCTTGGCGGCCTTGACCCAGACCGCGTTGGCGTCGTACTGGTCCAGCAGGCGGTCGGCGATCGCGGCGCAGAGGCGCTCGAGCGTCTTGTAGGAGCGCTGCTGGGCGACGAGGTTGGCGACCTCGCAGACCTGCCCGTAATCGATCGTGTCCTCGATGCGATCGGTGATCGTCGCGTCGCACTCGCCGGCGTCGAGGCGCAGGTCCAGCAGCAGCCGCTGGCCCACCTCCCGTTCGGCGGCGGTCACGCCGACGTGAGTGAACAGCGACAGGCCGCTGATCTCGATCGTGACCTCGGGCTCGGAGCCCTCCTCGTCATCTACGTCGTCGTCGACATCGTCATAGTCGTCGGCGTCGTCGGGTGCCATGGGCGCCGGACCGTAGCAGCCGCCACCGTCAGCGCGTCCCTGACCGGCGCGACGTCGTGGACACGAAACACCCGCGCGCCGCGCTCGTAGGCCAGCACGTTGGTGGCCACGGTGGCCGCGACCCGACCCGAGAACCCGCGACCGGTCAACGTGCCCAGAAACGACTTGCGCGAGGTTCCGATCAGCAACGGACGGTCCAGCTCGGTCAGCTCCGGGAGGCGGCGCAGCAGCTCGAGGTTGTGCGCGACCGTCTTGCCGAACCCGAAGCCGGGGTCGAGCCAGATCCGCTCCTGCGCGATCCCCTCCGCGACCGCGTAGGCCAGCCGCTCGGCCAGGAACATCCGGACCTCGTCGACGACGTCGTCGTAGCGCGGATCATGCTGCATCGTGCGCGGCTCGCCGAGCATGTGCATCAGACAGCAGGGCGCCCGGTGCTCGGCGATCACCCCCGCCATCGCCGGGTCGCCGCGCAGCGCGGTGACGTCATTGACGATCGTGGCGCCCGCGTCCAGCGCGGCCGCCGCCACCACCGCCTTGGAGGTGTCGACCGAGATCGTGACGTCGGCATCCCTGGCCCGCAGGCCCTCGATCACCGGAATCACCCGGCGCAGCTCCTCCTCGGCGGCCACCGGCATCGCCCCCGGACGCGTCGACTCCCCGCCGACGTCGATGATCGCCGCTCCGTCTGCCAGCAGCGCCAGCCCGTGCTCGACGGCGCGCCCGGCGTCCAGGTAGCGACCGCCGTCAGAGAAGGAGTCGGGGGTCACGTTGACGATCCCCATCACCTCGAAGTCCGCCAGGCCGGGGTCGGGCGTCAATCGGGCTCGTCCCCGGGCCAGCGTCCGGTGCGGTCAAAGTACTCGCGGGCGCGTTCCTCCTGCTCGCGGTCCTCGTTGGAGCTCACCCCGAGCCGGTAGAGCCAGTTGATCATCCACACGATCACGGCGACGATCAACAGCGAGACGCCGGTCGCGGACTCCAGCGAGTGCGTGTTGACCAGCTGGGAGTAGCTGCCGTGGCCGATCACGATCAGGACGACGCCCAGCGCGGCGATCGCGAGCGGCAGCCAGATTCGCGTGAACCCGACGATGAACCTGCCGAAGGTGAACTGGCCGTCGTCGTCCACGGTGGGTGGACGCCGGCTAGTCGGCGGTTCCGAAGCCCGGCCGGGGCAGCGGCCGCGGCCCGTCGGGGCGCGTGCGCTCCGGGGTGGCCGGCGGCACCGTCGGCGGCTCGACCGGGGCGGGCGCCGCGGCGCCGAAGACCTCTTCCTCGGTCCGGCCGTCCAGCAGCGCCTCGAACTGCTCCTTCTCGACCGTCTCGCGCTTGATCAGGATCTCCGACAGCAGCGTGAGCGACTCCCGCCGGCTGGTGAGGATGTCCTTGGCCTGGACATGCGCGAGCTCGACGATGCGACGGATCTCGTCGTCGATCTCCCGCGCGATCTCGTCGGAGTAGTCGGGCTCGGAGCTGAACTCACGACCGAGGAACGGCTGTCCGTGGTCGTGACCGAACACGCGCGGGCCGAGCTTCTCCGACATCCCGAAGCGCATCACCATCTGCTTCGCGGTGGCGGTGACCTTCTCCAGGTCGTTGGAGGCGCCGGTCGTGATCTCCTCGAAGCAGATCTCCTCGGCGGCGCGGCCGCCCAGGGTCATCGCCATCGTGTCCTGCAGCTCGGCGCGGGTGGTGAGGAACTTGTCCTCGCCGGGCAGCGAGATCGTGTATCCGAGCGCCTGGCCGCGGGAGATGACCGAGATCTTGTGGATCGGATCGGAGTTGGGCAGGTAGTGGCCGACGATCGCGTGGCCCATCTCGTGATAGGCGGTGATCTTGCGCTCCTTGGCGCTCATCACCCGGGTCTTCTTCTCGGGGCCGGCGATCACGCGCATGA
The DNA here is from genome assembly GCA_964658375.1 of uncultured Acetobacteraceae bacterium. Classification (GTDB taxonomy): domain Bacteria; phylum Actinomycetota; class Thermoleophilia; order Solirubrobacterales; family Solirubrobacteraceae; genus Palsa-465. Next base: position 682 of record CAZZYU010000141.1, on the reverse strand, counting down.
TCCCCTCCTCCAGCTCGTGCTGGGTGATCTCGCGCTTGCCGTTGCGTGCGGCGAGCAGCGCGGCCTCGTTGACGAGGTTGGAGAGGTCGGCGCCGGTGAACCCGGGGGTCTGCCCGGCGAGCACGTCGACATCGATCTCCCGGGCCAGGGGCTTGCCCCGCGTGTGGACCTCCAGGATCTTCTTGCGCCCGCCGCGATCGGGGCGGTCGACGACGATCTGGCGGTCGAAGCGGCCGGGGCGCAGCAGCGCCGGATCGAGGATGTCCGGGCGGTTGGTGGCCGCGATGAGGATGATGTTGTCCTTCATCTCAAAGCCGTCCATCTCGACCAGCAGCTGGTTGAGCGTCTGCTCCCGCTCGTCGTGGCCGCCGCCCATGCCGGCGCCGCGGTGGCGCCCGACGGCGTCGATCTCGTCCATGAAGATGATGCAGGGGGAGTTCTGCTTGGCCTGCTCGAACAGATCACGCACGCGCGAGGCGCCCACGCCGACGAACATCTCGACGAAGTCCGAGCCGGAGATCGAGAAGAACGGCACCCCCGCCTCGCCGGCGACGGCGCGGGCCAGCAGCGTCTTGCCGGTGCCGGGGGGCCCGTACAGGAGCACGCCCTTGGGAATCCGCGCGCCGAGCGCCTGGAACTTCTTGGGGTTCTCCAGGAACTCCTTGATCTCGTGCAGCTCCTC
>CAZZYU010000140.1:0-5915 GCA_964658375.1 uncultured Acetobacteraceae bacterium | reverse complement strand
TCCGTGACCGCGACACGCGCGCCGCAGACCAACTGGTCAGGCAGCTACCGCTACCGGGCGAGCACGATCCACCGGCCGGAGAGCCTCGAACAGCTGCGCCGGCTGCTGACGGGCACGTCCGGGACGCTGCAGGTGCTCGCCACCCGGCACACGTTCTCCGCGATCGGCGACGCCGATGCGCTGATCACGCTGGAGCGGCTCCCCGACGCCGCCGCGATCGAGATCGACCCGCGGGCGATGACGGCGACCGTCGGACCGCTGGTCACCTACGCCCAGCTCGCCGAGGCCCTCGCCCCCCACGGGCTCGCGCTGCCCAACCTCGCCTCGCTGCCCCACATCTCCGTCGCCGGGGCGATCGCGACCGCGACCCACGGCTCGGGCGACGGCCTGGGCAACCTCGCGACCGCGGTGTCGGCGATCGAGCTGCTCACCGCCGACGGGGAGCGGCGGTGGATCGACCGCCGGGACGCGCGGTTGCGCGGCGCGGTCGTCCACCTCGGCGCGCTCGGCGTCGTGCTCGGAGTCAGGCTCGAGCTCGTCCCCGCCTACACGCTGCGCCAGGACGTCTACCTCGACCTCGAGTGGGAGGCGCTCGCCGCGCACTTCGACGACGTGATGGGAGCAGGCCGCAGCGTCAGCGTGTTCCACGACTTCGGCGCCCGCGCCCGCGAGGTGTGGGTCAAGAGCGACCCCGCGACGCCGACGCCGCCTGAGCTGTTCGGAGCCCGCCCCGCGCTCGCGCCGCGGAACCCGGTTCCCGGCGGGCCGCCGCAGAACTGCACCCCCCAGCTCGGCGTCACCGGACCGTGGAACGAGCGGCTGCCCCATTTCCGCTCGGGGTTCACGCCCAGCGCCGGTGAGGAGATCCAGTCGGAGTTCCTCGTCGCCCGGGAGGACGCGGTCGCCGCGCTGGCCGCGCTGGCGCCGCTCGCCGACCGCATCCAGCCGCTGCTGACGGTCGCCGAACTGCGCGTGATCGCCGCCGACGACCTGTGGCTGAGCACCGCCTTCCGGCGCGACAGCGCGGGGCTGCACTTCACCTGGCGCCGTGACCCCGGAGCGGTGACAGCGGTCTGCGCGGAGGTCGAGCGCGCCCTGGCGCCGTTCGCGCCCCGCCCACACTGGGGCAAGCTGTTCACCACGCCGGCCCCCCGCTATCCCCGCGGCGAGGATTTCCGAACGCTGCGCGTCGAGCTTGACCCCCGTGGCGTGTTCGCCAACGAGTGGCTGCGCGAGCAGGAGCTCGTCGACTGAAGCGGTGCCGACGCGGCGGCGCACGTGAGCACAACGCGCGCGTCTGCATAATCGGTGCCATGGAGAGGGAGCAGTGCCCGGGCGCCGGGCCACGAGCATGAGCGCGCTCGCCGAGCGGCGGCTGTGGATGCTCACCGGCAGCCAGGATCTCTATGGCGAGGAGACGCTGGCCGCGGTCGCCGCGCAGTCGCGCGAGGTCGCCGCCGGGCTCGACGCATCACCCGCGATCCCGGTGGGGATCGTCCACCGGCCGGTGCTCACCACCCCTGACGCGATCCGGCGGGCGTGCCTGGAGGCCGGCGCCGACGACGCGTGCATCGGGGTGATCGCCTGGATGCACACGTTCTCCCCGGCGAAGATGTGGATCGGCGGCCTGACCGTGCTCACCAAGCCGCTGTTGCACCTCCACACCCAGTTCAACCGATCGCTGCCGTGGGCGGAGATCGACATGGACTTCATGAACCTCAACCAGTCCGCGCACGGGGACCGGGAGTTCGGGCACATCCAGACCCGGCTGGGAATGAGCCGCAAGGTGGTCGTCGGGCACTGGTCAGACCCGGCGATCCAGTCGCGGATCGGCGGCTGGGCGCGAGCCGCCGCGGGCGCCGCCGAGGCCCGGCAGCTGAACGTCATCCGCTTCGGGGACAACATGCGCTCGGTCGCGGTCACCGACGGCGACAAGGTCGAGGCGCAGCGGCGGTTGGGGTTCTCCACGAACACCTACGGGCCCAGCGAGCTCGCCGCGACCGTGGACGAGCAGAGTGACGCCGACACCGACGCGCTGGTGGCCGTCTATGAGGACCTCTACGAGGTCGCGCCGGCGCTTCGTCGCGACGGCGACCGACACGCCTCGCTGCGCGACGCCGCCCGCATCGAGCTCGGCATCCGCGCGTTCTTAGACGCGCACGACGCCCGGGCGTTCACCACGACGTTCGAGGACCTCGCGGGCCTGCGCCAGCTCCCCGGCATCGCCGCCCAGCGATTGATGGCCGACGGCTACGGTTTCGCCGCGGAGGGAGACTGGAAGACGGCGGCGCTGCTGCGGATCGTCAAGGTGATGGGCGAGGGCCTGGCGGGCGGGACCTCGTTCATGGAGGACTACACCTACCACTTCGGTCCCGGCGAGCCGCTGCTGCTCGGCGCCCACATGCTCGAGATCTGTCCGTCGATCGCCGCCGCCACCCCGACCTGCGAGATCCACCCGCTCGGGATCGGCAACCGGGAGGATCCGGTGCGGCTCGTGTTCACCGCCGCCCCCGGCCCGGCGGTGCAGTTCGCGCTGCTCGACCTCGGCGACCGGTTCCGGCTGCTGGCCAACACCGTCCAGGTCATCACCCCCGATCACGAGCTGCCCCAGCTGCCGGTGGCCCGCGCACTGTGGCGGCCCGAGCCCGACCTGGGCACCGCCGCCGAGTGCTGGCTGCTCAGCGGCGGGCCGCACCACACGGTGTTCACCGCCGCGCTCGGACTCGAGACCCTCTCAGACCTCGCCGAGATCCTCGCCACCGAGCTGATCACGATCGACGAGAGCAGCTCCGCCGCGCAGATCACCAAGGAGCTGCGCTGGAACGCCGCCTACCACCGCCTGGCCGGCGGGCTGTGAGCCGCCGGCAGCGGCGCGAGGGATCTGGGTGAGCGAGCGCTACGTCATCGGGATCGACTACGGCACGCTGTCGGGCCGGGCGCTCGTCGTGCGCGCGAGTGACGGCGAGGAGCTCGGTTCCGCGGTCCACGCCTATCCCCACGCGGTGATCGAACAGACGCTGCCCGCGACGGGGCAGCCGCTGGGCACCGACTGGGCGCTGCAGGACCCCGAGGACTACGTCGAGGTGCTGCGCACGGCGGTCCCGGCGGCCGTCGCGGCGGCCGGCATCGACCCCGGCGACGTCGTCGGCGTGGCGACCGACTTCACCGCCTGCACGGTGCTGCCGACGCTGCGCGACGGGACGCCGCTGTGCCGGCTGCCCGAGCTCGCGTCACGGCCGCACGCCTACGTCAAGCTCTGGAAGCACCACGCCGCCCAGCCGCAGGCCGACCGGATCACGGCGCTCGCCCACGCGCGGGCCGAGCCGTGGATCGCGCGGTACGGCGGGCGGATCTCCTCGGAATGGACGTTTGCCAAGGGCCTGCAGATGCTCGAGGAGGACGCGGAGGTCTACGCGCGCGCGGAGCGGTTCATCGAGGCCGCCGACTGGATCGTCTGGCAGCTGTGCGGTCACGAGACGCGCAACGCGTGCACCGCCGGCTACAAGGAGCTGCTCCAGGACGGGGAGTACCCCTCCCCGGGCTACCTCGCGGCGCTGCATCCCGGGTTTGCGTCCTTCGCCCAGGACAAGCTCGCCCACCCGATCGCCAGGCTCGGCGACCGCGCCGGCGGCCTCACCGCGCAGGCCGCGCAGTGGACGGGCCTGCGGGAGGGCATCGCGGTCGCGGTCGGCAACGTCGACGCCCACGTCACCCCGCCGGCGGCGCAGGCGACCGCGCCCGGGATGCTCACCGCGGTGATGGGCACCTCGACCTGCCACGTGATGAACGCCGAGGTGCTCGGCGAGGCGGCCGGGATGTGCGGGGTCGTGAAGGACGGGATCACCACCGGCTACTGGGGCTATGAGGCGGGTCAGAGCGCCGTCGGGGACATCTTTGCCTGGTACGTGGACGCGGGCGTCGGCGCGGAGTACCAGGAGCGGGCCGTCCGCCGCGGCATCTCGGTCCACGAGCTGCTCAGCGAGGAGTCAGCGGCGCAGCCGGTCGGCGGCCACGGGCTGATCGCGCTGGACTGGATGGGCGGCAACCGCTCGACGCTCGTCGACCACACGCTGAGCGGAGTGATCGTCGGGCTCACGCTCGCCACCCGCCCGCCGGAGATCTACCGCGCGCTGCTGGAGTCCACGGCGTTCGGGACCCGGGCGATCATCGAGAACTTCGAGGCCTCGGGCGTGCCGGTGCGCGAGCTGGTCGTCGCCGGCGGGCTGCTGCGCAACCCCGTGCTGATGCAGATCTACGCCGACGTCTGCCGGCGGCCGATCAGCGTGATCGAGTCCGAGCAGGGCCCGGCGCTGGGGTCGGCGATCCACGCTGCGGTCGCCGCCGGAATCCACCCCGACGTGCAGGCCGCGGCGGCCGCGATGGGTCGGTGCCGACGCGGCGCCTACGCCCCTGATCCGGACCGGGCCACGGCCTACGATGAGCTCTACCGCGAGTACCTGACCCTGTATGACTACTTCGGCAGAGGAGCCAACGAGGTGATGCACCGACTGCACGCGATCCGTGACCGGGCCAACGGAGCCAGCCGATGAGCGTCACCGCCGGCCTGCGCGATGCGGTCGCGGCACTGCGCGAGGAGGTGTGCGCCCTGCACGCCGAGCTCGTCCGCTACGGGCTCGTCGCGTGGACGGCCGGCAACGTCTCCGGACGTCTGCCCGGCGAGGACGTGATGGTGATCAAGCCCAGCGGCGTCGGCTACGACGATCTCACCCCGGAGTCGATGGTCGTCTGCTCGCTCGACGGTTCGGTCCTGGAGGGCGAGCTCTCCCCCTCCAGCGACACCGCCTCCCACGCCCACGTCTACTCAGAGCTCGATGAGGTCGGCGGGATCGTCCACACCCATTCCACCTACGCGTCGGCATGGGCGGCCCGCGGGGAGCCGATCCCGTGCGTCCTGACCGCGATGGCCGACGAGTTCGGCGGGCCGATCCCGGTCGGCCCGTTCGCGCTGATCGGGGGGGCGGAGATCGGCCGGGGCGTCGTGCAGACGCTGCGCGGCCGGCGCTCCAAGGCGGTGCTCATGCAAAACCACGGCGTGTTCACGATCGGCACCGACCCCCGGGACGCCGTCAAGGCCGCGGTCATGTGCGAGGACGTCGCGCGCACGGTGCACGTCGCCTGCCAGCTCGGGACGCCGCTGCCGATCGACGAGGCCGCCGTGACCAGCCTGTACGAGCGCTACCAGAACGTCTACGGGCAGCGCTGAGCGCGCGATCAGCGGGGCGGCGAGTCGCGCGGCCAGAACAGCGGCTCGGGGTCGTCGTCGTCGCGCTGGACGACGGTCGGGTCCTCGCCGCCCGAGACGACCGTCGGATCATCGTTTCCCGCGACGGCCGTGGAATCGTCGCCGTGCGTGACGACGGTCGGATCCTCGGTGCGCATGTCGGTGGCCATCACCCCGGCTGAGCGGTGGCGCGACTCGGCCGACTGCGGCGACCAACCGGCGCCGGCGGTGGCGACATCCCGCGCGAAGGTGGGGCGCGCGCGCAGGAGGAAGTAGCCGGCGCCGAACAGCGTGATCAGCATGATCAGGAAGCTGATCTGCAACCCGGTGCCGGTTCCGGAGACGATCTGGCCGGTGTGCGTACCGGGGATCGACTGGTGCGGAGTGAAGCCCGAGATCAGGTCGGCGACCCCGCCGAAGGCCAGCGGCGCAACCCCCTGGGCCAGCGACCGCAGGAACGTGCGGGTCGACTCGGCGCGACCCCACAGGCCGGAGGGCATGATGTCCAGTCGCGCGGCGTCCAGCGGCGGGTTGGCGGCCGAGATCAGCGCGGTGCCGAGAAAGCAGAAGGGCAGCGCGGTGCTCAGGTGCGAGGCGAGCAGGCCCGGTATGAGGACGACGCCGGCGCCCAGGTTGCAGACCGCGGGGATCCAGACCCGCGCCGCGAGCCTGC
>CAZZYU010000139.1:0-5955 GCA_964658375.1 uncultured Acetobacteraceae bacterium | reverse complement strand
CCGTGCCTGAAGAAGCTCGTGCCGGTCATGCAGCAGGCCGACGTCGACTACCTGAAGAACCCGACGCCGACCAACGAGCTGATCGACACCCTGGTCGACAAGTACAACAACGGCTGGACCTATGACCTGAAGGTCGGTGACTACGCCGCGGCGACCTACAAGTCGCTGCACCTCGCCTCCGACGCCGGCAACGGCTACGTCGGGGCGATGAGCGCGACCCGGATCGCGAAGCTGATCAAGCTCGCGACGCCGATCTTCGACAAGACCAAGGGGGCGGGGGTGAAGGCAGGCCTGACGCCGAGTGATCTGTTCACGAACACGTTCCTGAGCCACAAGATCAGCCTCGGGTACTGACCCGGCCGTCGCGGAGTGGCCCGGTCCGCGGTCGCGGGCCGGGTCGCCGCCTTTGAGTCACCACGCACATGAGTTCCGCCACCGCCATCGACGCCCTCCATCACGACCTGATCGAGCTGGTCGGCGACTCAGGGGTCAGCCGCGAGCTGCGCACGCGCGAGCGAGCCTCGGTCGACGGCGCGACGCTGTCGCCGATCATCTCCGAGCAACTCCCGTTGGGGCTGGCCGACCTCGTCGCCTATCCCGCCGATGCGGAGCAGATCAGCGCCGTGCTGGCCGCCGCCTACCGCCACGGGGTGCCGGTCACGCCGCGGGGCAAGGGGACGGGCAACTACGGCCAGGGCATTCCGATGCACGGGGGCCTCGTCCTGGACATGAGCCGCGCCCGCGCGATCGTCGCGGTGCAGGACGGGCTGATCACCGCCGAGGCCGGCGCCACCATGAACGCGCTGGAACAGGCGGCCAACCGCGCCGGGCAGCAGCTGTGGATGTACCCCTCGACGGCGCAGAGCACGATCGGCGGGTTTCTCTCAGGCGGGTCGGGGGGGACCGGCTCGATCACGCACGGATCGAACTGGATGGGGTTCGTGACCGCGCTGGACGTGGCGCTCCCCGGCGACGCGCCGACGCTCATCCACGTCGAGGGAGACGAGGCGCAGACCTTCGTGCACACCTACGGCACCGCGGGCGTGATCGCCCGCGCCAGCGTCCGCCTGGAGCCCCTGCAGGAGTGGCGCTCGCTGTACGCCGCGTTTGACGACTTCGCCGCCGCGCAGGCGGTGCTCCGGGACCTGTCGGCGATGACGCCCGCACCGCGCCTGGTCTCCGCCGATCCCGCGGCGATCGCCGCCAAGCTGCCGGAGGATCCCGCCATCTCGGCCGATCGCGCGTCGCTGCGCGCGATCCTTGACTTTCCGACCCTGTCGCAGGCCACGCAGACGATCGAGCAGGCCGGCGGGGTTGTCACCGACGTCCGTGACGGCGCCCGCCACACGCTGAAGCTGTCGATGCTGTCCTACAACCACCCGATCTTCTGGCTGCAGCGCAACAGCCCCGACGAGACCTGGTTTCACGTCGAAGTGGGTGGGGAGGCGCTGATCGACCGGCTCGAGGAGGTGCTCGCCGTCTATCCCGGCTCGCTGCTGCACATCGAGGCCGCCCACCAGGCTCCGATCGGCATGCTGACGGCGCCCTACCGCTCCGCGCCGGAGGTCTACGCCGGCTATCCGGCCCTGCAGGCCCTCGGCGTGCGCGTGCACAGTCCGCACCAGTGGTACGTCGATCACGGCATCGAGGACCTGATCGCGCTCAAGGCCCGCACCGACCCGACGGGCATGCTCAACCCCGGCAAGGTCGGCGCGCCGGCGACGGTGGCGATCGGCGACAGCACCGCCTCGGCGCAGCCGATCGGCCACATCATGGATCAGGTCGCCGCCGAGACCCGGGCGCCGTGACCCGCCTGCTGGCCGAGCTGTCGGGTCCCGCCGCGGCCGCACGGCTGACGGCGGAGTCGATCGTCGTCGTGCCCACCGGAGCGATCGAGCATCACGGACCCCACCTGCCGCTGGCGACCGACCAGCTGATCGCCGAGGCGATCGGTGCGGCGGCCGTCGACGCGGCGGCGGCGGCGGGGCTTGACGTCTGGCGACTGCCGACGCTGGCCTACACGAAGTCAGACGAGCACAGCTGGGCCCCGGGAACGGTCTGGCTGGAGTGGGACACGATGTTCCGCACCTGTCTGGAGCTCGGCCGCGCGGTGAGCGCGATGGGCGCCGGCACGCTCGTGTTCGCCAACGGACACGGCGGCAACACCGCCCTGCTCCAGGTGGTCCTGCGCGAGATCCGCAAGCAGTACGGGCTGCGGACCTTCGCGATGCCGACGCTGAGCGCGTCGCGACTGCCGCCCGACGCCGAGGGGCTCGACGAGCTCGGTCTGGGCATCCACGGCGGCGCGGCGGAGACCTCGGTCGTCCTGCACCTGCGCCCCGACCTCGTCGATCTCACGCTCGCCCAGCGCTGGGTGCCCGAGCACCTCGCCGCGTTTGAGCTGATCGGCTTCAACGCCACGCCGGTCAGCTTCGGCTGGCTGTCTGACGACTTCGGCACCCCGGGGGTCATCGGAGACCCCACCCAGGCGACCCCGGCTCACGGCGCCGCGCTGTATGACGCCTCCGTCGCCCAGGCGGTCGCGTCGCTGCGGGAGATCGCGCGGTTCTCGCACCGGTCGCCGGCGCGATGAATCCGGCGACGATGTTCGGCGGCGACATCGAGTCCGACGCGCCCGTCGCCGACCCGCTGGACCTGCTCGACCTGTGGCTGGCCCGGGTCGGTGCCACGACGGCGGCCGCCGACATGACCACCACACCGCTGATGGCGCTGGCGACCGTCGGCGCCGACGGCTCGCCGCGGATCCGCCACGTCCTGCTGTCCTCCTATGACCGCGGCCGCCTGCACTTCCACACCGACGAGCGCACCGACAAGGCGGCAGAGCTCGCCGCCGATCCGCGCGCCGCGGCGACGATCGTGTGGCCCGAGATCCCGCGCCAGCTCGGCGTCGTCGGCTCGGTCGTCGCCGAGTCCGAGGCCGAGCAGGCCGCCGCCTACGCCCGCCGCACGCGCTACCTGCAGCTGCTCGCCTGGGTCAACGACGACGAGCTGGCGCAGCGCGGCGAAGCGGAGCGCAAGCGCGCGTGGGCGGCCTACGACGCCCAGCACCCGGCGCTGACGCCGCCCCCGACGTGGATCGGGTGCGTGCTCGTCGCCGAGCGCATCACCTTCTGGCGCGGCGCGCCCGACGGGCCCTCGCACCGGATCGCCTGTGAGCGGACCGACGCGGGCTGGTCGATCGAGCGGCTCCCGGGGTGACCCGGGCCGACCCGAGCGCGGCCTGCCCCAAGCGCATGACCTACGGCCCGTGCGGCGGCGTGCGGCCCGACGGCGCCTGTGAGGTGGACGAGCGGAAGTGCCCGTTTCTCTCCGTCGCGATGCCGGTGTGGAGCGCGCCGGTGCAGGAGCCCGCTCTGGACGGTGTCGCTCGCTTCGGCCGCGCGCGAGCGCTGCGGGCACGGCTGGTCCGCGGCGGGGTGATCGTCGCCGACTTCCCGGCTCGCCCGCTGGATTCCCGGTCGCTGCGGGAGTGCGCGGCCGCCCTGGAGGACGTCGACGCGGTCCTGGTCGGTGACTCGCCGCGCCACCGCGTCCAGTTTCCCCCGTCCCATCGCGCGGGGCTGCTGCAGGCGGCCGGGGTGACCGCCTGGATCGGCCTGAACGCGCGAGACCGCAACCGGGTGGCGCTGGAGGCCGAGATCGCCGCGCTCGCCGATCTCCAGGTCGCCGCCGTCCACTGCGTCACCGGCGATCACACCGCGCTGGGCAGCCGCCCCGACGCGGCCCCGGTGTTCGACGTCGACTCCACTGAGCTGACCGCGATGGCCGCCGGCCGCCGCTTCGTCGTCTCGGTTGGTGAGTCGCCGGCGGCCCCGCCGGTGGACCGGCGCCCGGCGCGCCTGCTCAGCAAGGAGCATGCGGGTGCCGAGGTCTGCTTCGTGGACCACTGCGGCGGCGCGGACGCCGTCGCGGGCTTCATCCGCGCCAGCCGCTCGCTCGGCTGCGCCGCCGCGATGATCGCCTGCGTCCCGCTGGTGTGCGATGCCGGCAGCGCGGCGCAGCTCGCGTCCTTCCGCGCTCCCGGGGCCGAGCGCATATACGGCGCGATCGTCGCCGCCTCTGACCCGCGGCGGGCCGGCATCGACGCCGCGGTGGCGCTCGGACGTCGGCTGCTCGACACCGGCCTCGTCGCCGGGATCAATCTGTCGGGCGGACCGGGCGATGGCTCGGAACTGGCCTATGCGGAGGCGCTCGCCGAGGCGGCCGCGGGGCTGCGGCGGTGACCGGCGCAGGCGCGCTGGGGCCCCGACGGTGACCGGCGTCGGCGCGCTGACGGTGCGCGGCGCCGTCCGGGTGGTTCTGGGGCCCGCCACCGAGACCGACGGCGACATCGTCGTGCCCGCCGCGCAGACGAGCACGCTCGACGCCTCCGGCTGCGTCGTCACCCCGGGTCTCGTCAACGCCCACCATCACCTGTTGCAGACCGCCTTTCGCACGCTGCCGGGGACCCGCGGAGCCGCGATGCGCGACTGGCTGGCGACGATGGCCGCGGCGTATGACCGGGCCGGACACGATCCGGAGCTGTACGGGCTCGCGGCGGCGGTGGGGGCGGCCGAGGGCCTGCTCTGCGGGGTCACGACCGTCGCCGACCACCACCTCAACTGGCCGCGGGAGGCGAGCGTCCAGGAGACCGTCGAGCTGGCCGGCGCCAGCGCGGCAGCCGTCCTGGGCGTGGGGGGGAGGCTCGTCTTCGTGCGCGGCAGCGCCGGCGATGACGCCGCGGCCGCCGCGGCGTCGGCCGAGGCGATCCACGCCGAGCTGATCGGCGACGGCGTCGGCGGTATCGCGGCCGACGGCCGTCTGCAGCTGGCGGTGGGGCCGGCCGGGGTGCACTCCGACGGCCGGGCGACGTTTGAGGCGCTCGCCGACGTCGCCGCTCGTCACCGGCTGCGCCGTCGCACGCAGGCCAACGAACAGGTCGACACCGCGATCGCGCGCGAGCGCTACGGGCGGCGTCCGATCGAGCTGCTCGCCGAGTGGGGCTGGCTGGCCGCCGACGTCACCCTCGCGCACCTGTGCGATGTGACCGAGGCGGAGATCGAGCAGCTCGCCGGCGCGGGGGTGTGCGCGACGCACGCACCCGCCTGCGACGTTCCGATGGGCTGGGGGATCGCGCCGGTGGCCCAACTGCTGGCCGCCGGGGTGCCCGTCGGGCTGGGCACGAGCGGAGGCGGGAGCAACGACGCCGGCCATCTGCTGGCCGACGCGCGGCTGGCGTTGCAGATCTCCGGCCTCGCCGGTGACCAGCTGAGCGCGCGCACGGTGCTGGCGATGGCGACCTCCGGTTCGGCCACCGGCCTCGGTCGCCCCGAGCTCGGCCACCTCGGTCCTGGCAGCGCCGGCGACCTCTGCGCCTGGGATGTGAGCGGCGTCGCCGACGCGGGCGTCGCTGACCCGGTCGCGGGACTCCTGTGGGCACACCCCGGCCGCCGCCCCCGTCACGTGGCCGTCGGCGGCCGCCTCGTGGTGCGCGACTATGAGCTCGTCGACGTCGAGGAGGCCGAACTCGTCGCGCGATTGAACGAGCGTCTCGCCCGAACGCCCGTCGCCTGAACCCGCCCGGACAGGTGAGGGCTGAGCGAGTGTGTCGGCCGCGGTGGATCTGATTTATCTGATTCGTTGTGTCCGTGTCTCGCATGACCGCAACCGACGCCGCGCGCTCGTTCTCCGAGGTCCTTAATCGCGTCGCGGATGGGGAGCAGATCGAGGTGACGCGCAGCGGGGCACCGGTTGCGGTGATCGCGTCGCCGGCGGCGCGCCTGATCTCCGCCGAGCGGTTCCGTGAGCTGCTCAGGACCGCGCCGGCACCCGATCCCGAATTCGCGGATGAACTGCGTCAGCTGCGCCAGTCGGTGACCCCCCGTCATCGGCGTGGCCGTCCTGATCGACACCGACGTACTCGTCGAGCTCGAGCGCGTCGCGACCGGCTCGCGC
>CAZZYU010000138.1:0-6075 GCA_964658375.1 uncultured Acetobacteraceae bacterium | reverse complement strand
GCGCCTTCTCGATCTCGTCGAGCAGCAGCACGCTGTAGGGCTTGCGGCGGACCGCTTCGGTGAGCTGACCGCCCTCGTCGTAGCCGATGTAGCCGGGAGGCGAGCCGACGAGACGCGAGACCGCGTGCTTCTCCATGTACTCCGACATGTCGATGCGGATCATCGTCTCCTCGTCACCGAACAGGAACTCGGCGAGGGTCCGTGCCAGCTCGGTCTTGCCCACGCCCGAGGGGCCCAGGAAGATGAACGAGCCGGTGGGGCGCTTGGGGTCCTTCAGCCCCGCCCGCGAGCGGCGGATCGCCTTGGAGACGACCTCGACCGCGGGCTGCTGCCCGATGACGCGCTTGTGGAGCTCCTCCTCCATGCGCATCAGCTTCGCCGTCTCGGCCTCGGTGAGCTTGAACACGGGGATGCCGGTCCACATGGAGACGATGTCGGCGATCTCCTCCTCGCCGATCGAGGGGCGCTCGGTCGACTCGCCGGCCTCCCACTGATCGGCCAGCTCGCGCTTGCGCTGAGACAGCCGGCGCTCCTTGTCACGCAGGTTGGCGGCCTTCTCGAACTCCTGGGACTCGATCGCCTCCTCCTTGGCGCGGCGCGTCTCCTCGATCTCGTCCTCGAGCTCGCGGTACACCGGCGGCGAGGTCATCGACTTGATCCGCATCCGCGACGCGGCCTCGTCGATCAGGTCGATCGCCTTGTCGGGAAGGAACCGATCGGAGATGTAGCGGTCGGCCAGGTCGGCCGCCGCCTCCAGCGCCTCGTCGGTGATGTTCACCTTGTGGTGCTGCTCGTAGCGGTCGCGCAGGCCCTTGAGGATCTGCACGGTCTCCTCGGTCGACGGCTGGTCGACGATGATCTTCTGGAAGCGGCGCTCCAGCGCGGAGTCGCGCTCCAGGTACTTGCGGTACTCCTCGAGCGTCGTCGCGCCCACGGTCTGCAGCTCCCCGCGGGCCAGGGCCGGCTTGAGGATCGAGGCCGCGTCGATCGCGCCCTCGGCCGCGCCGGCGCCGACGAGGTTGTGCAGCTCGTCGATGAACAGGATGATGTCGCCGCGCTGGGTGATCTCCTTCATCACCTTCTTGAGGCGCTCCTCGAACTCGCCGCGGTACTTGGAGCCCGCGACCAGAGCGGCGAGATCCAGGGTGTAGATCTGCTTGCCCTTGAGCAGCTCGGGCACATCGGCGTTGGTGATCCGCTGGGCCAGGCCCTCGACGACCGCGGTCTTGCCGACGCCCGGCTCACCGACCAGGACCGGGTTGTTCTTGGTCCGTCGCGAGAGGATCTGCATGATCCGCTCGATCTCGGTCTCCCGTCCGACGACCGGATCGAGCTTGCCCTCGGATGCGAGCTTGGTCAGGTTGCGACCGAACTGATCCAGCAGCTTGGAGGACTTCTTGCCCTCGCCGGTGGCCGCGGCGCCCGCGCTGCCCGAGCTCGATCCGCGCTGGCGGCTGCCGGGTCCGGAGAGCATCCGGATGACCTCGTTGCGGATCTTCTCCGAGTCGGCGTCGAAGTCGAGCAGGATGCGCGCGGCGACGCCCTCGTTCTCGCGGACCAAACCGAGCAGGATGTGCTCGGTCCCGATGTAGTTGTGGCCCAGGCTCAGCGCCTCACGCAGCGCGAGCTCCAGCACCTTCTTGGCCCGCGGGGTGAACGGGATCTGCCCCGAGGTCACCTCTTCGCCGGAACCGACGATCCGCACGACCTGCGCGCGCACACGCTCAACCGTGATGTCGAGCGACTCGAGCACTCGTGCCGCGAGCCCTTCCTCTTCGCGAAGCAGCCCGAGCAGGATGTGCTCGGTGCCGATGTAGTTGTGCTTGAGGGTCCGGGCCTCTTCCTGGGCCAGGACGACAACTTGACGGGCTCGTTCAGTAAATCGCTCGAACATGCTCTTCCTAAGGGTTGTGGCTGCTGCTGCGTCGGAGTCGGTCGAGGGAGGGTCTGAGTGCGTTCTCCAGCAGGTCTGTCCGACGGCCCGGGCGGCCCGGGTACGCCGAAGCAGCCGTCTCTCTCATGTATTCGGCAGAAGCACCGGAACGGATGAGTGAGGACGGCATCTCTTTCAAGGCCATGCTTCAGTCTAACAGTCGGTGTTACGGACTCCGGCGCACCAGAAGGCGCTCCCAGCGGGCAACGACGTGCGCCGCAGTCGCTCAGGCGCCGATGTCGATCTTGGTGATCTTGAGCATCCGCTCGCCGCGCGGAGTCACGATCGTGACCTGCTCACCGCGCTTGTGACCGAGCAGGGCCTTGCCGACCGGCGACTCGTTGGACAGCTTCGCCTCTGCCGGAGCCGCCTCCGCCGAGCCGACGATCGTGTACTTGTTGGACTTGCCCGCCTCGTCCTTGACGTGGACGATCGAGCCCACGCGCACGATGTCGGTGTCCAGTTCGGAGGCGTCGACGACCGAGGCCGAGCGCAGCTGGTCCTCCAGCACCGCGATGCGCGCCTCGAGCATCGCCTGTTCGTTCTTGGCGTCGTCGTACTCCGCGTTCTCGGAGATGTCGCCGAACTCGCGCGCCTCCCTGATGCGGTCCGCGACCTCGCGCCGCCGCGCGGTCGAGAGATGGTCGAGCTCCGCCTTGAGATTGGCGAGCCCCTCCTGGGTGAGGATGACATCTTTGGGCATAGCGATCAGACCTTCGGTTTTCGTCATCTGAGAGAGGAAGATCCCGCCACCGGCGAGACGCTGCACGCGCGTCACCGGCTCGCGTGGGCGCATGAGTATAGACAGCGTTCCCCGCGGTTCTGCAGGGGGGTTGTCGCCGCGGTCTGCCGCGATGTGAAGGGTCTGACGGGCGAGGACCGGCGGGACGCGACGGTGTCCGGCGTCCCTACTTCTTCAGCGCCAGCCGGTAGGTGCGCGGCGTCGCGCGGTGGAGCTTGTCGGTCACGGTGATCCCCACGGCGACCTTCGCGCCACGAAGGCGAGCCGACCGCGCGAGCGTCGCGCTGGCGAAGAGCGTCGGCCGGCCGATCGTCACGCCCACGCGGGCCTGCACCGAGGTGAAGGTGATGGTGACCACCCCGTCCTGCCGCGTCACGTGAAAGCGCACCCGGTGGCCGCCGGCCGACAGATGGATGCCGCCGCCGTGCCGGCCGAACGACAGGCCCGGGGGCAGCAGCAGGGCGACCGAGCGCACCTGAGGCGCGTAGCGGCCCTTGGTGACGGTGAAGGCGAGCTCGGGTCGCCGCCGGCTGACGCCGGTGAGCGAGACCTTGGTCAGCGTGGGCGGCGGGGTGACGACGGTGAGCGGGAAGGTCACCGACGCGGTGTTGGTGGCATGGTCGGTGGCGGTCACGGTGACGATCGCGGCGCCGACCTTCGTCGCCTTGCCGGTGATCAGGCCCGTCTTGGAGATCCTCAGGCCGCTGGGCAGCCCCTTGGCCGTGTAGGTCAGCGCCAGCTTGCCTGAGTCAGCGCCCCTCACCTGGTAGGTGAACTTCGTGCGCAACAGCGCCTGGGGACGCTGAGGGGTGATCACGCTGACGGTGTACACGGGGGCGCGCAGGGCGCACAGGCCGCCCGCGACCGCGGCGGCGTTGGGCGTTCCCAGACCGGTCGCCATGTCATAGCCGGCCGTCACCGGGTACAGGCCGCGGTTGCGACCGGTCGCGTCGTTGTTGGCGGCGCCGGTGATCGGGCTGGCTGCGGTGATGTCAGTCAGATCGCCCGGCTGGCCAGGCGAGAGTGCGTACAGCGCGGGATTCTCAAAGCCCAGGGCCGCGCCGCGGCAGCTGGGCAGCGCGTTGGCCTCCGCGGTCAGCGCGGCCCACAGCGGGGCGGCCGCGCTCGTGCCACCCTCGACGCTCCAGGCCGGGCCGGCATCGCTGGTGGTGTAGATCAGATAGCCGGTCCCCGGATCGCCGTCGGCGCTGATGTCCGGCACCTCCCGGCAGTCGCTGCTGCTCTTGCACGGCTTGCCGCTGGAGTAGGTGTTGATGACCCCCAGCGTCCTCGGGGTGTCCTTCTGGTAGGCGGGCATCGACCACAGCGTGGAGATCCCGCCGCTCGTGGCCGCGGGCTGGGTCTCGCCCTCGCCGGTGGTGAGCTGGCGGTCGTTCCAGACCGACTGCAGCAGCGGATTGGTCGGGACCGCCGGGTTCCACAGGGCCGGCTGCCCGTTGGCCTCGGTGTAGAGCGAGGTGCCGCCGACGCCGGTCGCATAGGGCTGGCTGGACGGATCCTGAACCGCCAGCTGGCCGCCACCGGTGTCCTTGATGCACCCCGCCGAGCCGGTGTCGCCGCTGGCCGCCAGGATCGACTGACCCTGCAGCGCGGCCTCCTCGAAGAGCGTGTTCTCGCTCTTGACCAGGCTCAGGTCGCTGCGGTCCAGCGTGATCTTGGCCTCGCAGGCGCCCCACGAGGTCGAGATGGTGCGGGCGCGGTCCTGGGAGACGATCTTGGCGTAGCCGGCGACGCTGCCCGACGCGGTGTCGGGAGCCTGATAGACGTCGATCGCAGCGCCGGGAGCGAGGCCGATCACCTGCTCGACGTCGAGCGCGGACTCCTCGTCGGTCGAGGTCGCCTTGGGATGGTCGACATCGATGTAGGAGACCGGAACGGCGGTGCCGTAGCAGGCCTGGTAGGCCGCGACGTCGGCCGGGATCAGGGTCTCGAGCTCATAGACGGCGATCGTCTGGCCTGCGCCGCTGTCACCCGCGGCGTACAGGCCGGAGAAGTTGTACGCGGCCGCGATCTCATCGGCGGTGTAGCCACCCTCGGCCGCGGCGGCCGAGGTCGCGGCGACGCACGGCTGCGGGCCGCCGGTGGCCACGTGGCCGATCGCGTGTGGGGCGGCGTCGGCGTGATCGGCCGGGGCGCGTGCGGCGTGGACGACCTGGTCGGACTCGGGCGCGAACAGGGTGTTGAGTCCGACGACCGCGTCGACGTCGGGCGCGATCGCGGCCGGGAGGGTCGGCGCATCTCGGTTGGCGACCGCGCTGCGGCCGTCGGGCAGGCGCACGCGCGCCAGGCGGGTGGCGAACGCGCGCTGTACCCGGGCGGCGCTGCCCGAGACCTCGAGCGTGAGGTGGTTGGCGTCGATCGGCGAGACGTGCAGGCCCTGGGCACGCAGCGCGTCGTCGACGGCGGCGATCTGAGCCGGAGTGGCGCCGAAGCGCCGGGCGAACTGGGCCACGCTCAGGTAGTGGCGATACAGGGGCGAGCCGGGGGTGGAGACCTCCGTGGCCATCCGCTGCATCTCAAGCGCGTTGCGCGAGCTGAGCGACAGCGTCAGCGACACCGCCTGCGAGCGGCGCACCGAGCCGGTCACCCGCGCCGCGGCGGGCAGCCGCGGCACCGAGCCCACCCGCGCCCGGGGCGCCGACGCGGCCGCCGGCCCCGCCGACACGCACGCGGTCGCCGACAGCACGATCGCCGCCCCCGCTCCTCGCCTTAAGGCCCTCAGCACCCCGCTGAATCTAGGACAAGTGGAGCATTGCGCGCGCCGCCGCCATGTCCGGCGCCCGTTGCAGCGCGTTCTGAAGCTCCCGGCCGCCGCCGAGACGCTCGATGTACCAGGGGTAGAACTTGCGCAGGTAGCGTCCCGCGCGCTCGGGCCCGAGGTGCTCGGCGGCGCGGTCCATCACCCAGTCGAGCTCGGCGAGGATCTGCGCGCGGTTCGGGTCGGGGGTCTCGGGCTCCAGCAGCTGGGTGAACAGCCACGGGTTGCCCAGCGATCCGCGGGCCAGCGCGACGGCGGCGGCGCCGGTCTGAGCGAAGGCCTCCCGCGCGAGCTCGGGGGTCCGCAGTCCACCGGAGAGGACGACCGGGACCGGCAGCGCCGCCACCAATGCGGCCGCCAGCTCGTAGTCGGGGCGACCGGTGTGGCGCTGCGAGGCGTGCCGGGGATGCAGGCAGATCCCGGCGACCGCGCCCGACTCGGCGAGGCGGCGCGCGGTGTCGATGCCGCTGTGGTCACCCGGTCTGATCCCCGAGCGGAGCTTCACCGTGACCGGCAGGCCGCTGCCCCGGGCCGCCGCCCGGGCGATCGCCACCGCGCGCGCGGGATCGTCGAGCAGCGCCGCCCCCGCCCCGGTCTTGCAGACCTTGGGCACCGGGCAGC
>CAZZYU010000137.1:0-6100 GCA_964658375.1 uncultured Acetobacteraceae bacterium | reverse complement strand
AGCTTGCCGTACACGTTGTGCAGGTGGGTGCGGATCGTGCTCGTGGAGAGGTTGAGCTCGGCGGCGATCTGCTTGTAGACCATGCCCTTGGCCAGGCGCTTCAGCACGTCGAGCTCGCGGGTGGACATCGGACAGGGCTCCACCTGGCGGGGACGCTCGCCGGAGGTGGGCAGCGGCAGCTCATACATCACCGTGCGCAGGTCGGCGGGGCTGAGCTCGACGGTCCGGGCGGCGTTGAGCATCTCCGAGGGCGAGATCGTGCCCCCGAGCATGTAGTGGGCGAGCATGTCGGCGAGGCGGACGATCGCGGCCTCGTCGGGTGCGTCGGCGTCGGAGTGGTGGCGCTCGATCACGCTGGCCAGGCTGCGGGGCAGCGCCCAGCGGCGGGCGAGCACGCCGCCGACCAGGGCGTGGTCGACGCCGAGCTCACGGCGCTCCTGCTGGATGCGGTCCTCGGGCGTGCGGGCCTCGGCGTGGACCTGGTCGGGATAGCCGGGGTAGGCGTGGACGAGGACGAGCTTGCCGATGTCGTGCAGCAGCGAGGTGACCATCAGGCGGTCGCGGTGCTGGTAGCCGATCTCCCGCGCGAGCCGGTCGGCGGCGCGCTGGGTGGCGGTGGCGTGCAGGCGGAAGCGCTCGGGGATCCCCTGCCACACGGCGGTGCGCTCGAAGAAGTCAAAGGTCCGGGCGCGGCTGGCGATCGCATGCACCGTGTTGGTCGAGAGCACCTCGACGCCCTTGACGACGCTCTCCACGCGGCCGCGGGTGGGGCCGTCGACCTGGTTGGCCAACCGCACGACGGTCACCGCCAACGCGACGTCGGCCTCGACGGCCGAGACGACGTCGCCCATCGGCGGCTCGCCGAGCTCGAACAGGCGCAGGACGCGGTTGCGCGACTCGACGAGGACCGGATAGGCCTCGAGCGCCTCAAAGGCGGTCGTCAGCCGACGACCGTGTCCCTCGTTGTGGTGGCGCTCACGCGCGGCGTAGGGGTCGGTCGGACCGCGGTGGACCTCCGCGACGGTCACCACGGCAACCTCACCTCTCCCCTGAGCTTGCTCCGAAGTCCGTCGGTCTGTCTGGGGGTCTGGGGAACCGGCGGCACGGCAGGTGTATCGGCAGATCCGCCGCCGGTGTTTAGCGCCAGACGCTCAGTCGTTGTGCGCGGCGCCGTTGGCGCGGGCCAGCGCGGCGTCGATGCGCTCCAACGTCGCCTCGCGACCGAGCAGCGCCACGCTCTCAAAGATGCCCGGCGACACCGTCGTGCCGGCGATCGCGACCCGCACCGGCTGAAACACCTTGCCGGGCTTGACCGCGCGGCGCTCCACGACGGCGCGCAGTGCGGCCTCGATCGTCGGGGCGTCAAATGGCTGCGCGTCGGCCAGCGCCGCGCGGGCGTCGGCCAGCCCCTCCCTGCCCCCGTCGGCGCCGATCGTCTTGGCAAACGCGGCCGGATCATCGGCCGGACCGTCGAACAGGAACGCCACCAGCGGCCAGAACTCGGCGAGGGTCTGGATCTTGTCGGCCGAGATCGCCGCCGCCTCGCCCAGGCCCGAGCGGCCGGTGAACGTCTCCAGACGCGCGGTCAGGTCGGCCGGCGCCAGCTCGCGCAGGTAGACGCCGTTCATGTGGCGCAGCTTCTTCTCGTCGAAGATCGCCGGGTTCTTGGAGACCCGGTCCAGCCGGAAGCGAGCGGCGAGCTCGTCCAGCGTGAAGAACTCCTCGTCGGAGGCAAAGCCCGCCCCGAGCAGCGCGGTGTAGTTGTCGACCGCCTCGGGCAGGTAGCCCTGATCGCGCAGCTCCTGGACCGAGGCGGCGCCGTGGCGCTTGGACAGCTTGCGTCCGTCGGGGCCGTGCAGGAGCGGCAGGTGGGCGTAGATCGGCGGCGTGACCCCAAGCGCCTCGTAGACCAGCAGCTGCTTGGGGGTGTTGGAGATGTGGTCCTCGCCGCGGACGACGTGGGTGATCTCGGCGTCGAGATCGTCGACGGCGACCGCGAAGTTGTAGAGCACCGAGCCGTCGGCCCGTGCGATCACCGGATCGTCGAGGCTGCGGTTGGGGAAGTGGGTCTCGCCGCGGATGACGTCGTTGACGACCGAGACCCCGTCGTCAGGGACGTGGAGGCGAATCGCGCCGTCGGGCTCCGGCGCGCCGCGAAAGCCGCGGTCGGCCCCGTGCGCGTCCTTGAACGCCCGGACGTCGGCGGCGGTGGCGGTGGACCGGTACGCGTGCCCGGAATCCAGCAGCTGGGCCAGCGCCTCGGCGTGGCGGTCGGCGTTCTGGCTCTGGAAGGTCGGGCCCTCGTCCCAGTCGAGGTTGAGCCACTGCAGCGCGTCGAGGATCTGCTCGACGTTCTCGGGCGTGGAGCGCTCGGGGTCGGTATCTTCGATGCGCAGCACGAGCACACCCGCGCGGGATGGCGTCCCCCCCGCTCCATCCTCCCCGGGGGCGTGGGCCAGCAGCCAGTTGTACAGCGCGGTGCGGGCGCCGCCGATATGCAGCGCGCCGGTCGGGGAAGGAGCAAAGCGGACTCTCATGGAACTCGTCACCGGATGCTAATCGGCGCGCACGTCTCCCAGGCGGGCGGCCTGTCCAAGGCGGTCGCCCGCGGTGAGGAGCGCGGCTGTGACGCGATCCAGATCTTCAACCAGTCGCCGCGGATGTGGCGTCCCACCGCCTACTCCGACGAGGACTTCGCCGCCTTCCGCGAGGCGATGGACGCCAGCCGGATCGACGCCGTCGTGATCCACGCCGTCTACCTGATCAACTGCGGCTCCGATGACCCCGAGATCCGTGAGAAGTCGCTGGCGTCGCTGATCCAGTCGCTCACCGTCGGCCACGGGATCGGCGCCGCCGGGGTCGTGCTGCACGCCGGCTCGGCGAAGACCGGTGACGTCGGAGCGGCGGTCGCCCGGGCCGGGGAGCTGATCGCGCAGGCGCTGAAGGAGACCGAGGGCTGTGCGCTGCATCTGGAGGACACCGCGGGCGCCGGAGGGACGCTGGGGCGCTCCTTTGACGAGCTGGCGGCGCTGATCGACGCCGCCGGAGGTCACGCGCGGCTCGGCGTCTGCCTGGACTCATGTCACCTGCTGGCCTCGGGCTATGACATCCGCACCGCGCGGGGACTCGCCGAGGTGGTCGACGAGTTCGACGCGACGGTCGGACTGGACCGCCTCGGATCGCTGCACCTCAACGACTCCCAGCATCCGCTGGGCTCCAATCGCGACCGCCACGCCGACGTCGGCGAGGGGGAGCTGGGCGCGACCGGCTGCGCGGCGTTTCTCTCCGAGCCGCGCTTTGACGCGCTGCCCTGCCTGCTGGAGACCCCGGGACCTGACCGCCAGGGTCCGACCGCCGAGCAGCTCAAGTTCTGCCACACGTTGCGCACACGAGGCCGGCGCACGCGTGCCGGCGCCGCCAAGCGAGCCCAGGAGACCACGCGATGAGCGCCCTACCCCAACTGACCAAGCCCGGGGACGCGCTCGTCGTGTTCGGGATCACCGGCGATCTGGCCAAGCAGATGACGCTGCGCTCGCTGTACCGACTGGATCGCCGCGGACTGCTCGACGTCCCGGTGATCGGCGTCGCCGTCGACGACTGGGACGCCGAGCGGCTGCGCAACCATGCCCTGGACGTCGTGCGCGAGAGCGGCGAGGACATCGACGAGACCGTCTGGCGGCGCTTCTCGGCCCGTCTGTCCTACGTGAGCGGCGACTTCGGCGATCAGGCCACCTATCAGCGGGTCGCGGAGGCGATCGGCGACGCGCAGAACCCCGTCTTCTACCTGGAGATCCCCCCCTCGCTGTTTGCGACGGTCGTCGAGGGGCTGTCCAAGGCCGGGCTGGTCAGCTCAGGCCAGCGCGTGGTGGTCGAGAAGCCGTTCGGCCACGACCTGACGTCCGCCCAGGAGCTGGCCGCCGATCTG
Source organism: uncultured Acetobacteraceae bacterium (assembly GCA_964658375.1). Taxonomy (GTDB): domain Bacteria; phylum Actinomycetota; class Thermoleophilia; order Solirubrobacterales; family Solirubrobacteraceae; genus Palsa-465. Next base: position 2,175 of record CAZZYU010000137.1, on the reverse strand, counting down.
CACCGCTACGTGACCGAGCCCCAGCTCTACCGGATCGACCATTTCCTGGGCAAGATGGGACTCGACGAGATCCTGTACCTGCGGTTTGCCAACGCGATCCTCGAGCCGGTGTGGAATCGCAACTTCGTGGACTCGGTGCAGATCACGATGTCGGAGAGCCTCGGCGTGCAGGACCGCGGTCACTTCTACGATCCGGTCGGCGCGCTGCGCGACGTGGTCGTCAACCACCTGATGCAGATCGTCGCCGACGCGGCGATGGATCCGCCCGCCAGCGCCAACCCCGAGAGCCAGAAGGACGCCAAGCACGCGGTCTTTGAGGCGATCCGGACCGCCGACCCCGCCCGCTGCGTGCGCGGCCAGTACGCCGGCTATCTCGACGTCGACGGCGTCACGTCGGGTTCCGATACCGAGACCTACGCCGCCCTGCGGCTGGAGATCGACAGCTGGCAGTGGGCCGGCGTCCCGTGGTTCATCCGCACCGGCAAGCGGATGCCCGTGCGCCAGACCGAGCTGCGGCTGATCTTCCGCCATCCCCCGCGGCTGCCGTTCCTCACCACCTCCAGCTCCCGGCGCCGGCCGACCCCCGACCAGCTGATCGTCCGCATCGACCCCGTGACCGGGATCCGGATCACCCTCGACGCCCAGCGCGCCGACCAGCCGGGCGCCACCGAGATCGATCTCGACATGACCTTCGCCGCGGAGGGCGGCGAGGGCGCCACCCCCTATGAGGTGCTGCTCCAGGCCGCCCTGGACGGCGACTCCAGCCACTTCACCCGCCAGGACAACGTCGAGGAGTGCTGGCGGATCGTGCAGCCGATCCTCGACGATCCCCAGAAGGCGATCGTCTACCCGCAGGGGTCGTGGGGCCCGACCGAGGCCGAGAAGCTCGTCGGCGGCCACGCCCCCTGGCAGAGCCCCTGGCTCCCCAGCTAAAGCGCCAGCCGCAGCCGCCTACGCGACGACGCGTTGCGCGGCCGCCAGCCCACGCGGCGGGGCGGCAACGTGCTCAGGCTCCGACCCTGACTCGGAGGCCGAGCCCGCGCCGTCGGCCGGCCCGGCGATCAGCGCCGGCCCCAGCAGCGAGTCCAGCTCGGCGTGCAGACCGGCGCTGCGCGCCACGCGATAGCTCGGTCCCAGGCGCAGCCGCCGGCGGCCCGATGAGGTGGCCAGCTCGATGACGACGTCGGCCTCGCCCGGGAAGCCGGTCAACAGGTCCTTGAGCTCGTGCAGCGCGCCGGCGGGCAGCGCGGTGGCGTCGACGTGCAGTCGCACCGCGGCGGGCGCCCGGGCGGGGGCGGCCGCGGCCCGGGCCTTGCCTAACTCGATCTCCTCGGGGCTGGGTTGAAAGCGCTCGATCTGCTGGGCGACCAGCGAGGTCGAGTCACGCTCCTTGTGCTCGACCTTGCCGCGGATGAGCACGATCGCGTCGGTCTCCAAGGCGTCGCCCGCGGACTCCATGACCTTGCCGAAGACGACGGCCTCGACCGACGCCTCGGTGTCGCTCAGGGTGATGAAGCTCATCATGTCGCCCTTGCGGGTCTTGATCTTCTTGAACTGGGTGATCATGCCGCCGACCGTGACCCAGTCGCCGTCGCGCCGCTGGGCGAGCTCGGCGATGCTCGCGTCAGACCGGGCCCGCAGCGCCGGTCCGACCTCCTTGAGCGGATGGGCGGAGACGAACAGCCCCAACGACTCCTTCTCGGCGGCCAGCAGCTCCCCCTGATCGAACTCCTCGGCGGGGATCGGCGCGTGGCGGGGAGCCGCGAACGCTGGGCCGGAGTCGGCGCCGTCTGGGGCGCCATCCAGGCCGCCGCCGAGGTCGAAGATGGAGCCCTGGCCGATCAGCGCGTCCTGTTGGGACTTCGAGCCCGCGGCCTGGGCCTGCTCGAGCACCGACAGCATCCCCTTGCGGCTGTCCCCGGTGGTCCCGAACGCCCCGCATTTGATCAGCGCCTCGATCGCCTTCTTATTGACCGCGCGGTTATCGACGCGCTCGCAGAAATCGAACAGGTCGGTGAACGGATGCTCGGGGGCGAGCACCGACGCCGTGGCGCCCTCGGTGCGCACGGTCGCTCCCCGCGCCGCCTTGATCGCCTCGACCGCGGCATAGCCGACGCCCTTGACCGCATCCAGGCCGAAGCGGATGTTGCCGTCGACGACGACGAACTCGTGGTC
>CAZZYU010000136.1:0-6139 GCA_964658375.1 uncultured Acetobacteraceae bacterium | reverse complement strand
GAGACCGCGGCGCGGGCTCAGGCCGGGTCGTGGAGTCAGACCGGGGAGCGCGCCCCGGTCCGCGTTCATCCCGGTGCCGGCTCGGGCGCGGCGGCCAGCGCCTGATCGAGCAGCTCGGCGATCACCTCCTCGGGGGTCCGGTCCTGGTCCTCGTGGACCCGGATCCGACCCGAGAGGGCGGCCAGCGCCGCGTCGAGCAACCCGTCGGCGCCGAGCGGGTCGCCCCCACGCAGCCGCTCCAGGCCGCGCGCCAGGCGCACCATGTCGATCGCCCCGCGCACCGATGCGCCGGTGCGCACCGCCGGGTGCGAGCGCGTCCCGCGGGTCACCGTGACCGCCAGCGCGATCAGCGCCTCCGGCGCTGGGCCGGCCTGCCGGCTCACCACCTCGCGCTCGCCGGGCGCGTCGAGGTAGCCGACCGTCACGCGGCACATGCGATCGGAGATCGCCTGACTGACCCGCGCGGTGCCGACCGCGTCAAACGGATTCATCGCCGCCACCAGCACGAACCCGTCCTGGGCGCCGATCCGTCCCAGTCGCGGCACGACCAGCTCACGCTCGGCCATCGCGGTGATGAGCACGTTGAGCGTCTCCTCGGGGATCCGGTTGAGCTCCTCGAGGTAGAGCAGCGACCCGGACCGCATCGCAGTCGCCAGCGGCCCGTCGGACCACGCCTCGGGCCGGTAGCCGCCGGCGAGCACGAGCGCCGGATCGTGATGGCCGATCAGCCGCGCGGGCGTCAGCTCGGCGTTGCCCTCGACGAACTGCAGGCCGCGCCCGCTGGCGTTCGCGAGGGCGCGCAGCAGCGTCGACTTGCCCGTGCCCGGTGGCCCGTCGAGCACGACGTGGCAGCCCTCGGTGAGGGCTGCCTCCACCAGCTCGGCCTGGCGACGGAGGCCGACGACCGGCTGGGTCACCGCCTCCGGTCCGCTAATGGTCGTGGATGATCACTCCGCGGATGTTGCGCCCGGCCTCCAGGTCGTCGTAGCCGTCGTTGATCTGATCGAGCGTGTACTGCTTGGTCACCAGCTCGTCGAGCTTGAGCTTGCCGGAGCGGTACAGCGCCAGCATCTTCTTGATGTCCTGGGTCGGGTTGCAGTCGCCGAACAGCGACCCCTTGATCTGCTTGCGAAACAGCGTCACGTCGGTGCCTGACCAGTGGATGTTCATCGCCTCGGGATGGGCCAGGCCGGTGAGCACCACGGTCCCGCCCTTGCGGATCGACTGGATCGCCTCCTGCACGACCGGCTCGGAGACGACGTCGACGGTGACGATCGCGACGTCGGCGCCGACCCCGCGGGTCAGCTCCTGGGCCAGCCCGATCGCCTCGGCGCCGCCGGCGACGCTGTGCGTCGCGCCCATCTCCTGGGCGAACTCGCGCTTGTTGGCCTTGGGGTCGACGGCGACGATGTTCGTCGCGCCGGCGTGCGCGGCGCCCTGCACGGCGTTGGCGCCGATCCCGCCGATCCCGAAGACGACGACGGTGTCGCCGATCTGCGTGTTGCCGGTGTTGACCGCCGAGCCCCAGCCGGTCGGGACGCCGCAGCCGCACAGCACCGCGACGTCGAGCGGCAGGTCTTCGTCGACCGCGACGCATGACGTCTCGGAGATCGTCGCGTACTGGGAGAACGTGCCGAGCATGCACATCGCGCCCACGCCCTGGCCGTCGATCGAGGAGCCGAAACTGCGATCGGGCAGACAGCCCTCCAGGATCGTCTCGCCGAGGTCGCAGATCGACTGCTGGCCGCTCGCGCACCAGCGGCAGTGGCCGCAGGAGGGGATGAAGGCGCAGACGACGTGATCGCCCTCCTTGACCCGTGAGACGCCGGGGCCGACCTTCTCGATGATCCCGGCACCCTCGTGGCCGCCGATGTACGGCGTCGGCACGGGCAGGTCGCCGGTCATCAGGTGCATGTCGGAGTGACACAGTCCGGCGGCCACATAGCGGATCAGCACCTCCTTGTCCTTGGGCTCACGGACGTCGACGTCCATGATCTCCCACGGCTGATTGACACCCGTCAGCACGGCGGCGCGGCTCTTCATCGACCCTCTCCTCGATCGCGACTCTCGCAGGACCTGCGCCGGAAAGCGTATCCGGGAGCGGCTCGTCAGGCGGTCAGTGGCGCCGTCGGGGCACACTGCGATGGTGACCGTGACGATCGCAGCAGCGGCCTTCGACGGCCCTGAGGTGCGCGCATTGCTCGCCGAGCTTCCGTGGGGTGTGGGGGATCTCACCGCCGCGGAGTTCACGGCTCCCGGCGGCGCGATACTCACCGCGGTCGCCGATGGTGTGCCCGTCGGCTGTGTCGGTGTGCGTCGCCTCACTCCCGAGACCGGCGAGGTGAAGCGGCTGTTCGTCCTTCCGGCGGCCCAGCGGCGGGGCATCGCGCGGGCGCTGCTCGCCGAGCTCGAGCCGGTGGCCGCCGCGCTCGGCTACCGGGAGCTGTGGCTCGACACCCACGCCGACGAGCCGGCCGCGCTGTTTCGGTCAGTCGGCTACACGGAGATCCCGGCGTATAACACCAACGGATACGCGCGCTACTGGTTCGCCAAGCGCCTCTAGTGTCGCGATTGGGAAATTCGTGAGTGCTCTCGTGAGTGGCTGGGCGTGGCTGAGGGGCGGCGGTGACCCAAGCCGTATCGGGCATCCGGCGGGGTCAGCGCCGCGTCTCAGGCGCGTCCAGACGCCGCGAGAGTGCCACCGAATTTGTCGATCGGGACACTAGGATCCCAGCGCGATGAACGGCGCCAAGCTGAGCTTCTGGTCCGCGGCGGGACTGCTCCTCTACACCCACGCCGGCTACGCGGGCGTGCTCGGACTGCTCGCGCGCCGCCACCCTGACCCCGAGTACCCGGTGCCGGCGGCAGACGAGCTGCCGACGGTGTCGGTGATCGTCGCCGCCTACGCCGAGGAGCGCGTGATCGCGCGGCGCGTGGCCAACCTGCGCGCGCTGGACTACCCGGCCGATCGGGTGCAGGTGATCGTCGCCTGCGACGGCTCGCCCGACGACACGGTGCGCCTCGCCCGCGAGGCCGGCGCCGACCTCGTGCTCGACCTCCCGCGGGCGGGCAAGATCCGCGCCCAGGACGCCGGGGTGGCCAGAGCCGGCGGGGAGATCGTCGCCTTCTCAGATGCCAACGCGCTGTGGGAGCCCGACGCGCTGCGCGCGCTCGTCACCCCGTTCCTCGTCGACCGCCGCATCGGCTATGTCTGCGGCGACGTGCGCTTCGTCAACGAGGCCGGGACCAACCAGGAGGGGCTCTACTGGCGCTATGAGATGTTGATCCGCGCTCTGGAATCGCGCGTGTGCTCGGTGACCGGTGGCAACGGCGCGATCTACGCGACCCGGCGCGAGGACTATCTCGTCGTGGACCCGATCATGGGCCACGACCTGTCGTTCCCGTTCAACATGGTCAAGCGCGGCCGGCGGGCCGTCTACGCGCCGTCGGCCCACGCCCGGGAGCGGATGGTCCCCTCGATCGAGGGCGAGTTCGCCCGCAAGCGGCGGATGATGAGCCACGGCTGGCCGATCATGCTGCGCGGCGGGATGCTCGATCTCGGCGCCTACCGGCCCGTCTACGCGCTGATGATCGTCTCCCACCGCGTGCTGCGCTACGCCTCCCCGTTCCTGCACGCGCTGCTGCTGGCGACCTCGCTCGCCCTGCTGGGCGACGGGCGGCTCTACCTGCTCGCCACCGCGCTGCAGGTCGCGCTGCTCGCTGCCGCACTGCTCGCGACGCGCCTGCGCAGCCGCCCGGCGCTGATCGCGCGTTACTACGTGCTCACGACCGCCTCGCTGGCCGCCGGCCTGGTCGACTGGCTGCGCGAGGGCACCTCCGCCGGCTGGGAGCCGGCGGCGGGGACCCGATGATCAAGCGCGCCGTCGACCTGGCGATCGCCGTCCCGCTGAGCCTGCTCAGCGCCCCGGTCGTCGCCTGGCTGGCGCTCATGATCCGTCTGGAGTCACCGGGGGATCCGATCTACACCCAGCAGCGCGTCGGCCGCGACGGCGTCCCGTTCTCGATCTTCAAGCTGCGCACGATGGTGTCGGGCGCCGAGTTCCAGGGCGCGGGGCTGGCGATCGCGCAGGGCGACAGCCGCATCACCCGGCTCGGGGCGCTGCTGCGACGGACCTCGCTCGACGAGCTGCCCAACCTGTGGAACGTCGTCCGCGGCGAGATGTCGATCGTCGGCCCCCGCCCGACGCTGCAACACCAGGTCGACCACTACACCGAGCGACAGCGTGGACGGCTCTCGGTCAAGCCGGGGATCACCGGCTGGGCGCAGGTCAACGGCCGCGCCTCGCTGCCCTGGCCCGAGCGGATCGAGCTCGACCTGTGGTACGTCGAGCATCGCTCGCTGGCCCTGGACCTGCGGATCCTGCGCCGCACCGTCACCCAGGTGATCGGCGGCGGCGACATCTACAAGGGGGCCGACGGGGGCTGGAGCCCGCCGCCCGCCGCGGAGGAGTCGGCGCGGTGACCGCTGACCGCGATGTCGCGCTGACCGCCGGCGGTGATCTCGTGGCGGCCGCTGACCACGATGTCGCGGTGCTGCTCACCGGCGTGGGCAAGCGCTACGCGCTGGTCTCGGCGTTCTCCCAGATCGCGACGACGATCGCCGCCGACCCCAACCCGCTCGCGCCCGCCCGCTACGCCGCTCACCACTGGCGCGCGGTGCCGCGCTTCGACGACCCCGGCTACGTCCCCGCGCTGCAGGAGCTGTGCGCGGAGTTCGACGTCGGCGCGGTCGTCCCGCTCACCGACTTGGACCTGGAGATCCTCGGCCACGCGCGCCAGGCCGGGCAGCTGCCCGCGTTCGTCCCCGACGGGGAGATCGCCCGGGCGACGTTTGACAAGTACGAGACCCACCAGCTGTTGCTCAGCCACGGCCTGCCCTCGCCCCCGACCGTGCTGCCGGGCGAGCCGGTCGGCAGCTACCCGGTGATGGTCAAGCCGCGCTGGGGCTCGGGCGCCCGCTCGATCTTCCTCGCCGAGGACGAGCGGGAGGCGGAGTTCCTGGCCGCCTACGTCCGTGAGCCGGCGATGCTGCAGCGCGCGATGCGCGGTCCTGAGTTCTCCATGGACACGCTGAGCGACCTCGACGGCCGCTGCCTGAACGTGATCCCGCGGACGATGATCGAGTCCCGCGGCGGGGAGTCGATCAAGGGCACGACGCTTGACGACCCCGAGCTCGTCGAACTCGGCCGCCGCGTCGTCGAGGCCCTGGGCTGCCGCGGGCCCTGCACCGTCCAGGCGTTTCGCGACGAGGAGATCGGCCTCGGGATCACCGACGTGAACACCCGCTTCGGCGGCGCCTGCCCGGCTCACCTCTACGGCGCGCTGCCGGGCCGCACCTACCCGGAGCTGATCGTGCGCCTGGCCCGCGGCGAGCGGATCGAGCCCCACGTCGGGCAGTACCGCGCGGGCGTGACCTTCACCCGCTACTACTGGCAGCTGGAGCTCGACGGCGACCTGCGCCCCACCGGACGGGACATCATGTCGCCCCCGGGCCCTCCGATCCCACGGCCGTCCGCCCCGAGCGCCCCGTCCGAACCCTCCGCCTCGTGACCGACCCGCCGGTCGATCACTTCGGCCCCGAGGTCGCCGCCCGCTACGACGCCGAGGACGGCACCGTTCAGGATCCCGCCGAGCTCGCCACGACCGTCGCCCGCCTCGCCGACCTCGCCGCCGGCCGGCCCGCGCTTGAGTTCGCGATCGGGACCGGCCGGGTCGCTCTGCCCCTGGCCGCCGCCGGCGTCGACGTCCACGGGATCGAGCTCTCGCCCGCGATGGTGGCGCAGCTGCGCGCCAAGCCCGGCGGCGCCGCGATCCCGGTCGAGATCGGCGACATGGCGACCTGCACGGTCCCGGGACGCTTTGGTCTCGTCTATCTCGTCTTCAACACGATCGGCAACCTGACCACGCAGGACGCTCAGGTCGCGTGCTTTGCCAACGCCGCGGCCCACCTGGAACCGGGCGGATGCTTTCTCATCGAGGTCGGCGTGCCGCAGCTGCGACGCCTGGCGCCGGGCGATCACCACCACGTGTTCCACGCCTCTCCCGGCCAGCTCGGCGTCGATGAGTACGAGCCCGTCTCCCAGAGCGCGATCTCCCATCACATCGCCTCCGACGCGTC
>CAZZYU010000135.1:0-6153 GCA_964658375.1 uncultured Acetobacteraceae bacterium | reverse complement strand
CTCGACCTTCTGCATGGCAAGCAGACGCTCTAGCCAACTGAGCTACAGCCGCGCGAGCTGGCGAGTATAACCGCGGCCCTGCAGAGGCGACGACCGGAATCGAACCGGTGTAGACGGCTTTGCAGGCCGCTGCGTAGCCACTCCGCCACGTCGCCGAGGTGTGAGAAGGGTAGCGGCGGGCCGGCGCGCCGGGCAGCTCAGGCGGGGCGCAGGAGGACCGCGGTACCGAACGGGTCGGTCAGGAGGAACGAGCTGTCTCGATCGCCGGTGGGCGCCGGCTCGCGCTCGAGTCCCGCCGCGGTCACCCGCTGGCGCACGCGGTCCAGCTCGTCGCGGTCGGGCACGACGATCTCGAAGTAGCGCAGGCCCAGCGAGCCGGGCGCTCGCGCAGCTGAGCCGGCGCTGTTCCAGGTGTTCAGGCCGACGTGGTGGTGATAGCCGCCGGCCGAGAGAAACAGCGCGCTCGGCAACTCGACGGTCACGTCGAAGCCCAGCACCCCGTGGTAGAAGGCGCGCGCCCGGGGGAGGTCGGACGCCTGCAGATGAACGTGGCCGATCACGGTGGCAGCGGGCGCCAGGCGCTCGGGCTCGGTGACCGCGCCCGCCTCGCTGACGAGATCGCGCAGGTCGAGCGCGAGCGTGGCCATCCGCAGCGCTCCGGCATCGTCGGTCGGCCACTGGGCGCGGGGGCGATCGCGGTAGAGCTCGATCCCGTTGCCGTCGGGGTCAGAGAGGTACAGAGCCTCGCTGACGAGATGGTCCGAGGCGCCGCTCAACGGCCAACCCGCGGCCGCCACTCGCAGCAGCGCGTGCGCGAGATCACCGCGGGTCGGCAATCGGAGCGCCAGATGAAACAGCCCGGGGGCGCGGGGATCCCGGGCGGGTGCGGTCGGGTCGCCGCGCAGGATGATCAACGGCTCGCCACCACCGGCATCGAGCACCAGATCCCCATCGGGGAGCGCCCGTGCCTGGAGGCCGAGCACGTCCTCGTAGAACGCTCGCGCCCGGTCAAGATCACCGACGGTGAGCGCGACCGCGCCCGCGACGGTGTCCGCGGCAAGTACCGGTGCCGTCTCCGGCAGCCGAGCGCCAGCGGCCGACATCACGGTGCCGCCTCGACGGCGCGTCGCTCGTTGTCCACCGTGCATGCGCCGCCGGCGCGAGCCCCGGGCAGGCGGCCGAGGAGCTCAGCGAGCTGCTCGAGCTCTGCCGGGGTGAAGTTCGCCACGAACAGCCGGTTGATGCTGGCCACGTGCGAGCAGCCGGCCAGCCGGAGCTTCTCGTACCCCAGGTCGGTCAGCTGGGCGTAGGAGACGCGCGCGTCGTCGGGACAGGCCACCCGTTGGATCAGCTGCGCATCGACCAGACCGTCGATCAGCCGGGTGATGCCCGAGCGGGTGAGCATCGTGCGTTCCGCGAGCGCCGACATCGGCAGATGATGCCCCTCGGCCTGCGCGAGGTAGAGCAGCACCTCGTAGTCACGGGTGGTCATCCCGTGCTCGGCGGCGAGTTCGGCGTCGAGCACCCGGACGATCGACGCGTGACTCTGCAGATAGCCGCGCCAGGCCTCCAACGCGGCACCGTCGAGTCGTGCCTCGCCGATCGTGTCCATGCTGCAGATTCTAGTTGACAGGTCAACGGTCCCCGTCGGTCCCCGGGGACTAAGCTCGGGCCCGATGCAGGAGATCGCACCCGGGCTCTGGCACTGGACCGCTCGCCACCCGCACATCGGCCGCCAGGTCAGCTCCTACTACCTACTGAAGGAGCGGGTGCTGCTCGATCCGCTGCTGCCCACGCATGGAACCCGCTGGTTCTCCGAGCACGACGCGATCCCCGAGCACGTGCTGCTGACCAACCGCCACCACGACCGCCACTCATGGAAGCTGCGCGATGCGTTCGGCTGCGAGATCCACTGCATCGAGACCGGCATTCATGAGCTGGCGGGGCGTGGGCCCGTGACCCCGTTTCGATTCGGGGACCGGCTACCTGGGGACGTCATCGTCCACGAGGTCGGCTTCATCTCGCCCGACGAGACCGCTCTCCACATCCCGGGCCACCGGGCGCTCGCCTGCGCCGATGGGGTGGTGCGCATCTCCGGCGGTGACCTGGAGTTCGTGCCCGATCACCTGATGGACGAGCCCGAGCACACCAAGGCGGGATTGCTGCAGGCCTATCGCCGGCTGCTCGAGCTCGACTTCGAGCATCTGCTCCTCGCTCACGGCAAGCCGGTGGTCGGCGACGGCAAACAGGCGCTGGCCGACTTCACGAGTGGATGAACGCTCGGCTCGGCTCCCGGGGTGAGCGCCTGGCCGCGCTTGTGACGGCAGCCGCTGTCGCCGGCCTGCTCACCGGCTGTGGCAGCACCGGGAAGGCAGGATCGTCGGGCGCATCCTCGACCGTCGGCACCGAGTCCAGCGCAGCTCCGACGAGTCTCGCCGTCAGCCCCGCGCATCCGACGAACCGCTCGCCGATCGGGTTCACCTTCACGGCGCCGACCGCCACCGGGATCCACGGCGCGTCGCGGATCAGCTACACGCTGAGCGTGACCGGCCCCGCCGGCGCGGGCTGTGTCGGCGTCCATGAGGCCGCTGCGCCCTCAGCGACCCGGGGCCAGCGCGTGTCGGTCACCGTCGGACCGGCCCAGCTGGGCGCTCCGTGGTGCGCCGGCGGGTACACCGCACGCGCGATCGAGCTCCAGCGGGCCGCCTGCAAGGGCAGCGCGCCCTGCCCGCAGTACATCCGGGTCGTCGGGATCGTCGCGCGGGTGGGCTTCACGATCACGGCGTCCTGAACACCGCCGCCTTTGGTCAACTGAAACGGGGGAGGGGGCTGTCAGCGGGGCTTGGCGGCGCGGATGATCGCCGAGGCGGCGGAGGCGTGGACCCGGTGGGTCTCCTCGATGGTGATGTCGGTCAGCCCGGCCGCCTGCAGCGCGTCGGCGAACTCGTCGCGGGTGAGCGCTCCGGCGATGCAGCCGGTATAGGCGGCCATGTCGGCACGGGTCGTGTCGTCCATGTCGGGGTCGGCGATGACGTCGGTGACGGCGAACCGTCCGCCGGGCTTCAGGACGCGGGCGGCTTCGCGGAGAACTTGGGCTTTATCGCCGGAGAGGTTGATCACGCAGTTGGAGATGATCACGTCGACGGTGTTGCTCGGGAGGGGCACATTCTCGATCTGGCCGCGCAACCACTGCACGTTCGTGACACCCGCCTCGGCCTGATTTCTGCGAGCGAGGTCGAGCATCTCGTCGGTCATGTCCAGGCCGTAGACCAGCCCGGTCGGGCCGACGCGTTTGGCGGACAGCAGAACGTCGATCCCGCCGCCGGACCCGAGATCGAGGACGGTCTCGCCGTCGCGCAGCTGCGCGATCGCGGTCGGGTTGCCACACCCGAGCGACGCGAGCACCGCGGACTCGGGCAGCCCGGCGCGATCCTCGTCGTCATAGAGCGACGGGCCGAAGAACGCCTTCTGCTCGATTGTGATCAGATCGCTGCCGCAGCAGGTGTCGGCATCCGAGCGGCAGCAGTTGTCGGAGGCGGCCGCCGCGTAACGGTCGCGGACGGTCTCACGCAGTTCGGCCTGGTCAGTGGGGATGGTCACGGCGAGGTCCTTTCGACGGTGGGAGTCAGCCCAGCCAGGCCGACAGTTCGGCGAGCGCGTCGGGGATGACGTAGTAGTAGGCCCACAGTCCTTGACGCTCAGACCCGACCAGTCCGGCCTCCCGCAACACCTTGAGGTGGTGGGAGACGGTCGGCTGGGACAGCTCGAACAGCGGCACGAGTTCGCAGACGCAGACCTTGCCGGCGTGCTGTCTCAACACGTCGACGAGCTGGACGCGGACGGGGTCGCCAAGGGCTTTGGCGACCTCGGCCATGCGGTTCGCGTGGTCACGGTCGACGGCGGGATAGACGACCGGTTCACAGCACGGCGTCCCGGCCGCCCGTTTGGTCTTGGGGGTCAACTCCAGATCGACGCTCATCGATATATAAGTATCGATTCAAGTGACGTCTGTCAATGCAGTCTCTTTGTGAGCGTGATCATCAGCCTCCCACTCCTGCTCGACGCGCTCGTGCCGACGGATGTCCGCAATCTTCACTGTTTCACACAAATGCTGTGGTGGGCGGTCAGCAAAATGACCGTTTCCGAGACCGAAAATTCTGCTGTCACGCCAACCATGAGCCGGCCTCTGCGTTCGCGAGCAATATTGCGCCATGCCCCGATCCGCGACGTTCTCTCTGGCTGGCCTGGCTGTTGGTGTGGCATCCATCTTCTGCGCGACTCCGATCGCCAGCGCGGCAACGCCGCGCGTGACCGGGAGGATCGCCGGCGCTGACCACTACACCCTGTTGGAGCTCGCCCCGAACGGGCGGACTGGTGTTGTCAAGCTCGGCCGCCGAGGTGCCTTCTCGTTACCGGACCACCGCGGCTGGACGTTGCAGCTGCTGAGTCCGGATTCGCACTACTTTGGCCCGATCGTCCTGAGCCAGAAGTCGACGAAAGGGTGGGAGGGACTGTCGGGCAGGGCGGTGGCGCTCGGCAAGGTCACCCTGAGGCACGGGTACGCGGCGCCGAAGACGCCAGCTCCGCCGGCTGCGGTGCTCGCTTCGGCGTGGCTACACGTGACCGCGAGCGGGCCGCCCATCGGGGCGGGGAATCTCGGTCTGGTCCTGGCCAAGCGCAAGGCGAGCCGCATGCGCACCGCTCTGGAAGCCCAGTCCCCTCCGAACGGTTCTCCGAGCACCGGCCCTGGCACGGGTACGGGGTCCCAGAACGGCGGTCCGAGCTCGGCGCTGCAGCCTGGCGCGGACCCCGACCAGGACGGCATTCCGACCACCTTTGACGCAGACGCCATCGGCTCGGGCGAGCCCAACCAGGAGAACACGCAGGCATCTAATGACGGCACCGGGGGCGGGATCTTCACGCAGGTCGGCGGCCCGATCGCTGGCTCGGTCAACCTCGATGCCGGGGTGTTCTCCTCTGCCGACGTGGCGGGGTACCTCGCGCAGGCGCTCGGACTGAACTTCGGGTTGCAGGATCGGGCGCTCGGATCAATCCAGTCGGTTTCGGTTGATTGCGGAGCGCTCACCTATTGCTCGACCGCGACGGTCCAGGCAGACGCCGGCAACGTGCTGGCTCATGGCAGCACGTGGACCGGGGAGGTTCCCGCCGGCAACTCACCGGGAATGTTCCAGATCGCGCTTCAGCTCCACACCACTCCGAGCGCGATCCAGCCGGGCGATACCTATGAGATCGACTATCACACCGCGGCCGGGGTCGTCCCGGTCCCGTCAGAGCTGACGTTGTACTTCGCGACCGGGCCGGCGGTGGCCTCGATCGGTGAGGGCACCGGGGCGGCCGCCGCTGCCGATCCCCAGCCAATCGCCTACCCCGCCGGTCCAGACGTCTACGGCTCAGCAGACAACCCGGTGATGCTGAACGGCGATTCGCTGAACCTGTCGTTCTGGCGCCCGCAACGAGCGGCGTTCCCCGGCGAGGCCGGCCCATACCTCGACATGGGCCACCTGCACTACGGAGTCGGCCTCGCGGTGCCCAACGGCACCGACAACTGCGCCGCCAGCGATTTCAGCGATCTCTCCTCGACGCTGGGCGACGCTCCGTCCACCGGCGAAAGCATGTACGACGCCTCGTACCCGCTGATCGACAACGCCAGCGACGCCGCACCCTCCTCGGCTAATCAGCTCGGGTTCACGGTGAACCTCGACGCCTGCCTGGCGGCTGATGGTCAGCCCACGACCGGCCAGGAGATCACCGTTGGTCTCGCGGCCGCCGATGATCCACGCAACGGTGCGTCAGACAGCGGTAGTCAGTCGATCGACGTCTGCCTACCCGGCTGCACCCCGGGTGACGTCTCCGGTCCCGGCGGAACGCCGCCCCCGGGCGCCGGCAATCCGCCAGCAACGAACAACGTGTTCGCTTCAGGGCTCCCCACGCCACCCAACCCGACCCATGGCGATCCAGCCCTCACGCTCGACGTGCCCAGGCTCGTCGGCGACGGCCGGCAACCGAAACAGTAGGCCGCCACGAACCGATGCAGGCGCCGTCGACGAGCCGCCACCCCTGAGGGTCCAGCCGCCCAAACGCGCCGGCGACGCGAGTCCCCTCCAGATACGGCGAGTGGACGACGCCGGGCTC
>CAZZYU010000134.1:0-6398 GCA_964658375.1 uncultured Acetobacteraceae bacterium | reverse complement strand
GGCGCGGTTGATGAACCTGGCGGCCTTCTGGGACGCGGCGACGTCGATGATCCCGCCCAGGTAGCGCGCCTGGTTGGCGACGACCCCGATCGGGACGCCCTCCAGCCGCGCGAAGCCGGTGACCATGTTGCGCGCCCAGCGCGGCGCCACCTCCAGGAAGCGGCCGCCGTCGACGAGTCCGCTGATCACGTCCCGGACGTCGTAGTAGCCGCGTGGGTTGTCGGGCAGCGCCGCGGACGGATCCTCGCCGAGCGGGGGCTCCGGCGTCGCCGTCGGCGCCTGGTGAGCCGAGGACCGAGGCAGATGACCCAGCAGATCCCGGGTGAGCGCGATCGCGCCGATGTCGTCAGGGGCGACGAAGTCACAGACCCCGTTGCGCCCGTGGATGCCGGGTCCGCCGAGATCGGCGATCGAGACCTCCTCACCGAGCGCGTGGCGCACGATCTTCGGTCCGGTCAGGAACATGCTCGACGCCCGGCTCATGACGACGAAGTCGGTGAGTGCCGGCGAGTAGCAGCCGCCGCCGGCCGCCACCCCGGTGATGACCGAGATCTGCGGCGCGTGCCCGGCCAGGGCGACGTTCTCATAGAAGATCCGCCCGTAGCCACCGAGTGCGCCGGCGCCCTCCTGCAGCTTGGCGCCCGCGGACTCGATCAGGCCGACGACCGGCAGGCCGCCATCGCGACTGTGGCGCATCGCCGACACGATCACGTCGGCCTCTCGCGCGCCGACCGAGCCGGCCGAGATCGAGACGTCATGGGCGTAGCACGAGATCGGGCGGCCGGCGACCAGCCCGCGGGCGGCGACGACGCCGACCGCGGAATCGTCGGCCAGCAGCTCGATGCTCCCGGGGTCACAGAGCCACTCCAGGCGCTGCATCGGCCGCGGCGGAGAGGGACGGGGCGAGCGCGTCTCCGGCGCGGCCGACGGTGCGGACATTTCCGGTGAACGGGGCAAGTCGCCCGAGCGTAGGCGACGCACCTTCTGTCGGCAAAGCGGGCTGCACCTTTGGGCACGCGGCCGTAAAAGCGGGTTGCACTTTCGGGCACACGTCCTTGACGGACCTCACACGTCTGTCCATCTTGGGAGTTCGCCGCTGGCCCTTTCGCTCCTCCCAATGTTCAATTTCGCAGCCTTCTCCCCCCTCGCCTCCGACGACCCCGCGGTCGCCATCGCGGCCAGCCGTGCCGGCGCGCTCGGGGTCATCGACCTGCAGGCCGAGACCGATTCCGCGGCGGCGCTGTCGCGGCTGGAGCGGATGTCGCAGCTGGCCGAGCCCGGGTGGGCCGTCGCCGTCGGCGACGAGGCGCTGGCGCAGGCGATCGGCGGCGCCGCGGTCGCCGGACTGCGGGTCGTCATCCTCGCCAACCTGCCCCACGACCGCCTCGCGCCGGTGATCGCGTCGCTGCGCGCCGCGCAGCTCGCGCCCTGGGTCGTCGCCCTGTCGGTCGCCGACGGCGTCGCCGCGCAGGAGGCAGGCGCCGAGGCCGTCATCGCCAAGGGTTATGAGGCGGGCGGCTGGGTCGGCAACGAGGGCACGTTCGTGCTGCTGCAGCGGCTGCTCGCCGCGCTGCAGATCCCGGTCTGGGCCCACGGCGGGATCGGCACGCACACCGTCGCGGCCGCCTACGCGGCGGGCGCCGCCGGAGCCGTGCTCGACAGCCAGCTGCTGCTCGCACGGGAGAGTCCGCTCGTCGATGCGCAGCGCGCCGCCATCGCCGCGATGGACGGCTCGGAGACGACGGTCCTGGGCGCCGAGCTCGGCGTCGCGTTTCGCACCTACTACCGGCCGGGCGTCGCGCCCGTCGAGCGGCTGCGTGAGCAGGAGGTGTCGCTGGCCGCCGAGGACGAGCCCTCCGCCGAGGCGTTCCGCGCCACGGTCATCGACGCGATCGGCGACGGCTCAATCGCCACCGGCCTGCTCGCGCTCGGCCAGGACGCCGCGTTCGCCGGCCGGCTGGCCGACCGCTTCCAGACGGTCGCCGGGATCATCGCCGGCATCCGCGCGTCGATCGCGCAGGCGCGCGACGCCGTCGCCCGCAACAACCCGCTGGCCGAGGGCTCGCCGCTGACCGAGACGCTGCGCACCCGCTATCCGATCGTCCAGGGTCCGATGACGCGCGTCTCGGACGCACCGGAGTTCGCGGCCGAGGTCGCCGCCGCCGGGGGTCTGCCGTTCCTCGCGCTCGCCCTGATGCGCGCTCCGGAGGTCGACGCGCTGCTGACGCGGTCCGCGGAGCTGCTCGGCGACCGCCCGTGGGGCGTCGGATTGCTCGGGTTCGTGCCCGCCGCGCTGCGCGCCGAGCAGCTGGAGGTCGTGCACCGCCACCGCCCGCCGTTCGCGCTGATCGCCGGCGGCCGGCCCGACCAGGCACTGGCGATGGAGGAGAAGGGCATCACCACCTTCCTGCACGTGCCCTCGCCCGGGCTCCTGGAGCTGTTCTACGCGCAGGGAGCCCGGCGGTTCGTGTTCGAGGGCCGCGAGTGCGGCGGCCATGTCGGCCCGCGCTCCAGCTTTGCGCTGTGGGATCAGATGCTCGACGTCCTGGAGCGCCGCCCGCGGAGCGGACCGCCCGCCCAGTCAGACGTCGAGGTCCTGTTCGCGGGGGGCATCCATGACGCCCGCTCGGCGTCGATGGTCGCCGCGATGACCGCCGCCGCGACCGAACGGGGCGTGCGCGCCGGTGTGCTGATGGGGACCGCCTACCTCTTCACCCGCGAAGCGGTCTCGGGCGGCGCGATCACCTCCACCTTCCAGAACGCCGCGATCCGCTCCGGCGAGACGGTGCTGCTGGAGAGCGGCCCCGGCCATGCCACCCGCTGCCTGCCCTCGCCGTTCGTCGATCACTTCTGGGCCGAGAAGCAGCGGCTGCGCGCCGAGGGCATCGGATCGGAGGAGCTGCGCGGCGAGCTGGAGCAGCTCAACGTCGGGCGGCTGCGGATCGCCTCCAAGGGCATGGACCGCGTCGCCTCCGCGCCCGGGGACACGCAGCGCGCGCCGCTGGCCGAGGTCGACGAGGCCGAGCAGTGGGATCGCGGCATGTACATGATCGGCGAGATCGCCGCACTGCACGACGAGGTCATCGGGATCGCCGACCTGCACGCCGACGTCTGCGCCGGGAGCGGCGAACTGCTCGACGACCTTGACGTCCCGTCGCCGGCCCGTGGCTCGGGGAAGGTGCCGCCCCCGGCGGACGTCGCAATCGTCGGGATGGCCTGCATCCTGCCGCGCGCGCCCGACGCCACCACCCTGTGGGCCAACATCCTGGACAAGGTCGATGCGATCACCGAGATCCCGCCCGAGCGCTGGGACTGGCGGGTGATGTACGACGAGGATCGGGCCGCGCCCGACAAGGTGTACTCGCGCTGGGGCGGGTTCATCGACCCGGTCGCCCTGGATCCGCTCGAGTACGGACTGCCGCCGGCGTCGCTGGGCTCGATCGAGCCCTTCCAGCTGCTCGCGCTGATGACCGCCCACGAGGCGCTGCGCGACGCCGGCTACGGGACGCGGCCGTTTGACCGCGAGCGGACGTCGGTGATCCTCGGCGCGGGCGGCGGAGGCGCGGACCTGTCGGTCGGCTACACGGTCCGCTCGGCGCTGCCGTCACTGCTCTCCGACGACCCGCTGGAGAACGCGATCTTCGAGCGCCTGCCGGAGTGGACGGAGGACAGCTTCGCCGGGATCCTGATGAACGTCGCGGCCGGGAGGATCGCCAACCGGCTCGATCTCGGCGGCACCAACTACACCGTCGACGCCGCGTGCGCCTCGTCGCTGGCCGCGATCGCGCTGGCCACCCGCGAGCTGCAGGCCGGGACGAGCGACATGGTCCTGGCCGGCGGAGTCGACGCGCTGCAGAACCCGTTCGCGTTCCTGTGCTTCGCCAAGACCCAGGCGCTGTCGCCGCGGGGTCGCTGCCGCCCGTTCGACGCCTCCGCCGACGGGATCGCGATCAGCGAGGGGTTCGCCACGGTCGCGCTGAAGCGGCTCGCCGACGCCGAGCGCGACGGCGACCGGATCTATTCGGTGATCCGCGGCGTCGGCGCCGCCAGCGACGGCCGTGACCGCAGCCTGACCGCGCCGCGGCCGGAGGGACAGATCCGGGCGCTGCACCGCGCCTACGACCAGGCCGGCTTCTCCCCCTCGACGGTCGGACTGATCGAGGCCCACGGCACCGGCACGGTGGCCGGCGACGGCGCGGAGATCACGGCGCTGTCGAAGGTCTTCGCCGACGCCGACGGCGAGCGCCACTCGACGGCGGTCGGTTCGGTGAAGTCGATGATCGGCCACACGAAGGCGACCGCGGGCGTCGCCGGGATGATCAAGGCGTCGCTGGCGCTGCACCACCGGGTGCTGCCGCCGACGATCGGCGTCACCGAGCCCAACCCCAAGGCCAACTTCCCCGAGAGCCCGTTCTATGTCAACAGCGAGCCGCGGCCATGGCTGACGGGCGGCGCCGAGCATCCGCGCCGGGCGGGCGTGAGCGCGTTCGGCTTCGGCGGCACCGACTTCCACATCGTGCTGGAGGAGTACACGCGCGGGTATATCGACGACGCGCCGGCGACGGTGGAGCGCTGGCCGGCCGAGCTGCTGCGCTGGCGCGGCGAACGGGCGCAGATCGCCGCCGCGGTGAGCGAGCTCGACGCCCGACTGGCGTCCGGCGAGGCGATCGCGCTTGACCAGCTCGCCTTCGAACTGGCCGGCCGGGCCGACGCGGCCCCCGACGGTGGCGCGTCCCTGGCCCTGGCCGTGGAGTCGGTCGACGATCTGCGCGCCAAGCTCGGCCTCGCCGCCGAAATCCTCGCCGGGGATGCCGAGCGGGTGCACCGCCGTGACGGCGTGCATTTCGCGGTGACGCCGCTCGCCGGGCCCGGGCACGACGGCCGCGTCGCGTTCCTGTTCCCCGGTCAGGGCTCCCAGACGGTGGACATGGCGCGTGAGCTGACGCTCGCGTTCCCCGAGGCCCGCGAGGGCTTCGAGCTCGCCGACCGGGTGCTCGCCGACTCCTTCGACCAGCCGCTGAGCCGCTACGTGTTCCCGCCGCCGAGCTTCAGCGAGGACGAGACCCGCCGCCGCCGGCGCGAGCTCACCGACACCCACATCGCCCAGCCGGCGCTGGGGGCGACCGAGCTCGGCTACCTGCGGGTGCTGGCATCGTTCGGCATCGAGCCTCAGCTGACCGCCGGTCACAGCTACGGCGAGCTGGTCGCGCTGCGCGCCGCCGGCAGCCTCAGCGACGACGAGCTGCTGCGGCTGTCCCAGGCGCGGGGCCGCTTCATGTCAGAGGCGGCGCAGGGCGAGGCGGGCGCGATGGCGGCGGTCGATGCCGAGCCCGGGGAGCTCACACCGATCCTCCAGGACGGCGGCGTCGTCGTGGCCAACCGCAACGCCCCCCGCCAGACGGTCATCTCCGGGCCCCGTGACGAGGTCGCCGAAGCCGTCAAGTGGTGCCGCGCGCACGACCTCGGCGCACGGGAGCTGACGGTCGCCTGCGCGTTTCACTCACCCCACGTCGCCGGCGCCCGCGAGCGTTTCGCCGAGGTGCTGGCCGATGCGCAGATCACCGCCCCCCGGATCCCGGTCTACTCCAACACGACCGCGGCCGTGCATGGCGAGACGCCGGAGGCGATCGTCGACGTGCTCGGCGACCACCTGGTGGCGCCGGTCGACTTCGTCGGGGAGATCGAGGCGATGCACGACGCCGGGGCGCGCGTGTTCGTCGAGGTCGGGCCGCGCTCGGTCCTGACCGGGCTGACCAGCCAGATCCTCGACTCCCGCGAGCACGTCGCGATCGCCGTCGACCAACCCGGCCGGCCGGGGATCGTCGCGCTCGTGCACGCGCTCGCCGCACTCTCGGTGGAGGGCCTGGCGCCCGACACCGGCCGGCTGTTCCGCGGCCGGGGCCCCCAGCGCGCCGCCGCCGAGCGCCACCGCGGCGCTCAGCGCCCGACGCCGTCGGGCGTGCGCTGGGTGGTCGATGGAGGCAGCGCGCGACCGGCCGAGCAGCCCGTCACCGCAGTCGCGCCGCCGATTCGCCTTGCCCCCACACTTGAACCGATGAGCCCAGCGACGTCCACCACGCCGACCCAGGAGGGATCGCCAGTGACCGAGACAAACGGACATGGACCACCCGGGACCCACGTCCTCGCCCCCCCGCCGCAGGCGCCGAGCGCCGTACCCGAGCCCTCGCACGCCGTCGCGCCGGCCGCGAGCGCTCCGGCGTCCGCGTCGGCCGGCGCTGTGCGCCCGGTCGCCGCACCCGATGCCGCCGTCGTCATGTCGGGTTACCAGACGCTGATGCAGGCCTTCCTGGAGACCCAGCGCGACGTGATGCTCGGGTACCTGCGGGCGCCCCGTCCCGCGGGCGGCACCGCGTCGCCGGCCACGCCGCCGGCGGCGC
>CAZZYU010000133.1:0-6633 GCA_964658375.1 uncultured Acetobacteraceae bacterium | reverse complement strand
GTCGTCGGCGTCGGTGGTGAAGCCGACCTGGTTGTTCTGGATGATGTGGACGGTGCCGCCGACCGTGTAGCCGTCGAGCGCCTGGAGGTTGAGGGTCTCGGCGACGACCCCCTGGCCGGGGAACGCGGCGTCGCCGTGGAGGATGATCGGGATCGCGGCGTTGGTGTCCTGGTGGGCGTGCGGACCCTGGCGCGTGGTCTGAGCGGCGCGCGTGGCGCCGGCCACGATTGGGGCGACGAACTCCAGGTGGGAGGGATTGGACTCAAGCCGCACGATGATCGACTCGCCGGTGTGCAGCTGGTAGTTGCCCTGGGCGCCGTGGTGATACTTGACGTCGCCGGTGCCGCCCTCCGGCAGGGTCGTGATCGGCTCCAGGGTCGAGGAGCCCTCGAACTCGGCGAAGATCGACTGGTACGGGCGGCCGAGATTGTGGGCGAGCACGTTCAGGCGGCCGCGGTGGGCCATCCCGATCACGACCTCTCGGGCGCCGCGCGTGCCGGAGAGCTGGATCAGCTCGTCGATCATCGGCACCGTCATGTCCAGTCCCTCGACCGAGAACTGCTTCTGACCGAGGTAGGCCTTGTGCATGAAGCGCTCGAAGGCGTCGACCTCGGTGAGCCGCTTGAGCAGCGCCTTCTGCTCCTCGTTGGTGAGCGGCGCGCGGAACGTGCCGGACTCGATCGCCTCGCGCAGCCACAGCCGCTGGCGCTTGGAGGCGATGTGCTCGATCTCGTAGGCGATCGTGCCGCAGTAGGTCTCCCGCAGGTGGGGCAGCGCGTCGGCGAGGGTCGCACCGGGCACGTACATGTGCAGGATCCGCGCCGGGATGCGCGCCATCAGCTCCGGGGTGAGGCCGAGCGGCGCCGGGTCAAGCGACGGGTCAGACTCGGGCTCGCGGCCGAGCGGATCCAGACGGGCCGCCAGGTGGCCGTGGGTGCGATGGGCCTTGAGCAGCGACGTCGCCGCCTGCACCGCCTGCATCAGCTCCTCGTCGACCTCGTGCTTGCGCCGGTCCACCGCATCCGAGGACGGTGCCGAGGACGCGGCGACCTGGGCGGCCTGAGCCGCGGGCGCCGGCGGCGCCGGGAGCTCGGGCAGCTCCGCGCCGAGGTCTGAGAAGATGCGCTCGTAGAAGGATTCCCCGCCCTGCAGCAGCGCCTCGATGCGCTGCAGGAAGCGGCCGGACTCCGCGCCCTGGATGATCCGGTGGTCGTAGGTGGAGGTCATCGTCATGACCTTCTCGGCGCCGATCAGCGCACCGATGCCCTCCAGGCCGACCGGGTAGGCGATGGAGCCGGTGGCGACGATCGTGCCCTGTCCGACCATCAGCCGAGGCACCGAGGCGATCGTGCCGATCCCGCCGGGGTTGGTGAGCGAGATGTTGGCGCCGGCGAGGTCGTCGGCGGCGAGCGTGTTGGTCCGCGCCTTGTCGACGATCACGTTGTAGGCGGCCAGGAAGTCCGCGAAGCTCATCCGGCCGGCGTCGCGGATCACCGGCACCATCAGCGTGCGGCTGCCGTCCTTCTTCTCGACGTCGACGGCCAGCCCGAGGTTGACCGCCCCGTCGTCGACGCGGTGGGGCTTTGAGTCGACCTGGGCGAAGTGGTGGGCCATGACCGGCATCTCCTCGGTGCCCACGCGCGCGATCGCGTACGCGATGAGATGCGTGAAGGAGACCTTCTGGCCGGCGTTCTTGAGCTGCTTGCGCCGCGCGTCGAGCGTGGTCACGGTCAGCGTCCGGAAGGAGGTGGCGGTCGGGATCGACCGGCTCTCGTCCATGTATCGGGCCAGCGCGGCGCCGCTGCCCTTGATCAGCGTCGAGCCCGCGGGCGGCGCGGTCGGAGTTGCCTTGGTGGCCGTGGTGGCCGCACCGTTGGCGCCGTTGGCGCCGTGAGCGAGGACGTCGGCCTTGGTGATCCGGCCGCCGCGCGCGGAGCCATGCACGGCTCCGAGATCGACGCCCTCGGCGGCAGCAGCCCGGCGAGCGACCGGGGAGGCGTTCGCCGATCCGTTACCGGCGGCCGTCGGCGGCGTCGTGGCGACGCCGGCTGGCGCGCTACCAGCGGCGGGCGGGGTGGCGGGTGCGGCGGCGGACGCGGGCCCGGCGGCGGCGGATCCCGACGCGGCGCCGGCGGCCATCCGGGCGATGACCTGACCCACGGTGACCGTCTCGCCTTCCTCGGCGAGGATCTCGGTGATCGTGCCCGCGGCCGGAGCCGGAAGCTCCATGTCGACCTTGTCGGTCGAGATCTCGACGACGGTGTCGCCGTCCTTGACGGTGTCGCCGACCTTCACCGACCACTCGAGGATCGTGCCCTCGGTGACCGACTCGCCTCCGGTCGGGGTGACGATGTCCAGCACGGCGGCGCCATCGGCGCGCGCATCCGGGGCGTCGGCCTCGCTGGCGCCGTTGGCCGCGGCGACCGAACCGTTGGGATGGCCGTTGCCGCTGCCGTTTCCGTTGGTCGGAGCGGGAGTCGCGTCGCCGGTCGCGATCTCGGCCAGCACCGAGCCGACGCTGACGGTGTCGCCCTCGGCGGCGAGGATCCGCACGACGGTGCCCGAGACGGGCGAGGGAACCTCGGCGTCGACCTTGTCGGTCGAGATCTCGACGAGCGTCTCGTCGGCCGAGATCGTGTCGCCCTCGGACTTGTGCCATTCGAGAATGGTGCCTTCGGCGACGGAATCACCCATCGCGGGCATTGCAACTTCGATGGTGCTGGTCTCGACGGACATCTGGCTGGCTCCTGTGACTCTACTCCGCCGCCGATGAACGGTTTCGCTGCACGATGACGAATCCAGCGGTCCCGGCGAACGGACCCAGCCCGCCCAGCACCGCGACGGTCACCGCCAGCCAGAACGGGATCACCCTCGCCTTGGCGGCCGCGATGCAGACCAGCGACATCGCGATCCACAGCACGCCATGGGCGAGGCCGAGCCAGAAGGTCTCGGGCTGGGGACCGCCGAGCGCGAAGGCGCAGACGAGCAGCGCGAGGTAGACGACCGAGTGACTGAAGGAGGCGATCTCCAGCCGCTGGAACGTCACCGGTCCCATCCGCGCCCCGATCCGTCCGTCGTGCGCGGGGCGCGGCCCCGCGACGCGCGGGCGCTGGACCGGCTGGGGCACGAGGGTCACGCCGTGCCACCGAGCAGGGCAGCGGTCAGCCGCAGCGGCTCGTCGGCATGCTGCGGCCAGTCGGCGGGGTCGGCGGGCCACCACTCGTACTCGTCATGCTCGGCGTCGGGGACCACCGCGGCGCCGTCGGCCAGCCACGCTTGGCCGATCAGCATCGTGATCTGGGTGGGCAACCGCACCAGCGCTTCGACAGCGAGCCGCTCAGGCGCGACCGACCATTCCTCCCGCAGCTCCCGCACGAGCGTGTCGGCCGGGTTCTCGTCGACCTCGACCGCGCCGGCGGCGCCGAGCGCCCAGCGCTGGGCCCAGGTGGCCAGCCACGCGGCGCGACGGCCGGCCAGCCACCGCCCGTCGGCGTCGCGGACCACGCACAGCGCCGACAGCGACTGTGCACCGGCGTCGGGCAGCAGCCGCAGCGCCCAGCGAACCGGCTCGCATTCCAGTCGTAGCTTGCCGTCGACGACCTCGAAGTCCCGCAGCCGGGCCGCCAGGCCGTCGTGGCTGGGCGAGCCGCGGCCGCGCAGTTCCTCGAGCGCCCGGTCGGCGGCGTCGATCACGTCGCGCTGGGGGGCAAACGGCTCGGTGCGCCACGACACCTCGATGTCGGCGGGCGCCCATGGCCCACGCGCGAGAATGCCGGATTGACCCACCATCCGCCATACCGTAGAGCGCCCGGTCAGCCGCCGTGCAGCCCTCGGCGCACGCCGGCGAGGGTGAGCGCGGCGAGCAGCGCGCCCGCGAGCAGGATCACCGGGGCACGCAGCAGCGCCTGCAGCTCGGCGATCACCAGCGGGGTGGCGAAGCCGACGTAGGTGAGCGCGTAGAAGATCGCGGTCAGCGCGGCGAGGTCCTCGGGGGCGGCCAGCGACTGCACCTCGAGCAGGCCGGAGACCAGGCAGAACCCGTAGCCGGCGCCGAGCAGGATCGCCGCGGGCACGACCAGCGGCCAGCTGCCGAGGTGCACCGCGAGCGCCCCCAGCACCAGCCCGGCGAGGGTCGTCGCCAGCCCGGTCTGCAGCCCTCGACCGGGGCCCGCGGCGTCCAGCCGGCGCGCCAGCGGCTGGACGCCGACCCCGACGCCCAGGGTGAGCGCCGCCATCAGCGCCGCGAAGCCGACCTGAAAGGAACCGACCTGGTGGCTGACGAGCGCCGGCAGGGCGGCGAAGGCCACCGAGGGCGCGACGAAGACCCACGGCGCGCTCGGCGCGACGACGCCCAGGAACCGTCGTGGGATCGTGACGGTGCCGCGGCGGGCCGCGGCGGGCTGGCCGGTGCGCCCCCGCCAGCGGGACGCCGGGACCGTCTCGGGCACCCGCGGGACGAGCGCCAGCGCGACCGCCACCACGAGCAGGTGGGGCAGGTAGGCGACCAGCAGCGGATCGGGGGACCACTGCGCCAGCAGCCCGGCGACCAGTGGCCCGAGGCCGAAGCCGGCGCTGAGCGCGATCGCCGCCCGGCGCGCACCCGCCTGCGGGCCCGCCCGCGGATCGAACGGCGCGACCGACAGCTCCTTGACCCACGCGGTCCCCGCCGCGAAGGCGGCGCCGCTGCACAGGCCGGCCAGCAACCGCCCTACGTACAGCAGGGCGAGCGAGTGGTCGCCGACGATCAGCGCCACCGAGGCCAGTCCCGAGAGCAGCGCCGAGACGCACACGATCGTGCGCCGCCCGCGAGCGTCGGAGACCGGACCGAGCACGAGCAGCGCCGGGATCAGGCCCAGCGCGTAGACGCCGAACAGGGCGTCAGCGCTGCCGGTGGAGACACCGCGGTGCAGCCGGTAGGCGAGCAGCATCGCGGAGAACTGGTTGGCGCCCCAGCCGACCGCGAACATCACCCCGCACACGCGCAGCCATCCGGGTGGGCGGGTCACGCGGGTGGGTATAGCGGCCCGGACAAGGCGTGGTCAGCGCGTGAGTCAGACCGCGTCGCGCACCGTGCACCAGATCAGCGACGACGCCGAGCTGCGCGCACTGTGCGCTGCTGCCCGAACGGCCGGCAACCGGGCCGCCGACACGCTCGTCGACCGGGTTTCGACGGCAAACGAGATGAGTCCGAGCGGGCGCTCCGTTACGCGCGCCGCGGTGGCCTGTACTGATCAAGGATGCGCCGGATCGTCGCGGCCTCGGCGACGCCGCCGCGTCGGAGGCGCGCAGCGGTGATCCGGACCGTCACGTAGCCGTCGGCGAGCGCCTGTGCGTCCTTGGCGCGGTCGCGCTCGAACGCGGCGCGGTCTGAGTGAAACTGCCAGGAGTCGAGCTCGACGATCAGGCGCTGGGCGCGATACAGAGCGTCGACCTCACGGCCGTTCTCGGGGAGGACGGCATTGATCTCGGGCATCGGGAGGCCGTGACGGGTGACGAACGCGCGGAAGCGATCCTCGAGCTGGGAGCGGGTCGGGCGCTCGGTCACGTCGCCGAGCAGGCAGGCGACGCGGCGGCAGCGAGTCTGCAGCTCGGCAAAGGCCGACGGTCGGAGGTGGCCGGCGACGCGTAGGTCGTTGACGAGGCGGATCAGGCCGGCGTCGGTGAGTCGCTCGCGCTCACCGGCGAGGTCGATGACGGTGCGGACCGGCGAGGTAGCGCGGACGCCCTCGTAGCGGCGCAGGTCATGGGCGGCGAGGGTGCGGGAGCGGTGGGTGCGCAGGCCGGGCCGGCGGCGCTCGCGGGGGGCGGTCACCTCGAGGATCGCGGGCCATTTCAGGACGCCGTACAGAGCGGCAGCCGCGGCGTGGCTGAGCGCGGCACCGTCGCCGCAGGCCAGGACGGCGGCCATCGCGCGGGCGCGGGCGTGAGCGGGGACGTGGCCGACGGCGTAGACCCCGGCGTGGACGGGGATCAGCTCGGCCCGTCGCACGGCCCCCTTGATCATGTCGGGGCTGCGACCCAGGGCCAGCAGTTGGCCACGGGTGACGTGACCGAGCTGGCGATCGACCAGTTGCGATATTTGGTGGCTGTCAGACCCCTTTTGTCGCACTCCCCCTCAAGAGCCCGGAGCGTGCCTGGGTTCACCCCCCCAGGAGGCCGAGCAGCCGCGCGGCCGCCGGGGCGAGCTCGGGCGACAGCCGCGCCAGCAGCTCCCGCCACCCGGCGTGCTCGGCGATCGCGGCGCGGATGAGCACCAGCGCGGCCTCGTCCTCGCCCTCGTGAGCGAGGCCGAGCCCCGCCCAGAAACGCAGCTCAGCGGACTCCGGCGCCAGCTCGTAGGCGCGCCGGTAGGCGGCCGCGGCGGCGTCGAAATCGCCGAGGGCCACCGCCGCATCGGCCGACTCGGCCACCTCGTAGGCATCGTGCAGGTCCAGCAGCCGCGCCAGCTCTGCCAACGGTTCGGGATCGTCCTCGACGCGCAGCGAGACCACCGTCTCCCACGGCTCCCCGGTGCCGGGGACGACGAGCAGGGCCGCTGACTGGCGGCCGCGCAGGTCGCCCCCGGCCGCCTCGGCGGCGACGAGCGCCGCCAGCAGCCGGCGGGCCAGGGGGGCGGAGGCGGAACGGGCAGAG
>CAZZYU010000132.1:0-6715 GCA_964658375.1 uncultured Acetobacteraceae bacterium | reverse complement strand
CGGCGCTCCGATACATCGTGCGAGTTCAGCGTCCCAGACATCGAAGGCAGCGCGTCCGCTCGTTCGGCACCTTTTTCGCCGCATGACCGCTGAGGACGCACGACAGCTCGCGCTGACGCTTCCCGACGCGAACGAACAGGACCACCACGGTCGCCCTTCATTCCGCGTCAACCGCAAGATCTTCGCGACGATCTGGGACGAGGTGACGATGAACGTCATGGTCGACGAGCCCGGCATCCGCACCGCGGTGCAGGCATACCCGGGATGGTGCTCTGAGCGCTACTGGGGCCAGCGCCTCGCCGCGGTCGCCGTTGCCCTCCCGGAGGCGCCTGAGCGCGAACTCGCTGAGCTCCTGGCCGACGCCTGGGAGACAAAGGCGGGCCGCCAACGCGCTGCGGCTGAGGGCGAAAGTGGCTGAGGTCGTCATCAGACCGCCGGGCGGCGAGGGGATCATTCGTCGCGAGGACGACGAGATCTCATGAGACGGCCCGCAACGATCAGACACGTCATCGGGCTGGCCCTCGTCCTGTTGGCCCTGATCCCCGCCGTCGCATTGGCCAGAGCTTCGATGAGCGCTCCGTCGACGGCGGCGGTCGGCTCACGCGTGACGATCAGGGCCTCAGGCCTGAAGCCGGGCCACTACACCCTCGCGCTCGCGATCGAAGTCCTGCCCGGAGGCGCTGCCCCGACGAACTGTGTCGGCAACGTCGGCTCGGCGACCGCCCACAACGGTCGGGTGACGATCTCCGGCGCGCTCCCCACCCGTCTTGGCTGCTACATGGGCGTCGGCGCCGTCGAGGGTCACAAGACCGCAGAGCCCGGCTCGTACGACCTCACGCTCGGAGTGGAGTTTCACCCGAACGGGTTCAGCCTCAAGGGCAGTTTCGTGATCCGCAAGATCCACCTCACCTCGTAGCCATGGCTAGCGATCGTGTGTCGACGGGGTCGCGATCAGGCTCAGCTCGTCATCGGCGATGTCTTCGGGGCCCAGTGGTCCCATCGGCTGGGCGTCGATCCGGGGCATGACCTCGGAGACGAACAGATCCAGCGAGCGACGAAACGGTCCCAGATCGTCGAGAGGGCCGAAAGCGAAGCGGGCGTGAACGTGCTCCAATCCCGCGTCCGCGAAGGTGCGCAGCTGGGCGGCGACGCTTTCCGGGCTGCCGACGACTGACGTTCGCTGCACGAACGCAGCGAGGCTCTCGGGCGCACCCATGTGCGGCGCCATAGGTCCGGGATCGCAGGTCAACAATTGAGCGAGGCTCATCGACTCCTGTTCGGGCGGGATCTTGATGAACGGTGGCAGCCTGCGGGGCAGCAGCAGTGGCTCGGCTTCCTTGGCCGCGAGTTCATCCGTCTCGGCGACGTAGATGACCTTGGTGTGGGTGAACCACGCAAGGTTCGAAGCAATCGCCTCCTCCGAGAGTTCGGCCGACTCCATCGCGTCGCGGTAGATGCCGATCAGCCGGGCGCCGCCGGCGACGTCAAACCCGGCGGTGTGCACCTTGTGACCGGCGGCGCCGGCAGCATGGACCTTCGACTCAGTACTGGTTCCGATCGCGAACAACGGGTGCCCCGCGCGGTAGGCGACAGGCATGATGCGGCCGTCCATGACGCCCGACTCAACTGACGTGTGAAATTCGAGCGGCTGGTCACCGACCCGGTGCCGCCAGGCGCGGAGCATGACGTCGAGTTTCTCGTCGAAGAGCTGGCTGCGTCCTCCCTCGGGCATCGCGACCGGGAATGCCTTACTCGGGAAGGGCAGGCCGCTGGACAGACCGATGATGCATCGGCCGCGCGTGAGCTGGTCCAACAGGTTGATCCGTTCCACCAGGGACAACGGGTGGTGCTGGGGCAGCGGGATCATGCTGGTCCCGAGATACGCCTGCTTGAACTGGCTCGCCAGATACGCAGCCATCACTATCGGATTGCTGTAGGGCTCGTAGTTGTTGAAGTGCTGTTCGCCGAGGTAGACCGCGGCAAACCCGGCTGCATCGGCGATCAGAGCCTGTTCGATACACAGCTCGATGGCGAGACGGTCGTCCGACGGGCCGCTGACGTTCGGTCCAAGAAAGAGTGAAACGTGCACAGTGGCCTTTCTGGCGCAGGTGTCTAGAGGACGGATTCGGGGACGCGAACAACCCCCAGGTAGGCGTTGGCGAGCAGTTCGTGATTCCCGCGCAGCACCTCTGCGGGACGCTCCAGGACGATCTCGCCTTTGCCGAGGACGATCCCGCGGTCGGCGACCGTGAGTGCGAGCTGGACGTGCTGCTCGACCAGTAGGACCGCCGCTCCGGTCTCGGTCGCATGACGGCGCACGATCGGCAGCAGGCGTTGCACGATGACCGGTGCCAGTCCGAGCGAGAGCTCGTCGACGAGCAGCAGCGACGGGCGGCGGACCAAGGCGCTCGCGAGAGCGAGCATCTGCTGCTCACCGCCGGACAGCAGACCTGCGCGCCTCCCGGACAGCTTCGTCAGCTCGGGGAACATGGCGCAGCCATCCTCGAGTGAAGCGTTCTGGAGTTTGAAGTGCTCGGCGACGGTGAGGGACGAGAAGATCCCCCGCCCCTCGGGTACGTGACTGACGCCGTCGCTGGTCAGCCGATGGGTCGGAGTTCTTCCCAAGTCGCGTCCGTGGAAGCGGACTGTCCCGGTGCGCCCCACCATATTCGTGATCGCCCGCAGCGTGGTTGTCTTTCCGGCTCCGTTGGGACCGAGTAACGCGACGACCTCGCCCGCGCCGATGGCAAACGAGACGTTATGGATCACATCCACGTCGTCATAGCCAGCCGACACACCTTCAACCTCAAGCACCGCATTGGACACGCCCACGCCTCCTTTCACGCGACCTGTCCGAGGTACGCCTCGATGACCTTCCGGTCAGTTCGGATCGCCTCGGGCGGGCCCGCGGCTATGACTTGGCCGAACTCGAGCACGACAACGTGGTCACACACCGAGAGCACGAGACCCATGTCGTGGTCAACGAGCAGCAGCGAGAGCCCCCCAGCGCAGAGTCGCTGTAGCTCCCGCCCCAGCTGCAGGGACTCAGACGTGTCCAGACCGGCAGCCGGCTCGTCGAGCAGCACGACGCGCGGTTTGGCTGCGATCGCCCGTCCCACGCCGACGATCTTGCGCTGACCATGGGTCAGTGAATCGGGAAGTCGGTCGGCCAGCTCACCGATTCCGAGCAGCTCGATCGTCTCGTCGACGACGTCGGGGAGGACGGCGTGGCCCCGGCTGATCTCACGAAGCGACTCCCGCCAGCTATAGCCACCAGCCCCGACGGCCAGGTTCTCCCGGACCGTCAGTTCGTCGAAGAGCTCCGCCGACTGCCATGTCCGGGCAAAGCCGGCCTGGGCACGCCGATGAGGTGCCAGTCGGCTGATGTCCTGACCGTCGAGTTCCACCGTTCCGGTGGAGCGCGTGAAGCCGGTCACCGCGTCGATGAAGGTCGTCTTGCCGGCACCGTTGGGGCCGATCAATCCGACGAGGTGACCGTCGTGCACCTCAAGGTCACAGTCGACCAGTGCCTTCACCCCGCCATAGTGAACCGACAGCCCGCGAGTGTGCAGAACGGCGGTCACTAGCGCAGCGCCAGCTCGATCGGCGCCCGCTCAAAGAGCTTCATCGCCTGCTCATTGCCCAGGACGGGGGAGTTGGTCAGGAACTCCACCACACCGGTGAGCGACCCGAACAGCGCGTCGCTGCCCAGGACGAGGCGGTCGAGGCCATAGGTCCGCTGCGCGAGGGTCAGCATCGTCGGCGTCTGATGCAGGCCCGCGGTGTCGTAGTAGAAATCGCGGAAGCGCGCCATCGGATCGTCCGGATCGACGTCCAAGTCCTTGACCCAGCCAAGCATGTACGGCGCGTGTCCGGCGAAGCCGGGACGCAACACGATGTTCTCGATCGCCTCCCAGCGGGCGGGCAGAAAGCCACCTGCCTGGGCAAGGATGAACCGTACACGCGGGTACCGGGCGCTGAGGCCGCTGAAGACCAGGCGGCAGGCGGCGATACCGATCTGCATCGGACTACCCAACATCGCTCCCAGCCCCCACTCATCGAGTCCCCAGTGGCCGCCGGAGTCGCTCCCGACTGGATGGATGAGGACCGTCGTCCGTTGCTCGTCCAACGCAGCCCAGAGGCTGTCGAAACGCGGGTCGTCGAGCGGGACACCGCTGACCGAGCAAGGAAGGGCGACTCCGACACAGGTCGGGGATCTCAAGGCTCGCTCGACCTCCTCAACCGCCCGCGCGACGTGCGGAAGCGGGAGGGTGCCGAACGCGAGGAACCGACCGGCGCCGCGCGCGCAGACGTCCGCGTAGATGTCATTCAGGCACTGGGCGGCCTCGGCCGCGCCCCCGGGATCATCGACAACGGCGTTGAGTCCGACGAAGCTCAGGACCTGCGCATCGACCCCGCTGGCGTCCTGGGCCGCCACGCGATCAGCCATATCCAACTCCTGGCGATGGACGCGCCGAAGGTCCTCTCGGCCGAGCGAGACCATCAGGTCGAGAAACTCGGCCGGGTACAGATGTGAATGGACGTCGATGCGCATCAACCTCTCCTCTCCTCGTAAGCGTAGCGCACCCTACGGGTACTGGAAGATCACGTCAAGCATCACGTCGGGAGCGGCCGCGCGACGAGACCGAGAGGCGCACCGCTCGGGCGAGGAGCGCGCGGGCTATCTCATCAGATGCCGCCCGGTCCGCCTCAGATCCCTGCGTTTGCCGTATCCGGACGATGCCCTCGGCTGCTTGGTCTCACGCAACGAATTGACAACCTGAGCGGAAGCTGTACCGTTAACGTCGCTACGTTTAGAACGCGTTCGCTTGGACCGGCTCACGCCGCGCCCTACGATCGCTCGAGGAGAGAGAGATCATACGGATGAGCAAACACATCCTCCTAGCCCTGTCCGCAGACCCGCCCGGGCTGGGCGCGGAGCTGAAGCAGTGG
Source organism: uncultured Acetobacteraceae bacterium (assembly GCA_964658375.1). Lineage (GTDB taxonomy): Bacteria > Actinomycetota > Thermoleophilia > Solirubrobacterales > Solirubrobacteraceae > Palsa-465. The sequence goes on along the minus strand of CAZZYU010000132.1, from coordinate 1,762 downwards.
AGCGCCGACCACGTTGAGCACATGGTCCAGCTGCCGGTATTCACCAGCGCACAGGCGTTTCGAGTCCATCCCCGGCATAACTTCGTGTTCCCGGAGACGCGCGCGACTCGTCCGCCGTACACGAATCTGTGCATCTACGAACTCGACGACAATCACGTCGAGGAGTTCCTGAACCCCACGCCCGGGGGGATGGCGCCTCCGGACCCGCCCGGCGGCGTGGGGCCCCATCGGCCCGACGGGTATCTGTTCGTCGCCTCCACTCCTGAGTTTCGGAGCGCGTGAACGTGCGTCTGACAGCAATCACCGTCCCGGCGACCGCTGCCGCGCTCGCCCTGGTCCTCGCAGCGTGCGGCTCGAGCAGCAGTGGTTCGACGAGCACGTCTTCCACTCAGCCGGCGTCGGGCCAGACTTCGACGTCGGCCAGCACCACGACCCTCAGTTCCGCCGATCTCAAGGCCATCTCAAGCTTCACCCACAGCAAGCTGGGCTCAGCCAGTGCCTCGGCCACGCCATTCACGATTGGGTACGTCAACCAGCAGGGAGGAGCACCCAGCTTTCCGCAGTACACCACCGAGGTCAAGCAGCTGGTTTCCATCGTCAACAGCAAGCTCGACGGCATCGACGGGCATCCGATCAAGTTGGACACCTGCTTCGTCGTTTCCTCTGATGAAGACGGGCAGACGTGTGGACAGCAGTTCGCGGCTGACCATTCCATCCGAGCTGTTCTCGAGTTTCCGCTGACCGCCGGGTCGGCGGCGTTTCATGAGGTGATGGACACCACGAAGATTCCGATCTTCGGTCCGATTGCGGCGAGCGTCAACGACGCGACCGCGCCGTATGGCTTCTACGACACCGCGGCCGCTCTGACGACCACGCCGGTCTTGGTCAAGTACATCACCCAGAAGCTGCACGCCAAGCGCGTCGCGGTGATCGGCATCCAGGGCAACCCGCTCTCCCAGTTGACGACCGGACAGGCGGTCCAGGCATTGAACGCCGCGAAGGTGACTTCCAAGCTCGCCCTCATCTCGCCGACGTCCAACGATGCAACAGCGCCGGTCCTCGCTGCCGGGGCGCAAAAGGCGGATGCAATTGTCGTGTTCGTGCAGGATGCCACCCAATGCGACAGCGTGGCCCAGACCCTCAAATCACTCAGCCTGACGAACAAGCCGGTAGTGACGCTGGGCACCTGCGCGGATCCGGCCGTCAAGCAGGCACTCGGTGACTATCCGAAATGGACCTACTTGAGCGGTTGGCCGAGCCTTCTGGCCCCGGCGATCAATTCCCGCGAAAGTAGCGAGGTGAGCCTCGTCAAGGACTTCTATGCCTCGATTGGCAATCCGGTAGGTGCCATTTCCGATGTCGAGCCCTCGGTCCAGGGCGTCGTGCAGATGCTGCGCGAGATCAATGCCGGCGGCGGTACGAAGTCAACATCCGCATCGATCGTCAAAGCCGCTCGCGCCGACACGGGCCCGATGTTCCTCGGCCCTGACATGACGGCCTGGGGCAAGATCCCGGGCCTGAAGGCGGTGCCCAACCTCGCGCAGCGGCTCTTCACCTACAACGGCGGGGGCAGCTGGAAGGACGCCACCGGAGGGTGGTACGCGGCGGCGCCCGCAGGTGGAGCGCCGCCGGCAGGAGCGCCGCCGAGTCAGTCCTCCACGACGCCCTGACACCAGGGCTGCCGTTCCGTGCAAACCATCGCACTATTTGCTCTGCTCGGCCTCGGTCCCGGCGCGTTGATCGCCGGGATCGGGCTGGGCGT
>CAZZYU010000131.1:0-6911 GCA_964658375.1 uncultured Acetobacteraceae bacterium | reverse complement strand
GCGTAGACGTCGTTGAGGTGCAGCGGGTGGTGGTTCATCGTGATCAGGCAGAACAGGTGATCGTCGGCCTCGGTCACCGTCTTGGCCGGCCAGTGCTTGTAGACGTCGCCGACCTCGAACTCCTCGAGGTAACGGCCGTACGGGTGCGCTCCGGACGCCTCGCGGGCGGCCTGATCGGTATCGACTTCGGGCATGGGAGATGCTCCTTCTCTTTTTTCAATTCCTGAGCGACCGCAGGAGAATGCCACGCCTGAGCCAACCCGCCGCCCAGCAGTCAAATCGCTAGCGTTGGCGGCCCCGATCAGGAGACGATGAGCTGTGCGCAACCCCCGCGATTTCGGAAAGCCCCTGGCGATCGGCGCCCCCGATCCGATCCTCGAGGTGCCGATCCTGCCGTCGCGGATGATCCACTTCCTGGACTTCTCCAACGAGAAGATGGTCGCCAAGGTGCCTGACATCGCGCCGACCGTCGACATCCTGCTCGGCAACCTGGAGGACGCCGTGCCGGTCGACCGCAAGGAGGCCGCCCGCGCCGGTCTGGTCCGCGTGGGCCGGGAGATCGACCTCGGCCAGACGCAGCTGTGGACCCGCGTCAACAGCCTGGAGTCACCGTGGATCCTCGACGACCTCACCACCCTGGTGGGCGAGATCGGCGACAAGCTGTCGGTGGTGATGGTCCCCAAGGTGGAGGGACCGCAGGACATCCACTACGTCGATCGGCTGCTGGCCCAGCTGGAGGCGAGAGCCGGAATCGGCCGCCCGATCCTCATCCACGCACTGCTGGAGACCGGATTGGGGATGGTCAACGTCGAGCAGATCGCCGCCGCCAGCCCCCGGATGCAGGGGATGAGCCTCGGACCCGCCGACCTGGCCGCCTCCCGACGGATGAAGACGACCCGGGTCGGCGGCGGGCATCCCGGCTATCGCTCGATCGAGGACCCCGATCCCGAGGATCCTGACGCGGTTCGGATCAGCGTCCAGCAGGACCCCTGGCACTACTCATTGGCGCGGATGGTCGATGCCTGCACGTCGATGGGCATCCTCCCGTTCTACGGCCCCTTCGGCGACATCAAGGACGTCGTGGGGTGCGAGGCCCAGTTCCGCGCGGCGTTCATCCTCGGCTGCGTCGGGGCCTGGTCGCTGCATCCGGTGCAGATCGGGATCGCCAAGCGGGTGTTCAGCCCCGACCCCGACGAGGTGCGGTTCGCCAAGCGTGTCCTGGAGGCGATCCCCGACGGCGCCGGCGTGCACATGATCGACGGCAAGATGCAGGACGACGCCAGCTGGAAGCAGGCCAAGGTGATGGTCGACCTGGCCGAGATGCTCGCCGCCCGGGACCCCGAACTGGCGCAGGCCTACGAATTCACCCGCACCACCGCGTAGTCTCACCCTGACATGCGGATCTCGGCCAAGGTGGACTACGCGGTGCGGGCGGTCGCCGAACTGGCCGCCGCCGACAGCGACAAGCCGGTCAAGGCCGAGCGCGTGGCCACGGCCCAGGGGATCCCGCTCAACTTCCTGGAGAACATCCTCGGCGAGCTGCGCCACGCCGGTGTCGTGCGCAGCCACCGCGGGGCCGAGGGCGGCTTTCGCCTCGCCAAGCCGGCGCAGGAGGTGACCGTCGCCGACGTGATCCGCGCCGTCGAGGGGCCCCTGGCCAGCGTCCGCGGCGGCCCGCCCGAGGATGCGAGCTACGACGGCGCCGCGGCGGCGCTGCCGACGGTGTGGATCGCGGTGCGCGTCAATCTGCGTCGCGTGGTGGAGACGGTGACGATCGCCGACATCGCCGAGGCCAAGCTGCCGGCTGCGATCGAGAAGCTCACCAACGACCCCGGGGCCTGGACGACCCGCTAGCAGCGATCGTCAGGCGCCGGCGGGCAGGCGTCGCTAGGCTCCGGCGCCCGATGGCCCAATCCGTTGCCGACGCCGCCCGAACCGATACGCCCGCGCGCCTGCGCTCCGTGCTCTACATGCCCGGCGCCAACGAGCGCGCGCTCGTCAAGGCGCGTGAGATCCCCGCCGACGCGCTGATCCTCGACCTGGAGGACGCCGTCGCTCCTGCGGCCAAGGCCGAGGCCCGGGCTCGGGTCTGCGATGCCGCCGCCTCCGGTGACTACGGCTCGCGCGTCGTGACCATCCGCGTCAACGCGATCGGCACCGAGTGGCACGAGGACGACGTGCGCGCCGCCGCCGGCGCCGGACCCGATGCGGTGGTCGTGCCCAAGGTCTCCAGCCCCGAGGAGGTGCACGCGGTGGCGCGCGCACTCGATGCCGGCGGCGCCCCGGCGACCACCCGGATCTGGGCGATGCTCGAGACGCCGGCCGCGGTGCTCGACGCGGCGCGCATCGCAAGCGCCTCCGAGCGCCTGGCGACTCTGGTGATGGGCACAAACGACCTCGTCAAGGAGCTCTACGCCGAACCCGTGTCCGATCGCGGGCCGCTGCTGAGCTCGCTGTCGCTGTGCGTGCTCGCGGCGCGGGCGACGGGCCGGATGATCCTCGACGGGGTCTACAACGACGTCCGTGATCTTGAGGGCTTCGCCGCCGAGTGCCGCCAGGGCCGCAGCTACGGCTTCGACGGCAAGACGCTCATCCACCCGGGCCAGGTCGAGCCCTGCAACCGCGCCTTCTCCCCCAGCGAGGACGAGATCGAGCGCGCGCACCGGGTCATCGACGCCTTCGAGGAGGCCGAGCGGGCCGGCTCCGGGGTGGCGACCGTCGACGGGGCGATGATCGAGAACCTGCACGTCGAGATCGCCCGCCGGGTGCTCGCGCTCGCCGGCGTCTGATGCGCGACGGCGTGGGCCTGGCCCGGCGACGTGGCGCGCGGTATGGTCGGCCCAGCGCATGAGCGTGCTTGACCTCCACACCGTGAAGTGCCGCATCGTCGACGGCGTCGGCTGGATGACCCTGAACCGCCCGTCGGCGCTCAACGCCTGGAACCGCCAGCTGGGCGACGACATGCTGGAGGCGATCAACGGGTTCGCCCACCATCCCGCGGTTCGGGTGATCGTGATCACCGGCGCCGGCCGCGCCTTCTCCTCGGGCGCCGACCTCAAGGACGAGAGCATGATCGGCGCCGACGGCGGCGTCGACGTGCTCACCCCGCTGCGCGAGTCCTACAACCCGTTCCTGTATCGGGTGCGCACCGTCGCCAAGCCGGTGATCGCCGCCGTCAACGGTCCGGCCGCGGGGATCGGATGCTCGCTGGCCCTCGCCTGCGACCTGATCGTCGCCGCCCAGTCGGCCTACTTCCTGCTCGCCTTCGTCAACATCGGCCTCGGCCTGGACGGCGGGGCTTCCCAGAGCCTGGTCGAGCGGGTCGGGCAGGCGCGGGCGTTTGAGATGGCCTATCTGGGCGAGCGGGTCGATGCCGAGCGGGCGCTGCGCTGGGGCCTGGTCAACCAGGTCGTCGCCGACGAGGAGTTCGAGGCGACCGTCACCGCGCTGGGCGAGCGCCTGGCCGCCGGCCCCCCGGGCTCCTACGCGGCGATCAAGCGGACGATCAACGAGCGCGCCTACGCGGGCTTTGCCGAGATGCTCGACCTGGAGGCGGTCCTGCAGCAGGAGCGCGCCGGGTCCCAGGACTTCCGCGAGGGCGTGATGGCCTTCACGCAGAAGCGCGCGGCGTCGTTCACCGGCGAGTAGCCGACGCGGCGAACACCGGGCCGATCGTCTGGCCGGCGAGTTGCAGCGCCTCGAGGTCATGGACGTCGGGCAGCGAGATCGTCATCCCCTCGATTCCGATGTCGGCCAGCGCCTGAGCCGCCTCGCCGATCGTGTCGGGGTCGCCGACGGTCATGCCGGCCAGGCGCTGAGCGGGGATGCCCAGCTCTCGCAGCGCGGCCAGCTTGGCATGCGCCTGCTCGTGAGTCGGCGCGATCACGATCTGGGCCATCGACGTCTTGGTGATCTGAGCGGGGTCGCGCCCGACCGTCTCGCAGTGCCCCTCCAGGACGCCGAGCAGATGCCGGACCCGCTCGGCGTCGCCGAACACATTGCAGCCGTCGGCGTACTGCGCGACCAGCCGCAGCGTCTTGCGTTCGCCGCTGCCGCCGACCAGGATCGGGATGTCGCCGCGGATCGGCTTGGGATTATTGAACGCGCCGTCGACCTGGAAGTGGGCGCCGGAGAACGTCGTGGTCTCCTGCGTGAACATCGAGCGCGCGATCTGCAGCGCCTCCTCCAGGCGCTCGAACCGCTCCTTCAGCGGAGGAAAGGCGAACCCGTAGGCTTGGTGCTCCTCCTCAAACCAGCCGGCCCCGAGTCCGTGCCACGCGCGGCCGCCGGAGATGATGTCGAGCGTCGTCGTGATCTTGGCGGCGAGCGCCGGGTTGCGGTACGTGACGCTGCCGACGAGCAGCCCCAGCGTCAGCGTGGTGGTGCGCGCCGCGATCGCGGCGAGCATCGTCGATCCCTCGAACATCCAGTTCTCCGGCGGACCGACGGGAGCGATCTGATGGAGGTGGTCCATCAGCGACAGCGAGCTGAAGCCCGAGCGCTCGGCGGTCGCGGCGATCTCGGCGATCGTGTCGAATTCCGCCTCGGCTCCGACGCCGGGGTAGTTGAAGTTGGGCAGGTGGAGATCGAGCGTGACGGGTAGGCGCATGGTGTGAACCTATAACGTCTGCTGCGACGTCTGAAGTAAAGAACGCCCTGAGACCTCCGTCATGAACCTCGCCTCGATCCTCACCGACTCCGCCAAGACCGCGCCCGACCACGTCGCGGTCAAGCTCGACGAGATCGAGCTCAGCTACGCCGCGCTGGACACGGCGAGCACGCATCTCGCCGGTCTGCTGGCTGCCCACGGCGTCGGTGCCGGCGACCGTGTGGGGATCATGCTCCCCAACCTCCCCCACTTCCCCGTCTGCTACTACGGGGTCCTGCGCGTCGGCGCGGTGGTGGTGCCGATGAACGTCCTGCTCAAGCGACGCGAGGTGGCGTTCTACCTCAGCGACTCGGGAGCCAAGCTGCTGTTCGCGTGGGAGGGGTTCGCCGACGAGGCCCGGGCGGGTGCCGAGGCGGCGGGCGCCGAGTGCGTGATCGTCGACATGGCCGGCTTTCTGCAGCTCGTCGGCGCCGCCGAGCCGATCTCCGAGCTCGCCCACACCGATGACGAGGACACCGCGGTCATCCTCTACACGTCGGGCACGACCGGTCAGCCCAAGGGAGCCGAGCTGACCCACGCCAACCTGACCGTCAACGCCCAGCGCTCCCGCGACCTGTTCGGCAAGGACGGCGATGCGATCTGCCTGGGGGCGCTCCCGCTGTTTCACTCCTTCGGGCAGACCTGCGGGCTCAACGCGACGATCGGCGGCGCGGGCACGCTGACCCTCATCCCCCGCTTTGACCCGGAGAAGGCGCTGGAGATCATCGCCCGTGACCGCGTCAACATCTTCCAGGGCGTGCCCACGATGTACGGGGCGATGCTCCACCTCCCCGACCGTGAGCGGTTCGACGTCTCCAGCCTGGAGATGTGCGCCTCCGGGGGCTCGGCGATGCCCGTCGAGCTGATGCGCGGCTTCGAGCAGGCCTTCGGCTGCATCATCCTGGAGGGCTACGGGCTCTCGGAGAGCTCCCCGGTCGCCTCCTTCAACCACCCCGACCGCGAGCGCAAGCCGGGTTCGATCGGCACCCCGATCTCGGGGGTGCAGATGATGGTCGTCGACGACGACCGCCACGAGGTCGCGCCGGGCGAGGTCGGCGAGATCGTCATCCGCGGCCACAACGTGATGAAGGGCTACTGGAACCGTCCGCAGGACACGGCGGACACGATCGTCGACGGCTGGCTGCACACCGGCGACATGGGCCGGGTCGATGAGGACGGGTACTTCTTCATCGTCGACCGCAAGAAGGAGCTGATCATCCGCGGCGGCTACAACGTCTACCCCCGCGAGGTCGAGGAGGTGCTCTACGAGCATCCCGGCGTGCGCGAGGCGGCGGTGCTCGGCATCCCCCATGACGAGTACGGCGAGGAGGTCGCCGCCGCGGTGTCGCTGACCGACGGCGCGCAGGTGACCGCACAGGAACTGCGCGACTACGTGCGCGAGCGAGTGGCCGCCTATAAGTACCCCCGTGAGGTGTGGTTCCTCGACGACCTGCCCAAGGGCCCGACCGGCAAGATCCTCAAGCGCGAGATCAAGCCACCGTCGGGCTCGTGAGCGATCCCGCCACCGTCGGCTCATGAGCGAGATCACGCCGCCGCCAGGCTCGTGACCGAGGTCACGGTCCGCCCGGCGCAGCCCGGGGACGTCGCGACGATGTACGGCTTCATCTCCGAGCTCGCCGCCTACGAGCGCGCCCCGGACGCGGTCACCGGCACACCGCAGATGCTCGGCGAGGCGCTGTTCGGCGAGCACCCCAGCGCGGAGGCGCTGATCGCGACCGGCGTCGGCGCAGAGCCGCTCGGCTTCGCGCTCTTTCACGGGACGTTCTCCACCTGGGAGTGCCGGCCGGGGATCTGGCTGGAGGACCTCTACGTGCCTGAGCGCGCACGCCGCGCCGGCGTCGGCCGCGCCCTGCTGGAGGCGCTGGCGGCGCTCACGGTGCAGCGCGGCTGCGCGCGGCTTGAGTGGACGGCGCTGGACTGGAACACCCCCGCCCTCAGCTTCTACGCCGGTCTCGGCGCGCAACGGCTTGATGAATGGACGACCCATCGGCTGCACGGCCCGACGCTGCGCGCGCTGGCCGGAGCATAGAAAAGCCCCGCCCGAGGGCGGGGCTCTTCCGTAGCAGGCCTATAAGCCGGATCTTGTCGAGAGCAGTCATCCATCTGCGCGGCCTACCCGGACCTCGGCGGGCCACCTGCGAACGGTCCTGCTTGGCCTAGCATCGGGTGGGGTTTACCTGGCCGCCGCGTCACCGCGACGCCGGTGCGCTCTTACCGCACCATTTCACCCTTACCGGCCCGG
>CAZZYU010000130.1:0-6915 GCA_964658375.1 uncultured Acetobacteraceae bacterium | reverse complement strand
CACCGGTGGACGAGTCCTACCTGCAGGCCACGTTCGTCCTCGACGCGGCCGCGCGAGGGGGAACCCTGGTCGTCAACGACCCCGTCGCGCTGCGCGTGTTCAACGAGAAGCTGATCGCGACGCTCGTCCCGGACCTCGCCCCCGCCACGATCATCACCGCACGCAGAGCGCACATCTGTGACGCGCTGCGCGCGTGGGGCCTCGCGGTCGCCAAGCCGCTGGACAGCATGGGCGGGTGCGGCGTCGTCATGCTGCGCGACGGTGACCCCGGCCTGGGAGCGCTGATCGAGCTCGTGACCCACTGCGGTCGCCGGCAGATCGTCGTCCAGGAGTACCTCCCCGAGGCATGCGAGGGCGACAAGCGGATCCTGCTGCTCGACGGCGAGCCGGTCGGCGCGATCAACCGTTGTTCGCCGCCGGGCGAGTTCCGCTGCAACATGGCCGTCGGGGGCATCGTGAGCGCGACCTCTCTCGACGAGCACGATCACGCGATCCTCGAGCGGCTGCGGCCGCTGCTCGGCTCAAGCGGCCTGCACTTCACCGGAATCGACGTCATCGGCGGCCGGCTCACGGAAGTCAACGTGACCAGTCCGACCGGGATCCGGGAGACCGAGCTGCACGGCGCCGAGAACGCAAGCCAGCGGGTCGTCGAATGGATCGCCGACAGGGTCGAGGGAGTCGGTTCGGGGCGCGCATGGCCGTCATTGAGCGCGAACTAAGACCGCCGGCCCTCGCGCCGCAGTGCCGCGTCCCGCTCGCGGCCCAGAGCGTGGCCATCATCGCGTTTCCGGGAATCGTGCTCGTCGATGCCGCGCAGACGCTCGAGGTGCTCGCGGCGGCCCGCCGCGCGGTCGCGCCCGCGCCGGGCTACGACGTGCTCGTCACCTCGCCCACGGGCTGCTCGGTCCCGACCAGCTGCGGCGTCCGGCTCGGCGTCGATGCGGCGATGCGCGAGGTCATCGGCACGGTCGACACGCTCATCGTGCTCGGCGGGTGGGACTACGACGCGACGTTCGCCAATCCGGGGGTCCTGCCCCACATCCGACGGTTGGGCGATACCGCCCGCCGCGTCACGGGGATCTGCAACGGCGCTCACCTGCTGCAGGCCGCCGGGCTGTTGGAGCCGCAGCGGCGCTCACGCACGCGCGTCGCCAGGAGCGGGACCGAGCTGTCGATGTGGCTTGTCGACCAGGACTACGGGAGCGCGGTTGTCTCGAAGGTCACCGGCTGGCTGCGCGACTGGCCCGCCCGCGAGCGCGACAGCGACCAGACATCCGGGTCTGACTCATTGACGATCGCGCCCGACTCATCGCTGCGGCGAGTGGCAGACGCCGTCCTCTCAGACCCGGCCGCAGACCACAGCGTCACCAACCTCGCCCGCCTGGCGTGCATCAGCGATCGCCACCTGACCCGCCTCTTTCGCTCTGAGATGGGGATGGGACCGGCGCGCTTCGTCCAGCGTGTCCGCGTCGAGGAGGCGCGCGCGTCGCTTGAGCACAACAACAAGACGATCGAGGTGATCGCCGCGGAGTGCGGGTTTGGGACCGCCGAGACGATGCGCCGCGCGTTCCTGAGGGTGCTCGGCGTCAGCCCGAGCGCATACCGCAGCCGCTCAACGGGATGCACCCAGTGCTGACCCCACCGTTTCGGTCAGGCCCACCACCGATCCAGACCGCTGCCATGCGGTTCGGCCAGGTCACGACCTACCGTGATCTGGGAGGAGGAGGAGGACGGTGACGGTTCAATATTCAGTTCCCGTAGGAGCAAGCGGCCGGCCAGACCCGCGTCCGGGTCTGCGGCGACACCGCGGCGGATCCGAGACCGTGCAGGAGCTGTCCGCGCTCGTCGTGCTTGACGGCCGGGCGCATATCAGCGTCGACGGGATCGACCTGATCGCGGACCACAGCCGGGCGGTGATCGTCGCGAGCGCCGCGCCGAGCACCTCGACCGTCACCGCCGGTCCTGCGGCGCCCTACCGCGGCTATTGGATCGCGCTACCGCCTGGGCTCGTCGATGAGGTCGGCGACGTGATCCACCGGCCTGAGGACCCGCGAATCTGGGCCGGCGAGCCGACGCGGGTGTGCGCGGTCGCCGTCGACCATGACCTCGGCGGCTCGGTACGCCGCCTGCTGGACGCGTCGCGCACGCAGCCCGGATCGTTTCTGGTCAGCCTCTACCTGCGTGAGACCGTCTACGGCTTCCTGATCGCGGCGGGCGCAGAGCGGCTGCGCGCGCTCGCCCGCCACGAACTGGACAACGATCCGGTCAAGGCGACGATCGAGCAGATGCGCGTCTCGCTCGACCAGCCGCTGACGGTCGCCGAACTGGCCGAGCAGGTGCACATGAGCTCCTCCGCGCTGTCGCAGCGGTTCATGCGCGTCACCGGGCAGCCGCCGTATCAGTACCTCAAGACGCTGCGGCTGGAGTGGGCGCGCGAGCTGCTGCGCCGCGGGATGCCCGTCAGCGAGACGGCGCTCAGGGTCGGCTACGCGAGCTGCTCGCAGTTCAGCGGACAGTTCAAGCGGCACTTCGGTCAGACCCCGGGATCAGTGCGTCAATGGTCAGACCGCGCAGGAGCGAGACCCCGGTGCGAGGACCCCCGTGGCAGCACGGAGGAGGTCCTCGCACGATGACCAGGAGCGAGAGGAGAACCCGATGAGCACCGTCGTTTCCGACAGCCACGCGCGGTCAGGCGCGGGACCTGACCCGGGGAGCACCACTCCCCAGAAGCGAGTCCTGATGATCGTCTCCAGTGCGCGAACGATCGATCTTGCCGATTCCAGCGAGCACGAGACCGGCTTCTTCGCCGAGGAGGCGCTGAATCCCTACGAGCGGCTCGTCGCCGAGGGTGTCGAGGTCGTGATCGCCACGCCTGACGGCCGGCCTCCGCATGCCGATTCCTACGGCCTGGAGGAGATCTTCCACTACCCCGACCAGGACGAGGACTTCCTCGCCGCGGTCTCCCGAAGCTTCATGGACGACGTGGAGGACGTGCGGCTGACTCTGCACCATCTCACCGAGCTCGGCCTCGTCGGCGCCCGGCGTGTCCATCAGTCGCTGATCGCCGAAGGCGTCTCCCCACGGGATGCGCGCGAGCGGGTCACGCAGGCGGCGCGGAGGGCGTGGCGGGAGGATCGTGAGCTGGGTGAGGTCCTCGTCACCGAGGGGCTCGCGGCACCGCTGGACTCCGATCAGGTGCGCGCGGCGATCGCCGGTCTCAGCCGTGACAGTCGGGAGGCGTCCCGGCGCGTCGCCGAGCGCCTGGCGGCGATCCCCGGGTTCTCCTCGCCCGTCAACCTCGGCGAGCTCACGCTCGCGCAGATCAACGACTTCGACGCCGTCTTCGTGCCCGGTGGGCACGGCCCGATGGTCGACCTCGCCGACGCGCCGCAGGTCGGCCGGGTGCTGAAGACTCTCTTCGACAAGGGAGCCACCATCGCGGCCCTGTGCCACGGCCCCGCGGCGCTGCTCTCGGCGCCGGCGCGTCCAGACGGGCAGTGGCTGTTCGATGGGTACCGCATGACCGCGTTCACTGACGAAGAGGAGGACCAGACCCGGCTCGGGCGCCTCGGGCCGCCGTGGTACCTGGAGACCGCGCTGAAGAACGCGGGCGCCGTGTTTGACGACTCAGGGTTCGCATGGACCTCGCATGTCGTCGTCGATCGCAATCTCCTCACCGGACAGAACCCACAGTCGGTCGATGCGCTGGCCGACGCGATCCTCAAGCGCTTGGAGGTCATATGAGCACCACACTCCAGACAACGGTCGGCGCCGGTGAGCTTGTCGCCGCATTCTTTGATGCGATCGACCGGCGAGACACGACGGGCGCGTTCGCGCTCCTGTCGCCCGATGTTCGGCTGCGGATCGAGCCGGCGCAGCTGTCGGGCGGCCACGAGCAGGCATGCGCCTTCTTTGAAGAAGCGCTCGAGGCGTTCCCTGACCTGAGGTTGCCGATCCGGACGCTGGCCGAGCTGTCGGGAGGCCGGGTCGTCGCGGAGGTGAGCTTCGACGGGACCCAGGCACGCGACTTCCTCGGGATCCTCAACCAGGAGAGGCACGTCGACATCGAGCAGGGGTGGCTGTTCGACGTGACCGGCGAGCGGATCGTCGCCATCACCGGTTACTGGGATCAGAACCAGCTCTATCGCCGACTCGGGGTCAAGCGCCTGGACCAGATCGGGATCGCGTCATGAGCGCCGTGGCTGCGCAGACCAGCGGGCAGGAGCTCACGACCGGGGTGATCGCCGCGTTCTTCGACGCCCACCGTCGTCGCGATGTCGCGGCGATGGCCGAGTTGTGTGACGAAAACGCCGACTTCCGGTATCCGGCGTTCGAGGTGTGGGGCAAGCAGCGGGTCGTGCACGGCACGGGCAAGGTTCACACGATCGGACGGGTGATCTGGACCGGGATGGCGCACGCGTTCCCCGATCTCACCAACGAGGTGCGAACGATCGCGGCCAACGACGACGGAACCGCGGCCGCTGATGTGATCGTCAGCGGCACGCAGGCGTCGCCCTGGGGCCCGGTCGCGCCGGCGGGCAGGTCGTTTGCGCTTCCGCATCTGTTCGTGTTTCACGTGTCACCCGAAGGACTGATTGATGCGATCGCTGCCTACTCAGACAGTGCATCGCTCTACCGACAGCTCGGCCACGCCGAAGTCGACTAAGGGAGAAAAGAGATGACCAAGCTCAAGCGCGAGGACTGGCAGGACATCGTCCGGGACGTCGACTGGGAGTACACCCATGTCGACTACGAGGCCGTCTTCCCCGACTGGCAGTGCGGCCACGGCAAGATCCCCCGAGAGGCGTGGCAGAAGTGGGAGGAGTCCTACAAGGTCACCTACCCCGACTACGTCGCCCTCCAGGAGGAGAAGGAAGCGGCCGCCTACGCGGTGAAGGCCGCGATCCAGCGTTCGAACACGTTTGAGTCGCTCGACGAGGGTTGGAAGTCCTCCACCAAGATGCACTATGGCGGCGTCGCGCTCGCCGAGTCGATCGGCGAGTTCGGCGAGCTGCGGATGGCGCGGTTCGGACTCAGCCCGGCCTGGCGCAACATGGCCGTCTTCGGCACCCTGGACGAGATCCGCCACGCGCAGATCACGTTGTTCTGCGCTCACGAGTTCGTCGGCAAGGATGCGCAGTACGACTGGGCGCTGAAGGCCTACCACACCAACGACTGGATCAACATCGCCCTGCGGAGTCTGTTTGACGGGATGATCGGTGGGACCGGCATCGTCGACGTGGCGGTCCAGCTGCCGCTCATGTTCGAGACCGGCTTCACCAACCTGCAGTTCGTCGCGCTCTCGGCCGACGCGCTGGAGTCGGGCGACATCAGCTTCGCCAACATGATCTCGTCGATCCAGACCGACGAGGCCCGCCACGCCCAACAGGGCGGACCGACGCTCGAGATCCTCATGGAGCACGACCCGGTGCGCGCCCAATGGGTTGTCGACAAGTACTTCTGGCTGAGCGCCCGGGCGTTCTCCGCGCTCACCGGTCCCGGGATGGATTACTACACGCCGCTTGATCACCGGCGCCAGTCCTACCGGCAGTTCATGGAGGAGTGGATCATCGACCAGTTCATCCGGACGCTCGCCGACTATGGGCTCAAGCGGCCGTGGTACTGGGACGAGTTCATGGAGGGCCTGGACATCTGGCATCACTCGCTCCATCTCGGCCTCTGGTTCTGGCGTCCCACCGTGTGGTGGCGTCCGGTCGCCGGCGTCACCAAGGCCGACCGCGAGTGGCTCCAGGAGCAGTACCCCAACTGGGAGCAGATCTACGGACCCAAGTGGGACACGATCATCGCCAACGTCAACGCGGGGGCAATCGAGCGAACCCTCCCCGCGACCCTGCCCTGGCTCTGCAACACCTGCCATCTCCCCAACTGCAACCCGACGTTCGGGCGTGACGGCAAGTGGAAGGTGCGCGATTGGGCACTGACCCACAACGGCAAGAAGTACCACTTCTGCTCCACCACCTGCCGCCAGATCTGGTGGAAGGACCGTGACGGAATCAACAATCCGACACTCGTCGAGCGGTTCCTCGGTGGCGAGATCCAGCCGATGGACGTCCCGGGGATCCTGCAGTACATGGGGATCACTCCCGACGTCGCCGGGGACGATGGCCACAACTACGAGTGGGCGAAGGAGTATCTCGACGATGCGGCTCCGGCTGCGGTGGTGGTCGCGTAGCGATGACCGAGTCCGAACTTCATGACGCACCGGCGGCCCAGGCCGCCGGTGGTGGGGAGCCGTCGCTGGTCCCCCTCAATGCGCTGTTCGCCGATGACTTTCTCCAGATCCTCGTGCCGGTGATGTCCAACCAGACGGTCGCCGAGCTCGCAGAGGCGGTGGCCGTGCACGCGGAGGGGATCCGCGTCCCCGTTCAGGACCGGCCGAAGGTCGTCTACCTGGAGGGTCGACGGCTCGATCCCCAGCTGACGGTCGCGGAGGCCGGCATCGCCGCGCTTGACCACGTGATGGTCGACTATGAGAGCTGAGGGAGAACCGATGCGCCATCCAGTCGGACCGATCCTGCGCATGTGCGACGAGGTGGAGGCGGTCGTGGAAGCGATCCGTGACGACAACCCCGACCGCGAGGTGGAGGTGATCGACCGTGGGTCCTACGTGCGGGTCCAGGCCGACGGCTACCTGCGAGTCACGGAGGAGTCGCTGAAGAACTACCTCGGCGACGGCTTTGAGATCCGCTCGCTGCAGGGAATGCTCAGCTCCTTCGCCGGCCGGATCACGACCAACAGCGACTACGTGGAATGGACGCTCACCGCGAGCCCGCACGCGCCGTCCAGATAGAGAGGAACCGACATGGCTGAACCGAGAAAGCGCAAGCAGCGCACCTGGAGCGCCTTCGGCGACGTGCGCCGGATGCCGAGCGAGTATGAGATCGTCACCAACCG
>CAZZYU010000129.1:0-6988 GCA_964658375.1 uncultured Acetobacteraceae bacterium | reverse complement strand
GCCCTTGTACGTGTAGCCGTTGTCGTGGATGCGCTGCATCACCTCCTGGACGCGGCGCTCGTGCTCGTCGTCGGTGGTGCGGATGAAGAAGTCGTTGGAGATGTCGAGCACCGGCAGCAGCGCCTTGAAGCGCTCGGAGTTGCGGTCGGCGAGCTCCTGGGGGGTCGTGCCCTGCGCGTGGGCGGCGTCGGCGATCGGCTCGCCGTGCTCGTCGGTGCCGGTGAGAAAGAACACGTCCTCCCCGCGCTGGCGCTTGTGGCGCGCGATCACGTCGGTGGCGATCTTCTCGTAGGCATGCCCCACGTGGGGCACGCCGTTGACGTAGTCGATCGCGGTGGTGATGTAGAACGGCATGGGCGGTCGTTTCAGGCTATTGCCTGGCCGCACACTCCGTCCGGCGGCGCGGCGGTTGTTGTGACGGCTCGCCGGTCCGCGCCGGGACCTGGATGCGCTTCAGTGAGACTGACGACCAATGCGACTCCCACGCGCGACCAGGAGAGTGAGATGACGGCCACCGCAGCCCGGCTGCTGGACAACTACATCGGTGGTGCGTGGACGCCGCCGACCGCCGCCACCGGCGAGCTCGACGTGACCAACCCCGCGACCGGCGAGACGCTGGCCCGGGTGCCGCTGTCGGGCGCCGCCGACCTCGACGCCGCGGTGACCGCGGCGCGGGAGGCGCTGCCTGCGTGGCGGGCGGTGTCGACGATCGCCCGGGCGCGGCTGCTGTTCGACCTGCGCGAGCGGCTGCTGGCGCGCGCCGATGACCTGGCGCGGTCGGTGACCGCCGAGATGGGCAAGACGATCGCCGACGCACGTGCCGAGGTGGCGCGGATGATCGAGATGGTGGAGGCCGCGTGTGCGGTGCCGACGACGATGCAGGGCCGGATCCTGGAGGACGTCAGCCGCAACATCGACGCCGAGACGGTCCGCCAGCCGGTCGGGGTGTGCGCCGCGATCGTCCCCTTCAACTTCCCGGCGATGGTCCCGTTCTGGTTTCTGCCGTTCGCGATCGCCTGCGGCAACACGTTCGTGCTCAAGCCCTCCGAGCAGGTTCCGCTGACGATGCAGATCGCCTATGAGGAGCTCGACGCGCTCGGCCTGCCGCCGGGCGTCGTGGGGCTGGTCAACGGCGGCCGGGAGATCGTCGAGGGGATCCTGGCGCACCCCGGGATCGACGCCGTCTCGTTCGTCGGCTCGGCGCCGGTGGCGCGGATCGTCTACGAGGGCGCCGCCCGCACCGGCAAGCGCGTGCAGGCGCTCGGCGGAGCCAAGAACCACATGGTCGTGATGCCCGATGCGGTGATGGAGCCGACCGTCGACGGACTGATCGCCTCCGCGTTCGGCGCCGCCGGCCAGCGCTGCATGGCCGGCTCGGTGGTAGTCGCCGTCGGCGACGCCCACGAGCAGCTGATGGGACCACTGGTGGCCGCCGCTCGGGCGCTGCGGGTCGGCGACGGGATCGTCGAGGCCTCCGACGTCGGCCCGGTGATCTCGTGCGCGGCGCGTGACCGGATCGCGGAGTGGATCGGCGCCGGGGTGCAGGCCGGAGCGACGCTCGCGCTCGACGGCCGCTCGGTCAGCGGCGTGCCCGCCGACGGCGCCTTCCTGGGGCCGACGATCCTCGACGACGTCACCGCCGACATGGCGATCGCCCAGGAGGAGGTGTTCGGACCGGTGCTCTGCGTCATCCGCGCCGCCTCTCTGGATGAGGCGATCGAGATCGTCAACGCGTCACGGTTTGGCAACGGCACCTCGATCTTCACCGAGTCCGGCGCGTCGGTGCGCCGCTATCGACATGAGGTGCAGGCCGGCATGGTCGGCGTCAACATCGGGGTCGCTGCGCCGGTCGCGTTCTTTCCGTTCAGCGGCTGGAAGGACTCATTCCTCGGCGACCTGCACGCACACGGCAGCGACGGGGTCGACTTCTACACCCGCAAGAAGACCGTCACCTCCCGGTACTTCTCAAGCGGCCAGGGTTCGGGTTCGTACTTCGTGGAGGGCTGATGCCCGAGCTCGTCGGAGCGCTTCTCACCGCGGAGACGTTCTTCGCCGGTGCGCAACCGGTCCTGCGGGGCGAGGGACTGGTGCTGAGACCGTGGCGAGCGTCCGACGCGGGCGCGCTCGTTCGCGCGTTTGCCGACCCCGCGCTGCGGCAGTGGCACACGCGCTCGATGGACGAGCCCGAGGCGCCGGCGTGGATCGAGAGCCGGCACCAGCGCTGGCAGGAGCGAACGGGCGTGGACTGGGCGGTCACCGCGGAGGACTCCGATGCGCTGCTCGGGCGGATCGGGATCCACCGCTTCACGCTGTACGCCGGCCTCGGCGAGGTTGCCTACTGGACGGTCGCCGCGGCCCGCGGACAGCGGGTCGCTCCCCGCGCGCTGGGACTGCTGTGCGGCTGGGCGTTCGGCGACCGCGGCATGCACCGGCTCGAGCTCAATCACTCAGTCGCCAACCCCGCCTCGTGCCGGGTCGCCGAGCGGGCGGGGTTCACGCTTGAGGGCGTCAAGCGCTCCGAGCTGCGTCACGCCGACGGCTGGCACGACATGCACCTGCACGCCCGGCTTGCCGACGATCCACCGGCGGCGGGGCGCTGATGGGACCGCCGGCACGGGATTTTCGTCCCATTCATCGCGCCGATGACGAGCGTTGGGACATATCGGCACTCCCACTGCCGAACTGTCCCAACCCACCGAGCGCGCTGGACGTGTGGGACGAAAAGTCCCCCGCGCGCAGGTAGGCGCGTGGGATGGACCATCCGCCCGCCGCGTCCGGGGGCGTCAGCGCGCGCTGATCGTCCGCCGCCCGAGCCCGACCCCAAGCGACGCGTAGGAGCGAAACAGATGCTCCTGCGCCTCACCGAGCACCTGCTCCAGTGCGGCGGCGAACCGCCGGACCTCGTCCTCGGAGATGATCAGCGGCGGCAGCGCCTTGATCACGTTCATGTGATGGCCGGCGACCTGGGTGAGGATCCGGTGCTCATGAAAGAGTGGGACGGTGACCATCTGGGCGAACATGCCGGGCTGGCGGCGCTCGATCGCCTCCCACAGCCGCCGGGCGGCGCGGCCCGAGGGCGGGCCGAGCTCGATGCCCCACATCAGCCCCAGGCCGCGGACCTCGCGCACCACCTCGAAGCGGTCGACCAGCGGCCGGGTGAGCGCCATCAGGAGATCGCCCATCCGCCGGGCGCGCTCCACCAGCCCCTCGCGCTCGATCACCGTCAGCGTGGCCAGCGCCGCCGCGGCGGCGAAGTCGTTGTTGCCGAACGTCGAGCCGTGAACGACGCTGTTCTCCATCGAGTCGAAGGTCGCGTCGAAGACCGCGCGGGAGCACAGCAGCGCGCCGATCGGCACGAAACCGCCCGACAGCGCCTTGGACAACGTGACCATGTCGGGCTGCACGCCCCAGTGGTCAAGGCAGAGGAACTCGCCGGTGCGCGCCAGACCGGTCTGGACCTCGTCGACGATCAGCAGCGCACCCGCGGCGCGGCACAGCTCGCCGGCCTGCGCCAGGTACCCGTCGGGGGCGACGAACACGCCCTTGCCCTGGATCGGCTCGACGATGAAGGCCGCCACGTCGCCGGCGCGCAGCGCGCCGCGCAGCGCGTCGAGATCCCCGAACGGGATCGGATCGCAGCCGGGCAGCAGCGGCTCGAAGGGCTCGCGGAACTCCGCGTTGCCGTTGACCGACAGCGAGCCGATCGACAGGCCGTGAAACGCCCGCTCGCAGTAGAGGATCCGGCTGCGGCCGGTGGCGGCCCGGGCCAGCTTGAGCGCCGCCTCCACCGCCTCGGTGCCGCTGCTGCACAGCACCGCGGCGTCCAGCGAATCCGGCGCGCGGCCGACGAGCTCCTCGGCGAGCACGCCCGCGAGCGTCGTCACGCCGATCTGGGGCAGGTTGGCCGGCTCGGCCGCCATCACGCTGATCAGCTGGTCACGCACGAAGGGGTGATTGCGCCCGAGCGAGAAGACGCCGTACCCCGCGTACAGATCCAGGTACTCTTCTCCGTCTGCGTCGATCAGATACTCACCCCGGCCGTGCACCCACTGACGGTCGAAGCCGAGCGTCTTGACGACGCGACCCAGCTGGCGGTTGAGGTAGCGCTGGTTGAGCTCCATCGCTTCTGGAGCCCGCTGCTCGATGACCGCAGCGAGGTCCGGCCTCTCCCATCTGCTCTCACTGCGAGACATCCGTCACATCCTCTGGGCCGTGTTTGAATGATCTTAGGAGGCGACTGACCACACTATGAGCCGCGCGATTGACGAGATGGGGCCGGTCGGGCCCCGGCCTGAGCTGATCGGGGACCTGGCCTACCCCGACTCGCCGGCGCAGACGCCGGGGGAGACGCAGCCGGGCGACACGCCGTCGGTGCTGTCCCGCGCCCGTGACCGGTTGCTCTCGCTGCAGGAGCCCGGCGGCTGGTGGCGGGCCGAGCTGGAGACCAACGTGACGATGGACGCCGAGGACATCTTCCTACGCGAGTTCCTCGGCATCCGCGAAGCCGACGTGACCGCTCGCCAGGCGGCGTGGATCCGCTCTCAGCAGCGCGCCGACGGCACGTGGTCGAACTTCGCCGGCGGCCCCGGCGATCTGTCGACGACGACCGAGGCCTACGTCGCGCTCAAGCTCGCCGGCGACTCCCCCGACGCCGAGCACATGCGGCTCGCCTCGGAGTTCGTCCGGGAGGCGGGCGGGCTGCAGAAGGCCCGGGTGTTCACCCGCGTCTGGATGGCGCTGTTCGGCCTGTGGAGCTGGGACCAGCTGCCGGCGCTGGCGCCCGAGCAGATGCTGCTGCCCCACTGGCTGCCGCTCAACGTCTATGACTTCGCCTGCTGGGCGCGCCAGACCGTCGTCGCGCTCGGCGTCGTGCGCGCGATGCGACCGTCGCGGCCGATCGGCTTTCAGATCCCCGAGCTGATGGGCACCGCGCCGTTTGAGCCCCCCCGGGCCAACAGCTGGCGCGGCCGGATCGCCGTCGCCCTGGACGCGATCGGCCGGCGCTACCTCAACGATCCGCTCGACCCGCTGCGCCGATACTCGCTGGGCCGCGTCGAACGCTGGATCGTCGACCGCCAGGAGGCCGACGGCGGCTGGGGCGGAATCCAGCCGCCCTGGGTGTACTCGCTGATCGCGCTGTCGCTGCTCGGCCATCCGCTCGATGACCCGGTGATGAAGCGCGGCCTGGAGGGACTGGAGACGTTCACGATCGAGCAGGACGGCGTGCGCCGGCTGGAGGCGTGCCAGTCGCCGGTGTGGGACACCTGCCTGTCGCTGATCGCGCTCGCCGACGCGGGGGTGCCCCGTGACGATCCGGCGATGCTGCGCGGCGTCGACTATCTGCTCGACGAGCAGATCCTGCAGCGCGGCGACTGGGCGGTGCGCCGGCCCGAGCTCGCGCCCGGTGGCTGGGCGTTTGAGTTCGCCAACGCCAACTACCCCGACGTCGACGACACCGCCGAGGTGATCATGGCGCTGGGAACCGTCGACCATCCGGATCCGGCGCGCGTCCAGGCGGCGATCGACCGCGGCATCACGTGGCTGGAGGGGATGCAGAGCTCCGACGGCGGGTGGGCGGCGTTCGATGTCGACAACACCCGGGCGATCGTCCGCGAGCTGCCGTTCTGTGACTTCGGCGAGGTGATCGATCCGCCGAGCGCCGACGTGACCGCCCACGTGGTCGAGATGTACGGGCTGCTCGGCCGCGCCCGGGAGCGGGCGCCCGCCCGCGGCCTGAAGTGGCTGCTGGACCACCAGGAACCCGGCGGCTCGTGGTTCGGACGTTGGGGCGTCAACCACGTGTACGGCACCGGCGCGGTTGTGCCGGCGCTGATCGCCGCCGGCGTGCCGACCTCCCACGACGCCGTGCGCCGTGCGGTGACCTGGCTGGAGTCGGTGCAGAACGAGGATGGCGGCTGGGGCGAGGATTGCCGCTCCTACGACGACGAGGCGTGGATCGGACGCGGCGAGTCGACGCCCTCCCAGACCGCCTGGGCGCTGCTGGCATTGCACGCCGCCGGCGAGCACTCCAGCGCCGTGAGCCGGGCGACGCGGTGGCTGGCCGAGACCCAGCGCCAGGACGGCGGCTGGGAGGAGCCCCATCACACCGGGACCGGCTTCCCGGGGGACTTCTACATCAACTACCACCTGTACCGGCAGATCTTCCCGGTCATGGCGCTCGGTCGATACGCCCGATGAGCGCGGTCGCCGGGACGCTGACGCCGGCGGACCTGCCGCGGGCCCAGGAGCTGCTCAGTCAGGCCGGCGCGGAGAACTTCACCGTCGCCAACGCGCTGCTGGGCGCGCAGACCCGGCGCCATCTGATGGCGATCTACGGCTATGCCCGGCTCGTCGACGACGTCGGCGACGAGGCGCCGGGGGACCGTGGCGCGCTGCTGGACGTGGTGGAGGGCGAGCTGGATGCGATCGAGGCCGGCGTCGCGCCGCTTCACCCGGTGATGGTCGAGCTGGCGCAGACGCTGCGAGCGTGCACGCTGCCCGTCTCACCGCTGCGCCGGCTGCTGGCGGCCAACCGGCTGGATCAGACGGTGACCCGCTATGACACCTTCGATCAGCTGCTGGAGTACTGCCAGCTGTCGGCCGCCCCGGTCGGCGAGCTCGTGCTCGGCGTGTTCGGCGCCGCCACCGAGGACCGGATCGCGCTGTCTGACCGGATCTGCGCGGGCCTGCAGATCGCCGAGCACCTGCAGGACATCGCCGAGGATCACGAGCGGGGCCGGGTGTATCTGCCCGCCCGGGACCTGGACCGCTTCGGCTGCGATGATGCAGACCTGTCCGCACCTCCCAATGCCCCCCTCCGGGCGCTGATCGCCTTCGAAGCGCGGCGCGCCCGATCGCTGCTGGGCAGCGGCGCTGCGCTGGCGCTCACCCTCCCCCTGCGCCCGCGGATCGCCGTGGCGGGCTTCGTCGCCGGCGGCCGCGCCGCGCTCGACGGGCTGCCCGGCGGCGGGCGCGACGGCGGCGAGGC
>CAZZYU010000128.1:0-7038 GCA_964658375.1 uncultured Acetobacteraceae bacterium | reverse complement strand
GACCATGTCTGACGAGAAGACCACCGTCGACGAGCAGGACAAACCAGACGAGCAGATCGAAGATCTCGAGCTCATCGAGGGCGCCGACAAGGTCAGCGGCGGGGGGCTTATCCCTCCGCACAAGTCGCTGAGCGGGGGCGAGCAGTAACACACCCGCTTCCGAGAAGAAGCAGGATCACTCCGTGCTTATGCCCGAGACTCAGCGCCTCCCGCAGCGGGGACTCTGGGGTACCGGGAATCAATGCCGCAGGGCTGCGGCGAGAAAGAGGGACGATGTCTGACGAGAAGACCACCGTCGACGAGCAGGACGAACCAGACGAGCAAGTCGAAGATCTCGAGCTCATCGAGGGCGCCGACAACGTCGTCGGCGGGGGCATTTTGCCTCCGCACAAGTCGCTGAGCGGGGGCGAGCAGTAACAGACCCGCTTCCACGAAGACGGAGAGGCTTACGCTACCTCTCGAGCGGTGATCAGGCTGGTAGACGACGGGAGGCGTCGAGAACGAGCGCGAAGTCCTTCTGATCCCTCGGCAATCGAGCGTCACCAGAGGCGCCGTCAGTCGAGCTGCCCGGGCTCATGATGAGTTCGCGGCCAAGCACTCGTGCCGCTACGCCGAGCCGCACCATCCTCTCGTCGCCAGAGTGGACGCCAGACCTCGACGGGGTCAGCGACGCAACCAATCGTCTGGTCGGGCTGGTCATCGTGCCTGCTCTCGGCGCACATAGGCGCCTTCGGATTGGCCGCTCGTGGTTGTCCAGCAGCTGGTGAGCGGTGTCGCTGGTATGCCCAGGACGTTCGCGCGCGCATCGTGATTACGAATGGGATGGCTGGTGGTGCCGCCCTTATCGTGCTCCGGGATGCCCGTCCGGTGCGGCGGAGGTAGTCGGTTCTCTTTCTTCGGAATAGTCAGCTGACGGATTTGTGCTCCGTTCGGTCGTGGTGGGGAGCCAGAAGTAGATGGCGAGCGCGGCGAACAGGGTGAGAGCGATCGGCGCGCTGATCAAAGCGCTGAGTGACGCGACGCCGTAGAGAGTGGGGCCGGCGAGAAACCGTGCGCTGATCGCTCGGGCTTGATCGTCTGTGAGCTGTTGGGCGAGGAGCCGCCGGTTGTGGGACGCGTAACGCCAGACTGCGTTGAACATCACTCCCCCTACCGTCCAGGTCACCCCGTAGAGGACGGCCGCTACGTGTTGGTCGTGCCCTGTACGCAGAGCGTCGGCGAGGATTGCCGTCGGGAAGGGTAGGAAGCTGACGTTGGCGAGGAGCAGGATGTTGAGGAACACGAGCGAGCGGTCAGCGGTCTTGATGTGGACGAACATGGCGTGGTGGTTGGCCCAGATCAAGCCGATCAGCATGAAGGTGGTCGCGTAGGCGGCATAGGACGGCCAGAGGTCAAGCAGGTTCTGGACGAGGTGCCCGTTGGCATCGGGTCGGCGGATGGCGAGGACGAGCAGCGTCGCGGCGATCGCGAACACTCCGTCGCTGAATGCTTCGAGTCGATCGGTCTGCATGTGAGCGCCGCCAGCTCAGGTCCCCGGCCGAAGCGCTTGGTATGCGCCGGGTCTGGCGTCGGGAGGAACGTCTTCTTGGGGTCGGTTTACCAGGGGAGGGGTTGGCCGTCGCGGAAAAATCCGCCGGTCGGGCCGTTGGCGGGGAGTAGACAGGCCCAGGTGATGCCGCGGGCTCCCTCGGATACCGGGCGCCCGCCGCGGCCCATGTCGGTCGCCGTCCACCCCGGGCAAACTGCGTTGACGAGGACGTGATCTGGCCGCAGTTCGGCGGCCAGGATCCGTGTCAGCCCGTTCAGGGCGAGCTTGGAGATGTGGTAGGCCGGGAGTCCGCCGCCCATCTCGGTGATCGACCCGGCCGCGCTTGAGACGTTCACGAGGCGTCCGTGGTCGCTCGCCCGAAGATGCGGCGCGAACGCCTGGGCCATCAGCCATGCGCCGAACAGGTTCGTCTCAACGGCACGGTGAACACGGTCGAGGTCGACGCTGACCGCGGCCGCGTCCTGGTCGTAGTCGATCGCGGCGTTGTTGACGAGGACGTCGAGCGCGCTCACTCGCCGGGCGAGGGCTGCGACGCTGCCGGGGTCGGTGACGTCCAGTTGCTCGGGGCGAACGTCGCCTTCGCCTGCGAGTTGTGCGCTTACGCGCTCGGCCGCGATGGATGATCGGGCGGTGCACCATACCTGCAACCCGGCGCGGGCGAGTTGGCGGCAGACCTCCACGCCCAGACCGCGTGCGCCGCCGGTGACCAGCGCCACACCCCCGGCGGGGCCGCTCATGAGGAGCCCTCGCCGGCGAGCACCGCGAGCTGCTGATTGCCGGCCGCCCAGTCTGTGTGGAGCGTGAGCGCGGTCAGTCGCCAGCGGCCGTCATGTCGTAACGTGGCGTCGTAGTGGCCGGCGACCGTCCAGGTGCTCTCGCCGTGTCCGCGATGCAGCACATGGGTCGCGATCGCATAGAAGCGGACCTGCACCTCCGTCGTCGCGACTGCGTCGAACACGAAGCTGCCGAGCAGGTGCTGTGTGGCCTCAAAGCCCCCGAGGTTGCCTCGCCAGACCGCCAGCAGATCGTCGCCGCTGATGTCGGCCGGCTCGCTGCCGCTCAGCGAGCTGTAGTCGAGGGCGACGGTGTCTGCGAGCACGTTGCGCAGCCGGTTCCAGTCGCGCCGGTCAGCGGACACGAACACCTCCGTCACGGCGTCCTGCGCGGCCAGGCGGCCGGCCAGGTCCTGAACACTCACGCCGCTGTTGGATTCGGTCGAGCTCATGCCGCGAGCCTCGCCTGCGCGTCCGCCGGCACGGTCGTCGCCAGCCACTTCATGACCGCTGACACCGCTTGGGAGATGTAGGGGTCCTGGTCGTAGAACCCGATGTGGTTGTGCGATTCGATCCAGACCAGCTCCTTCGGTCCGATCGCGGCGTCGTAGACCGCCTGGGCGAATTCGGGAAAGCAGAACAGATCTCGGGTGCCGTGGACCACGAGCAGCGGGGCGGGTGCGACCAGCGGGACGTGCGGCAGTGCGCTGTAGCTGTAGTAGGGCTCGAGACCCCTCGCGGGTGTGTGCGCGTTCCAGTTCGGTGCGTCGGTGGAGGCGTACCGCTCGTAGTAGGCGCACGCCTCCTCGCCGGCCATGAACGCGACCGGGATCTCGTCGCTGAGCGCATGAGCGACGGTCGGGACGTACGCGATCTCGCCCGTTTCGCGCTCGCACTGAACGAGATCGTTGACCCTCCGGAGATAGCCAGCAAAGCCTTCAGCGCCCATCAGCATCTGAAACGACGCGCCGATCGCATAGCCACCCGCCACACTGGCGACCGCTTGGACCCGCTTGTCACGCGCTGCCGCCGAGATCGCGATGCCGCCCCCGAAACAGATGCCGAGGAGGGCAATCGCATCGTGATCGACATCGTCGCGGGTGAGCAGGTGACTGACCGCGGCGGTGGTGTCCTCGATCACGCGCCCTGGGTCATACAGTCCCCGCGGCTCGCCCTCGCTCTCGCCAAGACAGCGCGGATCGAAGGTCAGCACCAGGTACCCGGCGTCAGCCAGACGCTCCGCGTAGTGAGGCACCGTCTCCTCCTTCACCGAGCTGATCGGTCCGGGCATCACGACCGCCGGCCACGGCGCCCCGAACCCATCAGACGGCCGATAGACATGGGCGGCGACCTCAAGCCCGCCACTGACGAAGACGGTCCGCTGACGTCGAGACGGGTCCGCCCGCAGCTGCAGGCGCGCGTCGCTGGCCGCAAAGAACTGCGGATCATTCGGGACCCGCAAAGCCTCGTGAATGGGCAGGACACGCACGGACGAAGGCATAGCTGAGTTCCTCCTTGATGACAGGTAGAGACGCTGCGAGGGCCCAAGCTGTGGACGACGACCGCATCCCCGCGTCACCCGGCCTGGCTCCTTTCAACTGCAGAAAGGACGCTAAACGGGCATTCGTGCTCAGTCCAATACAGGAATGGACTCAGCGATCACCCACGCGCATCGACGGGAGCACCGTGCGTCCTCACCCAATGCGGCGACCCAACACGCCCTTCGGGGCGCACGACGACTCCCATCCGAGCGACTCACTGAGACGACGGGCGCCTCCGACAGCCAGACCACACCGGACAGCTCGACGATGATGTCGGTTCAGAGCGGGTGGTCGACGTCCAGGTCAGTCACGCTTCCACCCTGCACCAAGGCGATCCGCTGTTGACTGACCTTGACCGCCACGCCGAGGAACGCCTCTACCAGCCTATGGTTCGCCGCTCGGGGGTAGCTGACGATCGTGGCTGCTCGCCGCGCGTCCGTCAGCGGAATCGCTCGCACAGACGACTGAAACGGCGCGATCAGGTGAGCACCGGAGGCGCGGGTCGTGTCGATCCCGCCGCGCGCGATGTTCAGCAGCGTCTCGAGCACGGTCCCCTTCTCAGCCACACCG
The DNA here is from genome assembly GCA_964658375.1 of uncultured Acetobacteraceae bacterium. Taxonomy (GTDB): domain Bacteria; phylum Actinomycetota; class Thermoleophilia; order Solirubrobacterales; family Solirubrobacteraceae; genus Palsa-465. The sequence goes on along the minus strand of CAZZYU010000128.1, from coordinate 2,605 downwards.
ACATAGCCCGGCGGGCCGCCACGCTCGATGCTCAGCGTGGCAAAGTCTCGCAAGTCAGCCGGTTCGCGCTCAGAGAACGCTCGGAATGGCTCATCGACGACATCGCTGACCTGCAGTCGCCGGGCCTTCGCCAGGCTCGACGACGCAGGCACCACAGCGACCCGCGGCTCAGAGAAGAGCGGCTGCGACGCGAGCTCATCGTGCCCAGCCGGCCCGTAGTGCAACAACACATCCACGCGCCCGTCAAGCAGCGCAGCGTGCTGATCAGCCATCTCGACCTCTGCCGCGCGAAGCTCCACTCGGGGATGCTTCGCAGCGAAGCTGTCGAGAATCAGAGCGTTCAACGGCCCGGCCCCGCCCAGGCACATGCCCACCGTGAACCGACCGTCGACTCCCCCGCGAATCCGCGACGCCAGCATCCCCACCTCAGCGCTCTTCTCCACCGACTCCCGAGCCAACCCCAGTAACGCCTCGCCATCCGCCGTGAGCGCGACGCTACGGCTTGACCGCTCAAACAGCGAGAACCCGATCAGCGCCTCCAATTGCTTCAGGCACTGCGAGACGCCGGGCTGGGTCATGTGCAAGCGCGCCGCCGCACGCCCGAAATGCAGCTCATCCGCCACGGCGACAAAGACCCGCAGATGACGCAGCTCAAAGCTCACCCCGAAATTGTTCCACGCGCCCACCCGATCGCTGCAGCGATAACGAATCAGAATCGTCGATTGCCACGTCGGCCTCCGATTTCGATCACGCCTGACGGGGGTCCCGCCCGCGCTCCCTCGCGCGGCGATGCGCTCGCGAGTTCCGCTGACAGCCGGCAATCGCATCCGCGGGAGGGTGTCGGAAATCGCTAAGAGCGCGACCGGATGGGCGACGTGATCGACACTCATCCCGCGCCGGTTGAGTGCCCAGTCAGACGGTGCTGGCGGTCAGCCGACGGCCGCGCCCGCAGGCGCGGCCGTCGAGGTCACTGAGACGCGGGAGCCCATGCGCCCAGCAGCGTCTTGTCCGTTAGGGAACGGCGACGGTGAATCCCGATCCGGTCGTCAGATTCTGGCCGTTGCTCGTCTCAAACTCATAGCCACCGCTACAGGTCTGCGGCGAGACCGTCGCGACGGTCGTGGCGGTCGCGTCCGGGCTGGTGAGCGCGGGGTGACCGCTGAAGCCGGGCTGGACGCAGTAGAACCCTGTGCTTGGGTTGGTGACACTCGTGAAGCCGAACGTGGAGTTGGCGCCCAGATACGGGTTGCCGACGCTGTTGATGAGAACGTTCGTGTACGCGAGTGCACTTCCGGCGGCGCCGGTGGCGCCGGGGGCTCCCGTCGCTCCTGTGGCGCCCGTGGGCCCGACCGGACCTGTCGCTCCGCGTGGCCCGGCTGGGATCTGGTTTTTGGCGAACAGGCCCTTGGTCAGGGTCTTGCTCTTGATGTTCTTAGCGGTGATCGTCCCCTTGGCGATCTGGCGACCGGTGATCAGCTTGCTGGCGGCAAACGCGGTGCCACCGCTGACGGCGATCATCAGTGCAAGGGTTGCGGTGACGTTGGCGTAGGTCAGCGGACGGCGCAGGCGTGCGATCCGAGTGGACATCGAGTACCTCCTGTACGAAAACGGAGTGGGGACATCGGGCCTCCCGGACGCGCGGTCGCTCCCACCGCTGACATCGCACCCCTGTATCCCGAGACCGCCGGCAATCCGCCGGCTACCGGCAACATATCCCTGACGTCGTTCGGCGGCAATCGAAGTCTCGCGCTTCGCGACGTCCGAGAGTGCTGAATGCCCGCCGGGCTGGGTTTCGCACCGTCGGCTGCCACGGTGAAACTGCGTAGTCGGGGCCGTATCCTCGGCGGATGGCCGGATCTCTCGAGAAGCAGGTGTTGACGCTGGTGGGTGAGGTGATGGGCCTGCTGGACCTCGATGAGTTTTCTCGCGGGCTGCTCAATGCAGTGCGCGAGGCGGTGCCCAGCGACTGGGTGGCGCTCAACGAGGTGCCGGCCGACGCTCCCGGTGCCGTCGCGCTGATCGAGCCGACCACCTCGGAGTCTCTATATCTGGTCTTTGCACGTCTGGCGACGACCAACCCGATCGCTGCCCACTTCCTCCGCACCGGCGACGGACAGGCAGCCCGGATCTCTGACTTCATCACGCGCCGTGAACTGCACCGGCTGGAGCTGTACCGTCAGGTCTACGAGCCGATGGGCGTCGAATACCAGATCGCCTTCACCCTGTCGTCGGGAGTTAACCGGATACTCGGTGTGGCATTGAGCCGCGGGCAGCGTGACTTTACGGCGCGAGAACGTGATCTGCTCAACCTCGCGCGGCCGTACCTCATTCAGGCCTACCGGAATGCCCTCACCGTACGGACCGAGCGAACGTACACCCAGATTCCCGTCGCCGCCCTGTGCGCGCTGGGCCTCACCACGCGCCAAGCCGAGGTGCTGCGTCTGATCGCCACCGGCCACACCGGGCCGCAGGCGGCCGTTCAGCTGGGAATCTCACCCCGTACCGCACAGAAACATCTGGAGCTCGCCTATCGGAGGCTGGGAGTGAGCAGTCGCAGCGAAGCCTCGCGAGCCGCGTGGGCGGCCCTCGTCTGATCCCGGAGGGC
>CAZZYU010000127.1:0-7072 GCA_964658375.1 uncultured Acetobacteraceae bacterium | reverse complement strand
CGGCCTCGGCCACCGCCCCGGAAGGGAGCGCGGCCGCGGCCCCGCATGCCACGCAGGGCGATCAGCTGCTCGAGTCGTTCGAGGTCCTCCGGGCTTGGGCCGTGCCGGCCGGGGCCGTGCGGACCCTTGCCGCGGGCCATCGCCCAGCCCATCAGCGCCTCAAGCGCGACGCCCGGGCCCTCGGGGCGGCCAGACCGTCCGCCGCGGCCGGCGCCGTGGCGTCCGCCCTCGCTCGGGTCGCCATGGCGCCCGCGCTCACCGCCGCCATGGCGGCCGTATTGCTTCGGGCCGCAGCCGCGGCCCCACTGCTCGGCCCCGGGTCCTGCCCCGGGCCAGTTGGATGCGTATGCACCAGTCATATCGTGTCCTTTCGGAATATCGATCGTACTATTACGATGCGTCAACGATATATCGTAATGAACTCGTTGTCAAGGCGGGCGGGAGGCTGGGCATCTCACGGGACCGTGGCGCGCGTGTGATGCCCAGGTTCGTGCCTGCGGGCTGGGGCGGCCGGGGACGGCGGGGGCGAATGGGGGCGACTGGGGCCGCTGCGCGGGGGCGGGCGCCTCGGGCGGGGCCAGGCGCGAGCGTGACCGGGGCGGGTCAGCGGTGGCGGCGGGCGACGATCGTGAACGTCGTCGAGACCGTCCGGCTCACCTTGGAGCCCTGCCGCGCCCACGCCTCCAGCTCATAGTTGCCGGCGGCCAGTGCGTGGCCGGCCACCCGGGTGGAGAAGCGCAGCGTGACCCGGCCCGCGGTGTCGGAATGGGCGAAGCGCCCGAGGCGGTGGGTCGCGGTGCAGCGCCGGCCGGTCCGAGGGCGCCCGTGGTGAACCGCCACGCAGCGGCCGCCGCGCCTGCGTCCCGGCACGCGCGAGAGCACGGTGAACGTCGTGCGCGCCGACAGCGAGTCGCGGTAGGTGATCGTGTCCGGACCGTGGCGGTCGATCGGCGGCCCGGTGCCGCCGACGGACGCGACGCTCCGGGGGGCGACGTGCAGCCGGGACAGCGCTGGCCGGCCGGCGCCGCCGGTCGAGCCGCCCGAGCCGCCCGTCGCGCCTGAGCCCGTTCCCGCGGGGGCGCCGAACGTGCCCGTCCCCGTGACCACGTCGCCGTTCTCGTCGACGGCGACGCACAGCCCGTCGGTGCAGGCGACGCCGTTGAGCGGCTGGCCGGCGTCGATGGCCGTCGTCTTCCAGGCGCCGGCGCCCTGGGTCGGATTGATCGTGGCCAGCGCGTTGCCCGACCCGTCGACGGCGACGCACATCGGTCCCGACACGCAGCTGACCGCGTTGGCCTCGAAGGCGCCGCCGGGCTCGATCGACGCCGCGCTCCAGGCGGAGGCGCCGCCGGCGGGGTCGGTCGAGGTGAGCGCGCTGCCGTCGGAGTCGATCGCCGCGCACAGCGTCGCCGACGCGCACGCGACCCCGCCGTCGAGTCCCGTCATGCCGTCGATGTCCACGGGCGCCGACCAGGCGCCGGCTCCGCCGGCGGGGTTGCCCGTCGTGACGACGTCACCGGCCTCGTCGACCGCGACGCAGAACCCTCCGGTCACACACGCGATGTCGGTCAACGAGGAGTTCTGGTCGATCTCGGCGTCGGTCCACGCCGCGGCGCCCTTCGTCGGAGCGGTCGCCGTGTAGACGTCGCCCGCGATGCCCGCGGCCACGCACAACGTCGTCGACGCGCACGAGATCGCGGTGATCGTGTCGCCCTGGTTGGCGCCCTCGATCTGCTCAGGCCCCGACCACGCGCCGGCGCCGCCGGTGGGATCGGTGGAGACCAGCAGCTCTCCGTTCTCGTCGGCGGCCAGGCAGAGCGACGTCGTCGGGCAGCTGACCGCCGTCAGCAGGTTGCCGTCGTCGATCTGGGTCGTGGTCCAGGCGCCGGCGCCGCCCGAGGGGTCGGTCGAGGTGAGCACGTTGCCGGCGTCGTCGACGGCCACGCACAACGTCTGGGTCGGGCACGAGACGGCGTTGATCGAGTTGCCGGTATCGATCGTGACCGGCGCGCTCCAGGTCGGCACGGTGGTCGCGGGGGCCGAGGGCCGACCACGCGGACGACCGCGACCGGACGCCGCGGCCGACCGCGCCCCGCCGGCGAGGCCGAACGCCGCCGCGAGGCCGAGCACCGCCAGACCGACGAGGACCAGCGTCGTGTTCGGGCGCCGGCGCTCACTCATCACGGCCGCCGCCGCGCTTGCGCAGCCAGTCGGCGACCTGGCCGCTCACGTCGCCCATCTGGTTGCCCAGCGAGGTGACGTTGTCGCCCAGCTCCGCGAACATCGTCCGGAAGCGCTCGGCGTAGAACTCAAACGCATCACCGGCGTCGTCACGGACGTTGGTCGGCTCGCCGCGGCGCCGGTACTCACCGCGCTGGATGCGGTCGTACTCGCCGCTGCGCACCCAGCGCATGATCTCCGACACACGCCGGACCGCGTTGGCGTGGGTCGCGTTGATCTCGTTGAAGAAGCGCCGCACGCGGTCGTGGGAGTCATCCCAGTTCTCGTACTCCATCGCCTGCGCCATGAACGCGTCGAGGTTGAGCTCATCGGCGCCGACGCCCCCGGCGACGACCATCAACGCCCGGCAGACGATCTGCGGGTCACGGACCGCGAGCGTCGCCGCCCGGTCACACGACAGCTCGGCGGCGCGCATCCACTCCAGCAGCACCGCGCGGACCGCGCGCAGCGGCAGGCCCAGGCCGAGCGGCAGTCCACCGCCCGCCGCCAGCAGGATGTTCAAAGCGGTCGTGTACAGCACGTGGTCAGAGAGGATGTGGCCGAGCTCATGGGCGAGCACCGCCCGCTGCTCGCCGGGACCGAGCTGGCGCAGCAGCGGAGCGCCGACGACGATCATCGGGTTGCGTGAGCCGATCGTCACCGCGTTCCAGGAGATCGCCGAGGTCACGTAGAGGTCGTAGTCGCCGGGCATGTCGAGGATCCGCTTGACCCCCTGATAGGAGGCCCACACGCCGGGCAGCTGGTGCTCGCCGAGGCGGACCGAATTGCCGAGAAACGACTGACGCAGGGCTCGCTCATAGCTGAACTCGACGAGCCTGCGCACGACGGTGTCGAGCATCGGCACCGCGTCGAGCGCCGCCGTCGCCGCCCGGTCGGCGGGATGCTCGTAGGCCTTGGAGGAGATCTCCGGATACGGCTCGACGTTGTCGGGCAGCCGCTCGATCCGGCAAGCCTATTCCTTTCGTTTGACCTCCTCACCCACCGGCCGACGGAAAACCGCGGTCCCCGCCCCGGCGTGCAGCACACTGCGGGCGATGCCCACCGTCTCGGTCTCTCGTCACGTGGAGGTCTCACTAACGGCCGCCGAGCGGCTGTGGTACGACACCGGTCGGTGGGCCGAGTGGGTGGATGGCCTGGATGCGGTGACCGCCGTGGAGGGCGACTGGCCGGCGGTCGGCGCGTGTGTGACCTGGCGCTCGGGTCCGGCGGGACGCGGCACGGTGACCGAGCGGGTGCTGGAGTACGCCTCCGGCCGCGGGCAGCGGCTCGCCGTGCACGACCGCTCGATCGATGGCGAGCAGACGGTCGAGTTCTCCGCGCGGGAGGCGGGGGCGCAGGTGACGCTGCGCCTCGCCTATCGCCTGCGCCGGCGCAACCCGGTCACCGTCGTCGTCGACGTGCTCTTCATCCGCCGCGCGATGGGCGACGCGCTGGCCCACACGCTGGAGCGGTTCGCGGCCGCGCTGCCGGCGGCGCCCGTGGGCCGTTGACCGTCATCCCGTCCCCGGTGGCGGGTGACCTCGCGCCAGCCCATCCGCAGCGTCAGCTCCCGGCGGCGGCGCGGGCGCGCAGCGCGGCCTCGATCCGGCTCACCGTGGACGCCACCGTCTCCCGCGCGGCCGCCGACGGTGACCCGGCGAGCGCTGCCTGGGCGGCGGCGGCCACCGCGTCACGCCGGCCACGCAGCTCGGCGAGCCGCTCCTCCAGCGAGGCGGCGCGCGGGTCGGCCGCCAGCTCGGCGAGCGCCGCATCGAGCGTGACGAGCAGCTGCAGCGCGGCCTCGCGCGGGCGGCCCGCGTCGAGGTCGGAGCGGGCGCGCAGGACGAGCTCCTCACAGACCAGGGGCGGCTGGCGGGCGCCGAGCATCGCCGCCAGCCGCGCCTGCGGCGCGAGCACCTGCCGGCGGCGCGCCCGGACGGAGGGCTGGGCCAGCTCGCGAGCCTGCGCCCAGCGGCCGGCGGCCACCTGCTCGCCCGTGCCGTAGCCGATCCGCGCCGCGATCAGCTGCTGACGCGACAGCGACCCCACGTGCGGATCCGCGGTGGCCAGGCGGAAGGCGTGCAGCACCCGGTTCACCAGCCCGAGGCCCACCGACAGCTCGGGCTCGCCCGCTCCCCGCAGCCACGCCCGGGCGGCCTCGGCGTCGCCGAGCGGCCGCTGCACCGCGATGATCGTCGCCCGCCCGTTGCTCACCGCCGTCGGCGCGGGCTCGGCCTCCTGCGCCCGCGCGCGCCCGCGAGCGCCCAGACCGCGTCCAAGCCGGTGGCGCGGCGCCGCGCCCAGGGTGGCGAGCACGGCGACGTGGGTGATCGTGGAGGTGTCGCCGTCGTCGCCCTCGTCACCCACGTGCCCGTCGCCCCCGTCGCCCCCGCGCATCACGTACCGGCCGTCGGGCGGCCCCAGCGGCCACGGGACCTCGACCTGCACCAGTGAGAACAGCCCCGCCCCCGGCGCGGGGGTCACCGACATCGCGTCCGGGCGATCAGCGCCGGGAATCGCGGATCGCGTAGCTGCTGGGGCTGATCGGCACCACCGGCTCGGGGATCTGGCTGAGGCGGTCGATCAGCTTGGTCCACTGCCCGGGCTTCAGGATCGACTGCAGCTGCGCCGACAGCTTCCTGTCGGCGCCGAAGTTCGGCATGTAGCTGATCTGGATCCGGTTCTTGTGGTCGGGCAGGGCCAGGGTGTTGCTCTGGCCCTTGTAGTCCATGTCGCTGACGATGTCATCGGGCGCCATCGACCCCTGGAGGGTGAGCAGCCGCCGGATCGTGACGTCGGTGATCGAGCCCGGGCCCTGGTGACCGAGGATCGGGATCCCGTTGATCGCCGAGATGTCGACGCTCTCGCCGGTCTTGCCGGCCTCGTCGACGCCCGTGGTCCCGTTCGGGGTCGCGTCGCAGGCCAGGCCCGAGACGGTGGGATCCAGGCCCGAGGCCGAGAGGAACTCGATCACCGCGAGCACCCGGCGATCGATGAGACCAGCCTGGATGTCACGCCGGCCGCAGTTGTAGATCCGCGCGCGGGGATCGCTGAGCACCCGCTCGGTGAGCTGCTGCTTGGACATGAGCAGAACCTGGCCGACGCTCGGGTCCTTCCTGCCCGGTCCGTAGAACGGGTCGATCGAGTTGGCGCGATAGACGGCGGTCGCCTGCAGCAGCTTCCAGCCGTCGAGCACCGGCTTGGGGTCGATGTCCGGCGCCCCCCGGCCGGCGGGCTGGATCTGGAACCACAGGTGCGACGAGACGCCCTGGCTCGGTCCGCCGATGTGGCCGAGGATCGTTCCGCCGATCACGATCGCCCCGACCTTCAGGCGCTTGAGCGTGTACTGATCACGCGCGAGGTGCAGGGTGTCGGAGAAGTAGTCGTCAAAGCTCGTGATCGGCTGTCCGGAGTTCTTGAGCTGGCGGCTGCCACCGGCCGCGTAGGAGGCCCGGCGCGCCGGATGCGCGAACAGGCGCTCCTTGACCATCGGCGCGGCGGCGCCCGACGAGCGCGCCTGGCTCCGCGCGCGCGGAGCCTTCGCGGTGGCCGACGACGTGGCGCTCGGGCGTGCCTGCGAACCGGTCGCCGACGGCTGGCTGCCGGCGGTCGCGGCCTGGGTCGGGGCCTTCACCTTCGGTGTGGCCATCTCGGAGGCGATGTCCTTGGCGGTGATCCTGACCGGCCGGGGCGACGCGTAGCGCTTGGACACCGAACCCAGGTGCGCGTAGGTGTAGATGTTGCCGGTCGCGTCCTGGAGCGACACGTAGTTGCCCAGTGCCCTGGAGTGACCGAGCCTGACGATCTTGCCGTCGTTGACGGCGATCACCGGCGAGCCCCTGCGGGCGAAGATCGCGGTGCCCTTCGCGTTCAGGTCAGACTCGACCGGCTCGGCGAGGTTGGTGCCCCTGATCATGCGCGCGGCCTTGGAGACGACATCGTCGTCGGCGTACTTGGCGGGTGCCGCGACCGGGAAGTGGCCCTGCACCAGCCCGGTGAGCGCGCCGATCAGCTTGGTCGGGATCCCGCCGATCAGCTTGGCGCGCAGGAGCACCGACTGCACGTACCACTGGGCGTGGTTGTAGGCGTAGATCGCGCGGCCGAGGTTCTGCGAGGCGCCGGCGGCGTGCAGATACCGGGCCGCCGAGAAGATCGCGTCGACGGGGTTGTAGGGGTCGGCGACGCCGTCCCCGTTGGCATCGACGCCGTATTTGCGCCAGGTCGAGGGCATGAACTGCATCCAGCCGACCGCCCCCGCCGTGGAGACCGACAGGTTGCGCCCGTAGTCGGTCTCGATCTCGTTGATCGAGGCGAGGATCTCCCACGGGACCTCGTACTCGATCCCCGCTGCCTGGTAGATCGGCAGCAGGAACGGCGGGATCTGGAACGAGTCGATGAAGAAGTTCGGCACCCCGACGGCGGGGGCGCCGGGCAGCGAGAGCGAGAACGTCGGGTTTGCCGGGGTCGGCACGCCCGAGCCGGCCGGCGGCGTGGCGCGCGACGTCGTGCGCGTCGTCGTGTGGCGCGCGGCGGGCCGGCGGGCCTGAGCGCGCCGGTGTGACGACGTCGTTCCCGTGGCCCCCGGCAGCGATGACGACGTCTCGTCCCGGGGGGAGCCTGGTTGCACGGACGGCGTCGAGGTCGTCTGCCTCGGCTTCCCCGTCCGCGTCGGCGCCGAGGTCGTCACGGTCGTCGTCCCTGAAGCTGTGGTCGAGGGTGAGGTTGGGGGTGGGGGCGGGGTCGGGGCAAGCGGCGTGACCGGCGCCGTCGGCGCCGGTGGCGGTGCCGGCGCGGCGACCGTCGGGATCGTGGCCGTCGCGGGGGGTGGACCGGCGGTCGTCGTGGTGGTTAG
>CAZZYU010000126.1:0-7624 GCA_964658375.1 uncultured Acetobacteraceae bacterium | reverse complement strand
GGCCCGGCGCGCCGCCGCGATCCGTGCCGCCGCGGCCGCGGCCGCCGCCCAGCGGGCCGCCACCGCCGCGCCCACGGCGCCGGTGGCCGGGGTCCCGACGGGCGGATGGGCGATCCCCTACGCGATCGTGCTGTGTGAGTCCGGCGGCCAGAACCTGCCGCCCAACAGCGCGGGAGCGTCGGGCTATTACCAGATCATCCCCAGCACCTGGGCGCTGTTCGGCGGCAGCGGTCCCGCCGCCTACCTGGCGCCCAAGGCCGAGCAGGACGCCGTCGCCGCGCGGATCTGGCGGGGCGGCGCAGGCGCGTCGAACTGGGTGTGCGCGGGACTCGTCGGCATCCACTGAGCGCGACGCTGATCGTGGCGGCGATGCTGATCGCCGCCCTCGCGCTGCGCGTGGGCTTTGTGGAGACGACCTCCTACCGGGCGGTCAACGACGCCGGCACCTACAACCGGCTGGCCCGGATGATCGCCCACCACGGCGACTACCACACCGGCGACGGGCGTGACACCGGGGCCGGCGGCTCGCACGGGCCGACGGCCTACTTCCCGCCCGCCTACCCCTACCTCCTGGCGGTCGCGGACCTGATCGACGGCCACACGGCCGGCGGCAAACCGGCTCTGCGGGGCGAGCGCCTCTGCGGGGCGGCGATCGGCACGGTCGCGGTCGGCCTGATCGGCCTCGTCGCCCTGGAGGCGTTCGGGGCAGGCGTCGGTCTGGCGGCGCTCACCCTGGGCGCGGTCTATCCGGTGCTGATCGAGCTCTCCGGGATGCTGGTGGCCGAGAACCTGCTGATCGTCTTCGAGCTCGCCGCCACCTGGGCGGCGCTGCGGGCGCGGCGCTCGCGGCGGCCGTGGCGCTGGATCGCCGGGACCGGCCTGCTGTGCGGGTTGGCGGCGCTCACCCACGAGAACGCGGCGCTGATGGTGATTCCGCTCGCGTTCGCCTGCGCCGGAGCGGTCGGAGGCTCGGCGCGGCGGCGGCTCGCCGGCGCGGCGCTGCTGCTCGCCGCCACCGCGGCGATGATCACGCCCTGGACGATCCGCAACGCGGTCGAGCTGCACCATTTCATCCCGATCTCCGACGAGACTGGGATCACCCTGCGCGGCACCTATAACCCGGAGTCGGCCAGCGCGCGCCCCGTGCCCTACAAGTGGCGCTTCTTCTGGCAGATCCCGCAGGACGACCGGATCCGCCGCGCGGCGGTCGACGAGAACGAGCTGACCGTCGGCGAGCAGCTCGAGCATCGGGCGCTGCGCTACATCGACGCACACCCCACCGCGCCGCTCAGCGCCGGCTGGCACAACCTCACGCGCATGGTCGAGCTCGAGGGCGGCGTCGCCTGGCACGAGTCCGCGGCGGCGATCGGGCTGCACCGCGGCGACGCCGAGGTCGGGGTGATCGCCTTCTGGATCCTGTGCCTCCTGGCGCTCGCGGGTCTCTTCACCCGCGGCGTCCGGGCCGGCCCGAAGTGGCCGTGGGCGATCCCGCTGCTGTTCGCGCTGTCGGTGGTGTTCATCAACGTCGAGACCCCGCGCTTCCGGGAGCCGATCGATCCGTTCCTGATCATCCTGGCGGCCTGCGCGGCCGCGCCATCCGCGCAAGTGGTGAGCGCGGCGCTCGGGCGTCTGAGAAGATCGGCGCGATGAGCGAGCGCGACGTCACCACCGCCGACGGCCGGACCCTGCGCGTGACCGACGTCGGCGATCCCGACGGGGTACCGGTGATCACGCTGCACGGGATGCCCGGCTCGCGGCTGCCGTGGTCCGTCGACGTGGCCCGGGCGCGACAGCGCGGGATCCGTCTGCTCTCCTACGACCGGCCCGGCTACGGCGGATCGAGCCGCCTGGAGGGTCGCAACGTCGCCGACTGCGCCGCCGACGTGCGGACGATCGCCGACGCGCTGGGGATCCGCCGGCTCGGCGTGTGGGGAGTCTCGGGCGGCGGGCCGCACGCCGCCGCCTGCGCGGCGCTGCTGACCGGGCTGGTGCCCGCCGTCGGCGTGCTGGCCTCGGTCGCGCCCTATGGCGCCCCCGGCCTTGACTACTACGCCGGAATGGGCGAGCTCAACGTCGAGGACACCAAGCTGCTGCTGGCAGACCGGGCGGCGGCGCGGGTCAAGTGCGAGGAGGACCGCGAGGCGATGCTCGCCGGCGACCTGGACTCGATGATGGAGATGATGCAGTCCCTGCTGGCGCCCGTCGACGCCGCCGTCCTGACCGGCGAGCTCGGCACGTACATGATCGAGCAGACGCGCATCGCGCTGGAGCCCGGGGCCGACGGCTGGTGGGACGACGGACTGGCGACGATCGAGGACTGGGGATTCGGGCTCAGCCAGATCCGGACGCCGGTCCTGCTCATGCACGGCCGCCACGACCGCTTCGTCCCGTTCAGCCACGGCGAATGGCTGGCCGCCAACATCCCCGGCGTGCAGGCCCGCCTGTTCGACGACGAGGGTCACATCTCGCTGACGGTCAACCGTCTGGACGAGGTCTACGACTGGCTGCTGCCGCAGCTCGCCTGACCGCGCGGCGCAGGCCGCGGGATCCCGCTCAGCGCTGGTCGCGGATCCGGTTCAGCGCGTCCAGGCCGGCGACCTTGTAGGCCTCGGCGAGAGTCGGATAGTTGAACACCGCCGAGACGAGGAAGTCCAGGCCGGCCTCGCGATCCATCAGCGCCTGACCGATGTGGACCAGATCGGTCGCCTGGGCGCCGATCACGTGGACGCCGAGCAGCCGGCGATCCTCGGGCGAGACGAGGAGCTTCAGCAGGCCGTCCTCCTCGCGCAGCATCATCGCCTTGGCCAGCTCACGCCACCAGGCGATGCCGGTGACGTAGGGGATCGCGGCCTCGGTCAGCTCCTCCTCGGTGCGACCGACATAGGAGATCTCCGGGATCGAGTAGATCCCGATCGGGACCAGATCGGGCAGGTGGGTGACCGGCTCCTCGAAGGCGGCCAGCGCCGCGATCCGGCCCTGCTCCATGCTCGTCGCGGCCAGCCCCGGCGGTCCGGCGACGTCGCCGACCGCGAAGATGTGCGGGACCGCGGTGCGGTACTCGTCGTCGACCTCGACCCGTCCGCGCCGGTCGCACTGCAGCCCCGCCCGCTCGAGCGCCAGATGCTCGGTCGCGCCCTGGCGGCCGGTGGCGTACAGCAGCGTGTTGGAGGAGATCTGCTTGCCCGACTTCAGATGGGTGACGACCCGCTCGCCCTTGCGCTCGACGCCGACCACCTCCTCCCCGAAGCGGAAGGTGACGTTGCGCTTGCGCAACAGGTACTGCAGCGCGACCGCGATGTCGCGGTCCAGGTAGGGCAGCAGCCGGTCGCGGGCGTCGACGAGCGTCACCCGCACGCCCATCGCGGCGAACATCGACGTGTACTCGACGCCGATCACACCGCCGCCGACGATCGTCATCGTCTTGGACGCGGCGTAGTCGAGGTTGAGCACCCCGTCTGAGTCGATCACCCGCCGCTCGTCGAAGTCGACGTCGGCCGGCCGGGCCGGATTGGTGCCGACGGCGATGACGATGTTCTCGGCGGTCACGTGCAGCTCGCCGCCGTCGTCGTCGCGGTCGGTGACGTGGATCGTGTGCTCGTCCTCGAACGCCGCGCGGCCCATCAGCAGCCCGACGCCGTTGCGGCGAAACTGCGCCCGCACGACCGCCGTCTCATTGCCCACCACGCGCCCGACCCGGTCGTGCAGCAGGCGGCCCGCCGCCGACTCCTGGCGTCCGGGGTGCAGCGGATCGGGAAGATCGGCCCCCCGCCCCGCCAGATCCTCCAGGATCGACTGACGCAGCGTCTTGGACGGGATCGTGCCGCTGTGGATCGACACCCCGCCGATCCGATCCCGGCGCTCGACGACGCCGACGCGCTTGCCGAGCTTGGCCGCCTGGATGGCCGCGCGCTGGCCGCCGGGCCCGGAGCCGATGACGAGCAGATCCAGATCCATTAGTGCCCCGTCACCTGTGGCGATTGATAGCAGTCGCTCACGAGCGCGGCTGCAAGCCGGCGGTCAGGGCTGGGCAGTGCGCCAGTCCGGCGTCGTCGGCGAGCGGCCGAACTGGCGCGTGACATTGAGCGTGTCGAGATGGGCCAGCGCCTCGCCGGAGCCGACGGCGACGCAGGTGAGCGGAGAGTCGGCGCGGTAGACGGGCATCCCGGTCTCGGCGGCGACCATCTCCGGGAAGCCGCGGATCAGCGTGCCGCCGCCGGCGAGCAGGATGCCGTCCCGCGCGATATCGGAGGACAGCTCGGGCGGAGTCTGTTCCAGCGTGTCACGGATCGCATGCAGGATCTCGCGCAGGGGGCCGGCGATCGCCGCGCGGACCTCCTCGGAGTGCAGTGGCACCGCGGTCGGCAGGCCGGTGACGAGGTGGCGGCCGCGGACCTCGATCACCAGCTCCTCCGCCAGCGGGATCGCGGAGCCGATGTCGATCTTGATCGACTCGGCCGTCTGGGAGCCGACCGCCAGCTGATAGACCGAGCGCAGGTAGTGGGTGATCGCCTCGTCCATCTCATAGCCGCCGACGCGCACCGAGCGGGAGATGACGATCGACCCCAGCGAGATCACCGCCACCTCGCTGGTGCCGCCGCCGACGTCGACGACCAGCCGTCCGACCGGTTCCTCGATCGCGACCCCGGCTCCGATCGCCGCCGCGATCGGCTCCTCGATCAGATGCACCTGCCGCGCTCCGGCGGCCAGCGACGCCTCCTCGACGGCTCGCTTCTCGACCTCGGTGACCCCCGAGGGCGCGCAGACGATCAGCCGCGGGTGGGCCGTTCGGCGGTCGATCACCTTGCGGATGAAGTAGCGCAGCATCTCCTCGGTGACCTCGAAGTCGGCGATCACCCCGTGGCGCAGCGGCCGCGTGGCGGAGATCGTCGCCGGTGTGCGGCCGATCATCCGCTCGGCGTCGCTGCCGACCGCGTGGACCTCGCCGGTCGACAGGTCAGAGGCGACGACCGACGGCTCGGAGACGACGATCCCGCGGCCGCCGACGTAGACGAGCGTGTTCGCGGTGCCGAGATCGATCGCCATGTCATGGACGCCGAGACTGGGGATGAACGTCCTGCGCGAGTTGTCGCGACGGGAGCCGTCTCGGTGAAACCGCATTCATGGAGACTGACAGATGGCGAGCCCGCGCCCCGATGTGGGGAGAATCGACGTACACGATGCGCTTCGCTCCGCGGTTCCAAGGCGTGCTGGTCGCGCTGCTGCTCGTCGGCACGGTGGCGACGATCGGCGGCGCCGCGGCGATCTGGATCGATCGGCAGCCGCTGAGCACACCCCGCTGGACGGCGACCAGCTCGCGGTTGATCGCCAACTCCGAGATCCGCCGCGCGATCGCCGGCTACGCGGTCAGACGCGCGTTCACCGCCAACGGGATCGACGCCGCGCTGGGGCACGTGCTGCCGGGGCCGTTGGCCAGCCGCGCCGAGACGGCGTTGCGCCGATCGGCATCCGGGCTCGCCGTGAGCCTGCTGGCCAGCGGGCCGGGCCAGCAGGCCTGGCGCGCTGCCAACCGCCAGACCCACGCGCAGCTGCTGATCGCCCTGGATCACGCCCGGGGCAACCAGGAGGTGGTCCTCGATCTCACCCCCCTGCTGCGCGATCTGGTCTCGGCGCTCGCCGGCACGACGATCGCCCGGGCGATCCCGGGCAGCTCGCAGGTGCTCGCCGTGCACTCACCCCGCGCCGGCCAGCTCGTCGTGGCGCGCCCTGACCGGGTGCGCCGGCTGCGCCGGGAGGCGGCGGTGATCCGCATCCTCGCCTGGGTCCTGCCGCTGAGCGCGCTGGCCGCGTTCCTGCTCGCGCTGGCGCTCGCCCGCGGACGCCGGGCGCGGACGCTGAGCGCAGTCGGCTACGGCCTGGTGGTCGCGGGCGCGGTCATCCTCGCCGCCCGCGTCGCGCTCCGGGCGCCGCTCGCCGACGCGCTCGTCTCCACCTCGACTGACCGCGGCGCCGTGCGCGCGGCGTGGACGATCGCCACCAGCGGGCTGCGATCCAGCGGAGTGGCGATCGCGATCGCCGGGCTCGTGGTCGTCGTCGTCTCGTGGGGGATGCGGTTGGTGCGCCGCTGACCCGAGCCGCTGCCGGCGTCAGCGATCGCCGGGGAGCTTGCGCGGGTACTGCGAGACCGTCTGGGAGAGGTCGAGCGCGGCGCTGACGATACGGGCCTGCTCGGTGGCGTGAGCGATCGGGTAGCCCTCGCCCGACGCGGCCCGCTCGGGGCGGCCGATGTAGCCGAAGTTCAGATGGTCGGGCAGGATCTGCAGCAGCCGGGGCGACATGAAGGCCCGCGCGCCCATGTTGCGCGGCTCCTCCTGAACCCAGACGACCTCCTGGAGCTTGGGGTAGCTGTCGATCAGCTCCATCAGGTCGCCCTGGGGGAACGGATAGAGCAGCTCGACCCGGCCCAGCGCCACCGCCGGGTTGTCCTGGCGAGCGGGCGATGCCGCGAGGTCGTAATACACCTTGCCGGCGCACAGCACCAGCCGCGTGACCTGCTCGGGATCGACGGCGGCGTCGGCGAGCACCGGCGAGAAGCGGCCCTCGGTCAGATCCTGGATCCGGCTGGAAGCCTGGGGCAGGCGCAGCAGCGACTTCGGCGTCATCACGATCAGGGGGCGCTGCTTGGCGATCCGCGCCTGGCGACGCAGCAGATGGAAGTACTGCGCGGGCGTCGTCGGGTTGGCGACCCGGATGCTGCCCTCGGCGGCGAGCTGCAGGAACCGCTCCAGGCGCGCCGAGGAGTGCTCGGGACCCGAGCCCTCGTAGCCGTGGGGCAGCAGCAGCGTCAGCCGCGAGGTCTGGCCCCATTTGGCCAGGCCCGACGCGATGAACTGGTCGATGATCACCTGCGCGCCGTTGACGAAGTCGCCGAACTGCGCCTCCCACAGCACCAGGGTCTCGGGACCCTCTTCCGAGTACCCGTATTCAAAGCCGACGCAGGCGGTCTCCGAGAGCGGGCTGTTGTGCAGCTCCATCGGAGCCAACGCGCCCGGCAGGTGCTGCATCGCGCAGTGCTCCTGGCCGGTCTTGGGGTCGTGCAGGACGAGGTGGCGCTGGCTGAACGTGCCGCGCTCGGTGTCCTGGCCGGTGAGGCGGATCGGGATCCCCTCGCCCAGCAGCGAGGCGAACGCCAGCGACTCGGCGTGCGCCCAGACGATGCCCGGCTTCGCGGCGTCGACCTGGATGGCGTCGCGGCGCTGCTCGAGCTGCTTGACCAGCTTGGGGTGGACCGTGAAGCCGTCGGGAACGCCGAGCAGCTCCTCGTTGAGGGCCTGCAGGCGATCGAGCGCCACCGCGGTCTTGACCTCGGGCGACGGAGTGCGATCGAGCTGGTACTCGCCGGTCGCCTGGTCTCCCCCCCGGTCCTTGACGGCGGCGATCCGCTCCTTGAGCTCGCCGTGGGTCTCTGACAGCTGCGCCCACACCTGGTCGGTCATCTCGGTGGACTCGGCCTCGCTCACGATCCCCGCATCGACCAGCTGGCGGGCGAACAGCTCGCGCACCGGCTGGTGCTTCTTGATCACGCCGTACATCTCGGGCTGGGTGTAGGCGGGCTCGTCGGCCTCGTTGTGGCCGAAGCGGCGGTAGCCGATCAGGTCGATCAGCA
>CAZZYU010000125.1:0-7750 GCA_964658375.1 uncultured Acetobacteraceae bacterium | reverse complement strand
GGGATGCAGTCCTCGGAGAACATCGTCGCCATCAACAAGGACGCCAACGCGCCGATCTTCGAGTTCTCAGATCTCGGGATCGTGGGCGACCTCAACAAGGTGCTGCCCAAGCTGACCGACGCGATCAAGGCCAAGAAGGCAAGCTGACGATGGCCGGCCGCAACGGACACCACGCCCCCAGCGAGTACCCGCCGCCGGTCGACTCGCTCAAGGAGTTCGTCAAGCACGGGCTCGACGACGAGGATGAGCGGATCGACGTCGGCGTCGCGATCGTCGGCGGCGGCACCGCCGGGCTGGCGACCGCCAACCGGCTGCTGCAGCTGCTCGGCGACGACGAGGCGCTGATGGAGCGTCTCGGCGAGGTGCCCGTGGCCGTCATCGAGAAGGCCAAGACCTGCGGCGGGCATAACCTCTCGGGCGCGGTCATGCGCCCGGGACCGCTGCAGGAGCTGTTCCCCGAGATGACGCGGGAGCAGTGGCGCGCCGAGCGCTTCGCCTTCGGCGAGGTCACCAAGGAGTCGATCTACGCGCTGCCCAACGGGCGGATGAAGCTGACGGTGCCGCCGTTCGCGGTGCCCAACTTCAAGAATCACGGCAACGAGGTCGTCTCGGTGTCGGCGCTGGCCCGCTTTCAGCAGGCCAAGGCCGAGGAGGGCGGCGCCTACATCCTCACCGAGACGGCGGCCACCCAGCTGGTCGTGGAGGACGGCGCGGTCGTCGGTGTGCGCTCGGGCGACAAGGGCCGGGGCAAGGCCGGTGAGGAGCTGTCCAACTTCGAGCCGGGCACCGATATCAAGGCCAAGGTGACCGTCCTGGCCGAGGGGTGCTGGGGCCATCTGACCGGTGCGGCGATCAAGGAGTTCGACCTCGGCGCCCACCGCGAGCCCCAGATCTGGGAGCTCGGCGTCAAGGAGCTGTGGAAGGTCCCCAAGCCGCTGGACCGCGTGATCCACACGATCGGCCCGTGGCCGCTGAAGGTGCCGTCCAAGTACGGCCACGTCGGCGGCAGCTGGCTCTATCCGATGAAGGACGAGAAGACCGGCGAGGATCTCGTCTCGATCGGCTTCGTCGTCGATCTGGACTACGCCGACGCCACCACTTCGGTCCACGACCTGCTGCAGCAGTTCAAGCTGCACCCGCTGGTCAAGGGCATCCTCGAGGGCGGCGAGCGCGTCGGCTGGGGTGCCAAGGCGCTGCCGGGCGGCGGCTACTGGTCGATGCCCAAGCTCACGATGCCCGGCGCACTGCTCGTCGGCGACTCCGGCGGGATGGTCGACGCAGCGGCGCTGAAGGGCGTGCACCACTGCATCAAGTCCGGGATCCTCGCCGGCGAGGCGATCTACCGGACGCTCAAGGACGGCGAGCCGCTGGCCAACTACGAGCAGGCCGTCGAGGACTCCTCGATCGGCCAGGAGCTCTATCAGGTGCGAAACACCCGCCAACCGCTGACCAAGGGCTTTCTCAAGGGCGCCCCGCTCAGCGGCGCGGCGATCATGTCCAAGGGCCGGATCCCGCGCGGCCGGCTGCCCTGGCACCGCGGCGACCAGGTCCCGCAGTTCATCGGAGACACCCGCAAGGGCTATCCCAAGCCCGACGGCAAGTACACCTTCGACAAGCTCTCCAGCGTGTACATCAGCGGCAACGCGACCCGCGACGACGCGCCCAACCACATCCGTCTGCGCCGTGAGGTGCCGCGCGAGGTGGCTGAGAGCTGGGTCTGGATGTGCCCCGCCGGCGTCTACGAGATCCCCGACGACGCGCCCGCCAAGGGCACCGTCGACGTGACGGTCAACTACACCAACTGCGTGCAGTGCGGCGCGATCACCGCCCGGGGCGGCCGTCTGACGCCGCCCGAGGGTGGGGACGGCCCGCTGTACCAGCTGACGTAGGCCGCTCGACATCACCGCGGAGCCGGGGTCTGCTGCAACTTCCGGCCTCCCGCTCGGTTTAAGGAGCGGTGATGACACGCCTGACACCGCTGCTCTGCGCCGTGACGGCCGTCCTCGCGGGCGGGTGTGCGATGGCGACCGGCGCTGCGGTGGCCGGTGTGGCGCCCCGGGCGCAGCTGGCCGGCTTTGCCTGTCACAGCGCACTCAATCCGATCGGGCGGACGGTGGCGGTGACCTCGGTGATGCGTCCGGTTCCGGGAACGCGCACGCTGTCGGTGCGGTTCTCGCTGCTGGAGCGGATCCCGGGCGCAGCGCTGCGCAGCGTCCCTGACAGCGGCGATCTCGGTCGCTGGCTGACGCCGGCCGACCCGACCCTGGGCCGGCGGAGCGCCGATGTCTGGAAGCTGGCCAAGACCGTCTACGACGTTGACGCGCCCGCCCGCTATCGCTTCGCCGTCGACTTCCGCTGGCTGGGCGCGCACGACGAGATCCTGAGCACGACGACGTTGCGCAGCCCGGCATGCGGGGTGCGGGACCTGCGACCTGACCTGCGCGTCGCAAGGGTCGCCGTGACGCCGGTCGCGGGCCGCCCCGATCGCGACCACTACGTCGCGGTCATCGCCAACTCCGGCGCCACCGCGACCGGCCCGTTCTCGGTGCTGTTCAGCTCGGGGTCGGGCGCCGGCGGCGGCGTCATGCAGACCCATGCGGTGCCGTCGCTGGGTCCGGACGCCAGTGCGCGAGTGCGCTTTCTCGGGCCCGTCTGCGACGCCGCCGATCCCCCGACCGTGGTGGCCGATCCCGACGATCGCGTCGAGGACGCCGACCGCTCCGACAACACGCTGGTGGTCGCCTGTCCCGGCACGTGAGCGCGCCATCGGGTGTATCGGCGCGCGGCTAGACTCAATACGACGATGAAGACCGAGATCCACCCCACCTACAGCGAAGCCAACGTCACCTGCACGTGTGGCAACCAGTTCGTCACCCGGTCGACCAAGGGCACGATCCACGTCGAGATCTGCTCGGCGTGTCACCCCTTCTACACCGGGCGACAGAAGCTGGTCGACACCGGCGGGCGCGTCGAGCGCTTCCAGCGCCGGGTCGCGAAGGGCCGGCGCACTGCGCGCCAGCCGGCCGCCCGCTAGCGACCTGGCCACAGGCCCGCTCACCTGCGATGAGCCGCGCGGAGACGGTCCGTCCGCCCGCGCGGCTGACCGCGGTGCGCGACGCGCCGCTCGGCGGCCAAGCCGTGCTCGAGGGCGTCATGATGCGCGGCATCTCGACCTGGGCGGTCGCGGTGCGCAAGCCCGCCGTCGCCGGGGAAGGCACCAGCAGCGCGCCCGGCGCCGAGAACCGCACCGGCACTGCGCCCGGCGAGATCGACGTCGTCTCGTTCCCGATCGCCCCCCGCGGCCGCCGCGGTCTGCGGCGGCTGCCGGTGATCCGCGGGGTCGTCGCGCTCTGGGATTCGCTGGGCATCGGCCTGCGCGCGCTGGGGATCTCGGCCAACGCCCAGCTTCCCGGCGCCCAGCAGGAGCTCGGCGCCGGGGTGTGGGCGGGGACGGTGGTGGTGGCCGTCGCGTTCTCCGTCGGCCTGTTCTTCGTCGTCCCCGTCGGCGCGACGAGCCTGGTCAAGCACCAGCTCGGCTCCTCGTGGCTGTTCTGGCTGGTCGAGGGGCTGCTGCGGACCGCGATCTTCCTCGGCTATCTGACACTGCTCTCGCGGCTGCGCGACCTGCGGCGCGTGTTCGAGTACCACGGCGCCGAGCACAAGGTGATCTCCTGCTTTGAGGCCGGCGATCAGCTGACCCCCGAGCGGGCGGCGCTGTACTCGCGACTGCATCCCCGCTGCGGAACGAGCTTCCTGCTGGTCGTGATGATCATCTCGATCTTCATCTTCGCGCCGATCGGGCTGCCCGCGTGGTGGATCCTCGTCGCGACGCGGATCCTGGGAGTGCCCGTGATCGCCGGGTTGTCGTTTGAGGTCATCAAGTGGGCAGGCCGCAACCGCGCCCGGCGCTGGGTGCAGGCGGTGATGTGGCCCGGCATGCAGCTGCAGCTGCTCACCACCCGCGAGCCCGATCTCGACGAGCTGGCGGTGTCGATCGCGTCGCTGCAGGCCGTGCTCGCCGTCGAGACTCCGGGCGCGGCCTCGGCCGCCGACCTGCTCGGCGTCGAGGTCGTCGCCTGACCCCGGCCCGGTGACCCGGCGCTCGGGCCGGCCGGGGGCGGCGGCGGGCGCCGACTCCTAGACTCGCCAGGATGATCGACGGGCTCGTCAACCAGGTGCTGGAGCGGTTTGCCGGGCTCGAGGCCGAGCTTGCCGACCCGGCGGTGATCGGCGATCGCGAGCGCTATGCCGCGACCCGCCGCGCCTACTCAGAGCTCGAGCCGGCGGCTCGGCTGGCCGGTGAGTACCACCGCGCGATGAACGACGCCGAGGGCGCCCGGGAGCTGATCGCCGAGGACGGCGACGACCCCGAGCTGCGCGCCATGCTCGACGCCTCGCGCGAGCAGATGGAGACGCTTGAGGAACAGATCCGTCTGGCGATGGTCGAGCGCGACCCCAACGACGCCAAGAACGTGATCGTCGAGATCCGGCCCGGCATCGGTGGGGAGGAGGCCGGGATCTGGGGCGGCGACGTCTATCGGATGCTCACCCGCTACGCCGAGCACCGCGGGTTCAAGGTCGAGCCGCTCTCCGTCGGCGACGGCAGCTACACGTTCGCGGTCAAGGGCGACAGCGCCTACTCCGTGTTCAAGTTCGAGGGCGGCACCCACCGGGTTCAGCGCGTCCCCGAGACCGAGTCCCAGGGCCGGATCCACACCTCGACGGCGACGGTCGCGGTGCTACCCGAGGCCGAGGACGTGGAGGTCCAGATCGACCCCAACGACCTGCAGATCGACGTCTACCGCAGCTCCGGTCCCGGTGGGCAGTCGGTCAACACGACCGACTCGGCGGTGCGCATCACGCACAAGCCGACGGGCGTCGTGGTCTCGATGCAGGACGAGAAGTCCCAGCTGCAGAACCGCGAGCGCGCGATGCGCGTGCTGCGCGCCCGTCTCTACGAGCGGGCGCTCGCCGAGCAGCAGGCCGAGATCGGTGCCAGCCGCCTGGCCCAGGTCGGCACCGGCGAGCGCGCCGAGAAGATCCGCACCTACAACTACGCCGAGAAGCGGGTCAAGGACCACCGCATCAACCTGCTCCTGCACAACCTCGACGCGATCCTGATCGGCGAGCTGGACGAGCTCACCGACGCGCTCCAGGACGACGAGAAGCGCCGGCGCCTGGACGAGCAGGCCGGCGCCTGAGGCCGGTGGCCGGCGCACTGCAGACGACTGCGACGGTGCGGTCGGCGCTCGCCGCCGCGACGGACACGCTGCGCTCGACCTCCCCGACCCCGCGGCTGGACGCCGAGCTGCTGCTGGGCGCGGTGCTGGACGTCAGACGCGAGCGGCTGATCCTCGACCGTGACCTGGAGCTGCCCGCGCCCGCGCGCGACCGCTTCGCCGCGCTCATCGCCCGGCGGGCGGCGCACGAGCCGGTCGCCTATCTGCTCGGCCGCCGAGCGTTTCGCCGGCTGGAGCTGGCCGTCGATCGCCGGGTGCTCATCCCGCGCCCCGAGACCGAGCTCTTGGTGGAGGTCGCGCTGGAGCTCCCGCACGGCGCGTCGGTGCTCGACGTCGGCTGCGGCAGCGGCGCGGTGGCGCTGGCGCTCGCCGATGAGCGCCCGGATCTGGTGGTGGCCGGCGTCGACGTGAGTGAGGCGGCGGTCGCCGTCGCGCAGGGCAATGCCGCGCGGCTGGGGCTCGAGGTCTCGGTCCGCACCGGGGACCTGCTCGAGGGCGCCGAGCCCGTCGACGCGGTGCTGGCCAACCTGCCCTATGTGCAGGACGACGCGCCGTTGCCCGACGACGTCGCGCGCTATGAGCCGGTGGGGGCGCTGCGCGCCGGGCCCGACGGGCTCGGCGTGATCTCCCGGCTGGTCTCGCAGGCGGCGCAGCGGCCCTGGCCGACGCTGCTGGCGCTGGAGATCGGCGCCACCCAGGGTCCGGCGGTGCGCGCGCTGGTCGGGCGTGCGGGGTTTGGGACCGAGGTGATGCGCGATCTGGCCGGCCATGACCGGGTGGTGGTCGGGAGGCGATGAGCCCGTCGGAGGCCGAGACGTTTGAGCGCTGCATGGGCGTCGGCGGCGTCGCGGTGTTCCCCGCCGACACCGTCTACGGGCTGGCCTGTGACCCCGGCAGCCGGCTCGCCGTCGAGCGGCTGTATCGCCTCAAGCGCCGGTCGATGCGCAAGCCGTCGGCGGTCATGTTCTTCGATCTGGAGCTCGCTCTGGAGGCGCTGCCCGAGCTGGGTCCGCGGACCCGGGCCGCGCTGGAACGGCTCCTGCCGGGGCCGGTGACGGTGCTGCTGCCCAACCCGCGGCACCGCTACCCGCTGGCCTGCGGCGACGATCCCGAGACGCTCGGGCTGCGGGTCGTGCAGGTGCCGGCGCTGGCCGGCGTGAAGTGGCCGGTGCTGCAGTCCAGCGCCAACCTCGCCGGCGGGGCCGACGCGCGCACGCTGGCCGAGGTGCCGGACCCGATCCGCCGCGCCTGCGAGATGGTCGTCGACGGCGGTGAGCTGCCCGGAACCCCGTCGACGGTCGTCGACCTTCGGGCCTTCGAGGAGGCCGGGGAGTGGTCGATCGGGCGGGTTGGCGGCCTGGCGCCCGACGCCGTGCGGGACGCGCTGACCGGCCAGTTTCACTTCCACCCGGAGTCCTACGGGGCGATGATCCGCGCCGACATCCCGGTCTATGAGCAGTTTCAGGACACGGTCGCCGTCGCCGCGCGCGACATCGGTGCGCAGACCCGGCGGATCCTCGAGCTGGGGACCGGGACGGGGGAGACGGCGGCCCGGCTGCTGGCCGTGCACCCGGGCGCGACGCTGATCGGCATCGACGAGTCCGACGCGATGCTCGGCGCCGCCCGCGAGCGGCTTCCGGAGGACCGCAGCGAGCTGCGGGTCGGTCGTCTCCAGGATCCGCTGCCCGCGGGGACGTTTGACCTCGTGGCCAGCGCGCTGTGCGTGCACCATCTTGATTCCGTGGCCAAGCGCGACCTGTTTGCGCGGGTGCGCGCGGCGCTGTCGCCGGGCGGGCGGTTCGTGCTCGGCGACGTCGTCGTGCCGGTCGATCCGGCCGACCGGGTGACCGACCTGACGCCCGGCTATGACACGCCCGACTCGCTCGCCGACCAGGTCGACTGGCTGACCGAGACCGGATTTGACGTGTCGGTCGTCTGGACGCACCGGGACCTCGCGGTGCTCGTCGCCTCCGTCGGGTGACCCGTCCCGGATCGCCGGTAGGATTGGCCCACGTGACCGACGTCGACCTGCCGCCCGACTACTTCAACCGGCCGCTGACCGAGGTCGATCCTGAGATCGCCGAGGTTCTGGCGCTCGAGCTCGACCGCCAGCAGCGCACGCTGGAGATGATCGCCTCGGAGAACTTCGCCCCGATGGCGGTGCTCGAGGCGCAGGGGTCGGTGCTCAACAACAAGTACGCCGAGGGCTATCCCGGCCGGCGGTACTACGGCGGCTGTGAGTTCGTCGACATCTCCGAGCAGCTGGCCATCGACCGGGCCAAGGCGCTGTTCGGGGCCGAGCACGCCAACGTCCAGCCCCACGCCGGCGCCCAGGCCAACACCGCCGTCTACCACGCGCTGCTGTCGCCCGGCGACACCCTGATGGGCCTGGAGCTCGCCCACGGGGGCCATCTCTCCCACGGGATGAAGATCAACGTCTCGGGCCGGCTGTACGACATCGTCGCCTACCACGTCGACCGCGAGACCTCGCTGATCGACATGGACGAGGT
>CAZZYU010000124.1:0-7852 GCA_964658375.1 uncultured Acetobacteraceae bacterium | reverse complement strand
CGCGTCGAGCTCGAGCAGCTCGACCACCACCACCAGCTCCTCCTCCGCCGGGTAGCCATGGCGGCGGCGCCGGCCCCCGGCGACCAGCAGCGCGCGGCCGCGGCCGCCGCGATCGCCCGCCTGGATGCGATCACCCACCGGCTGCGGGTCGAGTGCCCGTGGGACCGCGAGCAGGACGAACGCTCGATCGTGCCCCACACCGTCGAGGAGGCCTACGAGCTCGCCGACGCCGTCGACCGCGACGACGACGCAAAGCTCCTGGACGAGCTCGGCGACGTCCTCTTCCAGGTCCACTTCCTCGCCCTGCTGCTCGCCGAGCGCGGCGCCGGGGATCTCGCGGCGGTCGCCGAGCACGTCACCGAGAAGCTGATCCGCCGCCACCCGCACGTGTTCGGCGAGACCGAGGTGGCCAACGCCGGCGAGGTGCTGCGCAACTGGGACCAGATCAAGAAGACCGAGGCCGGCCGAGAGCCGGGGTTGTTCGGTGAGGTGCCGGAGAACCTCCCCGGCCTTCTGCACGCGCGAAAGCTCCAGCGCCGCGCGGCGTCCTCGGGCCTTGACCTGCCCGACGTCGACGGGCCGCTGCAGGCGCTGCGCGCCACCCTGGAGGCGCTGGAGCAGACGGTCGCCGATCCGGCCCGCGCGCAGGAGCGCCGTCGCGGTTACGACGAGATCGGCGATCTGCTGTTTGCCGCGGTCAACGTCTCGCGCAAGCTCGCGGTCGATCCGGAGCTGGCGCTGCGCGCCGCGTCGGGCCGCTTCCGCGACCGCGTCAGCACCGCGACCGAGCTGGCCGCATCCGAGGGGGGAAGCTGGGACGATCTGGCGCCCGAGCAGCAGCTGCAGTACTACGCCCGCGCCGTCTTACACACAGGAGACCCTCCGCCCCCATGAGCCAGATCGAGCACGTGCATGCCCGCCAGATCCTCGACAGCCGCGGCAACCCGACGGTCGAGGTCGAGCTCTCGGTGCGCTCCGGGGCGTGGGGTCGGGCCGCCGTGCCGTCGGGTGCCTCCACCGGCGAGTTCGAGGCCACCGAGCTGCGCGACGGCGGCTCAGACTGGATGGGCAAGGGCGTCAGCCAGGCGGTCGACAACGTCAACGGCGAGATCGCGACCGCGGTCCGCGGAGAGGACGCCGCCGGGCAGGCGGCGCTTGACCGGATGCTGATCACGCTGGACGGCACCCCCAACAAGTCGCGTCTGGGGGCCAACGCGATCCTCGCCGTGTCGCTGGCCGCCGCCCACGCCTCGGCCGCGGAGGAGCGCCAGCCGCTGTGGCGCTACCTGGGCGGGGAGGCCGCCCAGGTCCTGCCGGTGCCGATGATGAACGTGCTCAACGGCGGCGCCCACGCCGACAACGCCGTCGACTTCCAGGAGTTCATGATCGTGCCCGTCGGGGCGCGCAGCTTCAGCGAGGCGCTGCAGATGGGCGCCGAGGTCTTCCATCACCTCAAGTCGACCCTGCACGACCAGGGACACGGCACGACGGTCGGCGACGAGGGCGGCTTCGCGCCCGACCTGGAGTCAAACGAGCAGGCGCTCGAGCTGCTCATGTCGGGGATCAGCGCCGCCGGCTACGTGCCCGGCGACCAGGTGGCGATCGCGCTGGACCCCGCGGTCTCCGAGCTGTTCACCGACGGCGAGGGCTACGTGCTGCAGCACGAGGGGCGCACGCTGCAGGCGGCCGAGCTCGCCGGCTACTGGGCGCAGCTGAGCGGGCGCTACCCGATCGTGTCGATCGAGGACGGGATGGACGAGGAGGACTGGGACGGGTGGGCCGAGCTGACCCAGCGCATCGGCGACCGCGTGCAGCTCGTCGGCGACGACCTGTTTGTCACCAACACCCAGCGCCTTCAGCGCGGGATCGAGGCCGGGGTCGCCAACTCGATTCTGATCAAGGTCAACCAGATCGGCACCCTCACCGAGACCTTCGCGGCGATCCGCATGGCCCGGGAGGCCGGCTACTCCGCGGTCATGTCGCACCGCTCGGGGGAGACCGAGGACGTGACGATCGCCGACCTGGCGGTCGCCACCGGCTGCGGGCAGATCAAGACCGGCGCGCCGTCACGCTCTGATCGGGTGGCCAAGTACAACCAGCTGCTGCGCATCGAGGAGGCTCTCGGTCCCGACGCCAGCTATCCGGGACGCTCGGCGTTTCGTCACGCCTGACCGTCGGGGTCGACGTCGTGCAGCGGGAAGGAGACCGGCCACGCGGGGCGAAGGTGGCGCTGGATGTCGTCCGCCCGCTCTGCCACCGCGTCCCCCCGGCGCCAGACCCCGCCCCGGACCGCGGCCGCTCCGGCGCCCCGGCCGCGCCGCGTCCCGCTGCGCTCGTCGGTCGTGCGCGTGCGCTGGGAGCGGGTCGGCCGGGTCGCGCTGCTCGTCGTGCTGGTGGCGGTGATCGGCCTGTATGCCGAGCACACGCTGTCGTACCTGTCGACCCACGCGCAGGCGGCGCGCCAGCAGGCGATCGTCAACCGGCTGACGCGCCAGAACCGGGCGCTCGCCGCCCAGCGCGCCGCGCTGAGCAACCCGGCCACGATCGTCCAGGACGCGCGCGAGCTGGGGATGGTCAGACCCGGCGAGCAGCCCTACGCCATCACCGGCAAGCCCGGCGGCTGACCGGTCGCCGGCGATCCCGGCGGCTGGCCGAATGCCGCGCGGCTCGGGGGTCGCGGTGAGCCCGCAGCCGCCGCGCTACGAGGATCTGATCGGCCTCTGGCAGGACGGCCAGCGCCGCCTCGGCGCGCTTGACCCGCGCGAGCGCAGCGCCGCCGAGCGGGTGATCGACGCGCTCGTGGTCGCGCTGCGCCGCCACCTGGGCGGCGCGTTCACCGTCGCCGAGCTTGCCGCCCTGTATATCGAGCAGGGCACCGACTGGTGCTTTGACATCGCGGTGCGGGAGGCGCCGAGCACGCCGGAGGCGTGGGACCTGACGACGGTCGCCGGTGCGGCGTTTGCCCGCTACGCGAGAGATGCGGTCGACTACAGCACCGGGCGCCGGCTCACCGAGCCACCCGAGAGCATGCGCGGCACGGGGTAGTCCGACTGAACGCGAATACGCGCGGCCGGACTACTCCTCGTCGCCGGCCTCGGCCTCGGCTTCGTCGGGGCCTCCGGCGCGCCGGATGACGATCTGATCCTCCTCGATCGCGACCTCGACGGGACGGTGGCCCGCCCAGTACTCGGCGTAGACGGGATCGTCCTGCACGGCGGGATCAAGCCACAGGCCGTAGCCCTCGTCGCCATGGTCGAAGGTCGCCTCCAGCGCCCCGGCCGGGCGGCGCCGGGTCCGGCCCCCGCGGCCGCCTCGGCGGCTGCGACGACGCCGGACGGGCTTGTCGGCCTCGTCCTCGTCGTCAGCCTCGTCGGCCTCGTCGTCCTCGGGGCTCTCGGCCGCCGCGGCGTCGAGCTCGGCGGCGATCAGTGCGTCGTCCTCGGCGCGCAGGTCGATGTCCTCGTCGTAGTCGGGCGCGGTCCCGTTGCCGTCGACCTCATCGGTCGCCTCGAGCTGCTGGTCGCGCTTAAATGCCTGGATCTGCTGGACGGTGACCTCCAGCTGGTGGGCGATCCACGCGTCCGTCCGTCCCTGACGGACCCACGCGCGGATGCGGTTGAGTTCAGGTCTGAGTGAGCGTCGTGCCATTGCGCACGGAGGGTAGTACAGGTGTCGGCCGAACCCGCAATACCCGTGCAAAGTGCGCTGCGAGCCTTGTCAGGCTGGAAACCCCACCGCTATGCTCGAGGTCCAGGGCAGGCGTCTGTTTCGCAGACGACTGCCCTCTGTCATCGAGCGCCGAGCAGGGAGACCACATGCTGGTGTTGACGCGAAAATCGAACCAGAGCATCATGATCGGCGACGATATCGAGGTGTCCGTGCTGGCGATCATGGGCGAGAAGGTTCGCATCGGGATCCAGGCGCCTCGTGACGTACCGGTGTTTCGCCGGGAGGTCTACCTCGAGATCCAGGAAGAGCAGACCACCGACGGCAAGGACGTCCGCGAAGAGGTCGACGAGGCGCTGCGCACGCTGGGCGACTCCGAGTAGTCGCCTCGCCGGCCCGGCCGCCGCGCACGGTAGCCGAGCGGCCCCTCGGCGACGGTCAGCTGAGCAGCCAGTACAGCGACTCATACATGGCGGCGGTGACGATCAACGCCGTCAGGATGATCGAGAGCACGAGCATCCAGTAGCGCAGCGAGCCGCGCTTCTTCTCGCGCTCGTGCGCGCGGACTCGTGACCGGCGGACGGCATGGCGTCGCAGCCGCTCCTGGCGGTTGCGGTCCAGTTGGGTCTCGTGCCGGAACTCCTGCTCGAGCTGCGCGAGGCTCTGCCGCATCTTCATCGCCATACGAGCGCCGAGGCTACCAATACCTCCCTGACCCGTCGATCCGCTGCGGATCGCGCGTGTTCCGCAGGGGCACCGCGTAGGCTTGGCGCGCAGTGGAGCACCGCTTCCAGGAACACGCGTACTCGCTGGGCATCGAGGAGGAGCTGATGATCCTCGACGCCGAGACCCACGAGCTGGTCAACGCGATCGAGGCGCTGCTGGAGCCCTCGCCGCGTGGCGAGATCAAGCCCGAGCTGATGGAGTCGGTCCTGGAGATCTCCACCGACCCGTGCGCCGACATGACCGAGGCGGGCAGCCAGCTGCGGGCGTTGCGGGCGCAGGTGGCCCAGACCGCCGCCGCCAAGGGGATGGCGATCGGCTCGGCGGGCACCCACCCCTACGCGATGTGGGAGGACCAGCGGATCGTCGCCCGCCCCCGCTACCGCGACCTGATCTCGGCGCTGCGCTTCGTCGCCCGCCAGGAGCTCATCTTCGGGATGCACGTGCACGTCGGCGTCGACGATCCCGACAAGGCGATCCACGTCGCCAACGGGATGCGCGTCCACCTCCCGGTGCTGCTCGGACTGTCGGCCAACTCCCCGTTCTGGCGCGCGGACGCGACCGGCATGGCCTCGACCCGAACCCCGATCTTCCGCGCCTTCCCGCGCGTCGGCATCCCGCCCACCTACGCCGACTGGGAGGACTACGAGCGACGGATCGACTTCATGATCGGCGCCGGCGTGATCCAGGACTACACCTACCTGTGGCATGACGTGCGACCCCACCCCAAGTTCGGCACCGTCGAGGTGCGGGTGATGGACTCCCAGACCCACATCGAGCACTCGCTCGGGCTGGCCGCGCTCGTCCAGGCGATGGTCAAGGAGCTCGCCGAGCACTTCGACGCGGGCCACGAGCTCTCCAGCTACCCGTATGAGATGCTCGACGAGAACAAGTGGCTGGCCGCCCGCCACGGCCTGGCGGGCGAGCTCGTCGATCTGCCCAGCTCGGAGCGGGTGACGACGCGCGCGCTCGCCCGGCGGCTGATCGACCGGATGCGCGAGCACTGCCAGGAGCTCGGCTCGGAGTCAGAGCTCGACGCCGTGGAGGATCTGCTGGCCCGCGGCAACGGGGCGTCGCGCCAGGTGGTGGTCTTTGAGGCCAACCACGATCTCCGTGAGGTGATGTCCGAGATCGTCGCCGCCACCCTCGTCTGACGCGCGCCGAAAATGGTGTGGCCCGCGGCGGGCCACAACTACAATCGGTGCGTGAGCACCGGCGGCCCTGACCTGTTCGTGATCTGCAAGAGCTGCGGATCGGAGGTCAGCCCCTACATCACCGAGTGCCCGTACTGCGGCAGCCGCCTGCGCAAGCGCGCCCCCAAGCTCGACCGCGACCAGCGTCCGGCGGAGCGCAAGCCGCGCAAGGAAGCCTCACCGCTGCTCTCGCGCCTGCGCGCCAACGAGATCCCCGGCATCCGCGCCGACCGTCACCCCTACGCGACGCTCGTGCTCGTCATCGCCAGCCTCGTCGGCTGCCTGCTGTGGCGCACCGGCGTCGGCGGCGAGGCCTCCAACCTGATCGTCGTGGGCAAGCCGGGGGCGCAGTGGTGGCGGTTGTTCACCGCGGCGTTCGCCTATGACAACACCGGCTACGCGTTCGTCGTGATCGGCGCGATCGCGCTCTACGGCTGGCTGCTGGAGCGCCGCCACGGGCCGCTGGTGGTGCTCGGCCTGTTTCTGATCGGCGGGGTCGGCGGCCTGGCGGCGACCGCGGCCGTCAGCGCATTCCCGATCGTGCTCGGGGCCAACGGCGCGGCGCTGGCGCTGCTCTGCGCCTGGGCGATGCCCGATCTGATCGAGCTCACGAGCAAGCGTGAGATCGAGGGCGACCTGCTGGGGACGGCGGCGATCGCGGCCGCGGTCGCGCTGATGCCGCTCGCCGCCCCGGACTCCAGCTGGGTCTCCGACGTGGTCGGCGTGGCCGCGGGACTGCTCATCGGGCTGCCCCTGGCCCGCTCCGGGCCGCGCTGAGTCGACCCGCATATCATCGCCCGAGTGGCGGAGCGCACCTACACCGACGCCGAGCTCGACGCCGCCGTCGACCAGCTGTCTGACCCGGAGCGGATGCGCGAGAGCCAGGACCTCGTGATGCGCGCCGCGCCCTCGCTGCAGCGCGTGCTGGCCGCGGCGATCGCCGAGGGCGGCTGGTTTGACAACGCGCACGTGCAGGCCGTCCGCGAGGCCAGCACCGAATCCGATCCCGATGTGCGGCTGGCGGCGATTCGCACGCTGCTGGCCGAGGAGACCCGGCTCGGCATGCTCGTCGGCGTCGCCGTCGGCTTTGAGCTGGCACGCACGCTTGACTCGGGGCCAGCGCCCCATCAGACCCAACAGGAGAACTGACACCATGGACATCCGCTTTCTCGGCCACGCCGCCTTCACGATCTCCGACGGCGAGCACACCGTGCTGATCGACCCGTTCCTCACCGGCAACCCGGTGGCGGCGGTCACGGCCGACGAGGTCTCGCCCGACACGATCCTGCTCACCCACGGGCACGCCGACCACTACGGCGATACGCCGGACATCGCCAAGCGCACCGGCGCCCCGGTGTTCGCCATCACCGAGATCGCCGGGGAGCTCGCCGAGGATGGGGTGGAGGCGATCAACTGCAACTTCGGCGGGACTCACGAGTTCGCGTGGGGCTCGGCCAAGCTCGTCCCCGCCTGGCACACCTCGACGACGCCGAAGGGCACCGTCAGCCCGCCGGCCGGCATCGTGATCGACTTCAAGGGCACCGTCGTCTACCACCTCGGTGACACCGCGCTGTTCTCCGACCTGGCGCTCGTCGGGCGCAAGCGGGCGATCGACGTGGCGATCCTGCCGATCGGCGGGCACTTCACGATGGATCGCCACGACGCCGTCGACGCCGCCGACTTCGTCGGGGCCAAGACGATCATCCCCTGCCACTACAACACGATGCCGATGATCGAGACCGACGTCAACGCGTTCGCCACCGACATCGACACGACGCTCGACGCCACCGCGGTGGTGCTGCAGCCGGGCGCCACCCACCAGGTATGACCCACGCGATCGTGCTCATCCAGGCCGAGAGCTCGGCGCTCGGCCGCCTCGGCGGCGAGCTGGCCGACATCGAGGGGGTGGCCGAGGCCTACTCGGTCACCGGCGACTGGGACTTCGTGGCGATGCTGCGCCTGCGTGAGCACGACCAGCTCGCTCAGGTGGTGACCGGCCGGCTCTCGCAGCTGCCGGGCGTGCGGCGGACCCAGACGATGGTCGCCTTCGAGGCGTACTCGCGCCACGACCTGGAGGCGCTGTTCTCGGTCGGGCAGTAGGGGGGCGGCGCGGGCCTTCGGGTTGAAGTGCGTGCTGGCGTGGCTCCTGGGCCGGGCTTCGGCGGAGGTGCCGCCCCTGATCTGCGTGCTTGGCGTTGATGTGACGTGGGTGGTCGTGCGAGACGTCCGCGAGCAGATCAGGGGCGGCACCCCACCGCGCCAGGGCCCCC
>CAZZYU010000123.1:0-7904 GCA_964658375.1 uncultured Acetobacteraceae bacterium | reverse complement strand
CGAAACATCCGCACCCTCCACAACTTCGAGCCGCCCGCGACCGACTCCGAGGTCCACGCCGCAGCGTTGCAGTATGTGCGCAAGATCAGCGGCTCCAGCAAGCCGTCGCAGGCCAATCAGGCCGCGTTCGACGCCGCCGTCGAGGCGGTCGCCGCCGCCTCCCGGGAGCTCCTCGCCCAGCTGACGACGTCGGCGCCGCCCAAGGATCGCGCCGTCGAGGCTGAGAAGGCGCGCGCCCGGTCGGCCGCCCGCTTCGCCGCGTAGCTCGCTGCGCTCAGGCGGCCAGGTAGGCCCGCCAGGCCGCCGGGATCGTCGGGCTGGCGACCTGGATGAAGACGTGCGGGCTCGGCGTGCTCGGCACCTTGGCCAGTGACATGCCGGACTGGCGGAGCAGCGAGTTGCCCTTGCGCCGGTTGCACGGCGCACAGGACGCGACGATGTTGTCCCAGCTGGAGGGGCCGCCCTTGGAGCGCGGGACGACGTGATCGACGGTGAGGTTGGAGCGCGCGCCGCAGTACTGGCAGGTCCAGTCATCGCGGGCGAACACGGCGCGGCGCGTGATCTTGCGCCGGTGGGTGTCACGCGGGATCCGCACGTAGCTGACCAGCCGGATCACGACCGGGCGCGACATCTGCGCGGTGGCCGAATGCAGCTGCCACTCCGAGCCCTCGATGACCTCGGCCTTCTGCTTGAGCAGGAGGACGACGGCGCGCCGCACCGTGCACACGTTGATCGGTTCGTACGTCGCGTTGAGGACAAGCACCCGACCACTCTCTCGCCCGCGCCGCTGGTGCTCAGAAGGCGGCGCGGACCACACTGGCTCAGTTGGAAGAGCAGAGGTGGCCATAGGTCTCTGGCGCAAAGTGTACCGGTGAGCCGGTCGATCGCGGTGCGGGGCTCAGGCGGCCGGGAACGAGCCCAGCACCCGTAATTGGGCGGCGTGCGCCTTGACTCCCTCGAGACCTCCGGCGACGTGCTCGTCGGTCACCCGACCCGCCAGATCGACGAAGAACACGTACTCGCCCAGCCCCACCTTGCGCGGACGTGACTCGATCCGCGAGAGGTTCACGCCGCGCTGGGCGAACTCCGACAGGCAGGCCACCAGCCAACCCGGAGCGTCGGACACCGGCGGCCAGAACACGATCGCGGTCTTGAACCGGCGCTGGTCGCTCGCTCCCGCCGCCGACTCGGGGGCGCCCGCCGTCGGTGCACCGGCCGTCGAAGCCCCGGCCGCCTCCCGGGCCAGCCACGCGAACCGCGTCTCGTTGCCCGCCGCGTCCTCCACGCCGGCGACCAGCACCCGTCCGCCGTAGCGCTGCGCGGCCGAGTGCGGCCCCAGCGCCGCCCACGGGCCGTCGTGGCCGACGACCGTCCGCACCGCCTCCGCGGTCGAGGCGCCGGTCATCACTCGCGCCCCGGGCAGGCGCGTGCGGACGAACTCCGCGCACTGGGCCAGCGCCTGGGGATGGGAGACGACGACCTCCACCTGCTCCAGAGCGACGTCGGCGCGCGCGATCAGGCAGTGGTGGATCGCCGACACCACCTCGCCGATGATCACCACATCGTCGGTGGCGAAGGCCAGCGCGTCGAGAGTCGCGTTGACCGAGCCCTCGACCGAGTTCTCGATCGGCACCAGCCCCCGGTCGACGCGGCCGTCGTGGACGGCCATCACCACGTCGTGGATCGTGGGCAGCGCCAGCTCCTCGACGCTCCCGCTCCCGGCGAGGCGATCGACGGAGGCGAGCATCGCCTCATGCGTGTAGGTCCCCTCGGGTCCGAGGTAGCCGGCGCGCATCATCTCACCGTTAGGACATCACGCCCGCCGCCGCCGCTCGGCGGATCAGCGCGCGGCCGGCTGCCGGCCCGGGCTCCCACGCAGGGCGACGGCGACCGCCTCGGCCTCCTCGGGCGAGAGCTCCAGTTCGCCGTGGCCGCCGCGGACCTGCTTGGCGTACAGCCGCGCCTGGTCGCGGTGATGGATCGAGGAGAGCACGATCCCGGTCTGCGTGGCATCGAGCAGGGCGATCGACATCGACTGGCGTCCCGACATCTCCCCGTAGGCGTCATAGCGGACCAGCGAGCTGTAGGAGACCGCGCCGTCCAGCCGCTGCTCGGCGACCCCCATCCGCTGCTCCAGGCCCGCGGCGACGTCCTCGACGTAGCTGTGCAGTCCCGCGAACTCGGTCTGCAGCGATGCCGCATGGGCGACCAGGTCCTCACGGCGATCGCCGAGCACCATGCGTTGCGCGGAGCGCACCCGCGCCAGCATGAACGCGAGCGTGATCGCGGTCAGCAGCGCGACGACCGCGACCGCGCCGGCGGCGAGGGCGATGATCCCGACGGTGCTCGTGAGGCTGTGCACCGGCGAAAGGATAAGCGCCTCGCGGCGCCGACCCGGTCAGGTGCTCAGTTGAACGTGACCGGGAAGGTCATCGTGTTGTTGGAGACGTTCGTCTCTCCCGGAACCTTCTCGATCGTCGCCTCCACGTTGTAGAGACCCGACGGCGGCGCCTTGGGCAGGGTCACCGCGCACGTGGCCGACTTGCCGGCGAACGTCTCGGGAACGACCTTCGTCGCGGTGATGCTCGCGCCGGTGACGGTCACCTTGCAGGTCACGTCGTATTCGTTGTGGACCCCTCCGTTGGTGAAGTCCAGCGTGAACGTCGGCGGTGGCGAGGCGGTGACGGAGTTCGTGGCCCCCGTCGACAGCGCCGTGCCGCCGACGCTCACCGAGGTGAGGTCGTGCCCGTGCAGGCCCGGCGAGGCGGTGTTGCGGCTGGATCCGCTGCCCGAGCCCAGCGAGACGTCGAGCTGCTGGGCGACGTAGGTGGGCGTCAGCCAGTCGACGCTGGGCAGGAACTGGCCGGCGTTGATCGGCGCTCCGTCGACGCCTCCGACGTCGATGCTGTTGGCGTGCAGGGCGGAGACGAGCTCGGGAGCCGTGTAGTCCTTGTAGAGCACGTCGGAGGCGTAGAAGCGGGCCATCTGGGCCGAGATGCCGGTGACGGCGTCCTGGCTGACGGATGATCCGAGCGCGGGCTGGATCTCGGTGGCGATGTTGGTGATTCCGTCCAGACGCAGCTTGAGCGCCTGCAGCAGGCTGGCGTTGGCCGACTTGGCCGAGCTGGGCACGCTGAATTTCCGGGCCTGATTGAGCACGGTCTGAGCGGTCGCTTCGGTTTGGTTGATCGACTGGGAGACCTTGGTGGCGGTGCTTGAGCTCACGCCCGCACCCAGGACCGAGAACAGGGACCGGCTCGTCGCATCAGACCGGCTGATCACCGAGTTGACGTCGTTGGTGTAGTCGCGCAGCGCGCTCTTGCGCGCGCTGCTCTGGCAGCTGTTGACGCCGACCGCGATCAGCACGATCACGATCACCAGCGCGATCGCCGCCACTCCCCGCCGGGCGTTGATCGACTGGCTGCTCGTCGCGCCTCGGCGCGGTGGCGGGCGCCGCCGTCCGCCCGAGCCGCCTGGCGGCCGGGTTCCGCCCGCGCCCGAGGACCCGCGCCGTCGCGGTGCTGCGCGGGATGGGGTTCGGATCTCTGTCGGAGGCGGTTCGTCTGCCTCGTCGAAGAACGACAAGCGGGCTCGCTCCTTGCCGACGGCGAAGAAGCGGTCAGTATGACCTCCGCCACGGCCGGATCGGCAACTGCGCAAGCGCGCGTGCATCGCACGCGCGCGCAGGGACCCCTCGCGCGGCACCGAACTCTGATCCGGATGAGTCCCGCTCGCGCGCGCGCGCAGACGACCGCCACCAGCGTGCCCGCGCCGCTGGTGCTGGAGCGCTATGCGCTGCAACGCCGTCTCGGAACCGGAGCCTTCGGCACCGTGTGGATGGCCCGCGACGAGCGTCTGGACCGCGATGTAGCGGTCAAGATCCTCGCCCGGGAGCTGATCGTGGGCGGCCGCTTCGAGCGTGAGGCGAGGGCCGCCGCGCGGCTCTCACACCCGGGGATCGTGACCCTCTACGAGGCGGCCGTCGACGACGAGGGCGCCTACCTCGTCTCCGAGCTCGTGCTCGGCGAGACGCTCGACGCGCTGCTGTCGGCGGGGCGGCTCTCAGACCGGGACATCGTGCAGATCGGCGTCGCGCTCTGTGACGCGCTCGTCCACGCTCACGAGCAGGGTGTCGTGCATCGCGACGTCAAACCCTCCAACGTGCTCGTGCCCACGACGCGAACGCGGTCCGGGCCGGCGGCCAAGCTGACCGACTTCGGGGTCGCGCGGGTGATCGATTCAGACTCGCTGACCCTCACCGGCGACGTGATCGGCACCTTGAACTACATGGCGCCCGAGCAGGCCGCGGGCCTGGAGGCCGGCGAGCCCGCCGACCTCTACTCGCTGGCGCTCGTGCTCTACGAGGCGCTCAGCGGCGTCAATCCGCTGCGCCGCAGTCCGGCGTCCTTGCGGTCACGCCGTGTCGCGGTCCACCTGCCGCCGCTGCGCCGCCAGCGCCGTGATCTGCCGACCGCGCTCGGACAGGCGATCGATCGCGCGCTGCGTCCTCGCGCCGACGAGCGCGGGACGCTGGGTCAGCTGCGCGACGCGCTCGCCGGCGGCCTGGAGCAGGTCGACGACGAACCCGGCATCGTCACCGGGGCGCTCGATCAGGCATTCGGGTCGCGTGGCCGCGACGGCGACGACGGTGACCCCGACGCCCCCGGCGGCGGGCCGCTGTGGAGTCCGCGTCCCGTCGGCCGCGGCGACAGCGCCGGCGAGCTGCCCGACGGTGACCCGAGTCGCCTCATCTGGCAGGCGCGCGCGCTGGCCGGGATCGGCGCCGCGGGCGTCGCCGCGTGGCTGAGCCATGTGCTGCTGGCCCCCGGCGGCGCGCTCACCGCCCCGCTCGCCCTGATCGCGCTGCTGTCCGGCTGCCTGACCGTGCTGCTGCCCCGGATCGGCTGGATCGCGACCGTCGTCTACCTGTGCGTGGCGGCGACGGCCCAGGGAGCGGCCGGCGCCGCGACGCTGGTTGCCGCCGCCGCGCTGATCCCGATCGTCGTGCTGCCGGCCGCT
The DNA here is from genome assembly GCA_964658375.1 of uncultured Acetobacteraceae bacterium. Classification (GTDB taxonomy): domain Bacteria; phylum Actinomycetota; class Thermoleophilia; order Solirubrobacterales; family Solirubrobacteraceae; genus Palsa-465. The sequence continues at coordinate 2,885 of CAZZYU010000123.1, read as the reverse complement.
CCGGCGCTGTGGCCGGTCTGCGCCGCCGCTCCCGCGCTGGGCCTGATCGGACTGGCCGGCGCCTGGCCGGCGTTGGCCGGCTACGCGCGGCGTCCCTGGCGCCGGATGATGCTCGGCGCCACCGGCTGGTTGTGGCTGGCGGTGACCGCGCCGATCGCCGGGCGCACCCTGTATCTGCCCCGCCCCGCCTCGATCTCCGCCCGCGGCGCCTGGGAGGGGTCGGTCAGCCGGACGATCGATCACGTGCTCGTCCCGCTGGCCCACTCGGGCCGGCTGGTGCCGGCGGTCGTGTGGGCAGCCGCCGCGATCCTCGCGCCCTGGACGGTCCGCGGGCGCGCACCGGTCCTGGATGCCGTGCGGGCGGTGGTCTGGTCGGCAGCGGTGATCTGCGCCGTGCCGCTGACCCAGAGCGCCGCCCACGGGTCCGATCCGGCGGGGGCGCCGACGGCCGCGATCGGGGCGGTGGCGGCCGCGCTCCTGATGCTGGCGCCACTGGGGATTGCCCGCGCGCGCGGGGCCCTGGCACGGTCGAGCTTTCCGGGCCGAGTTCCGTAGCATGGATCGGCCATCGTGGGTGCGCTCACGGTGGCCTGTCATGAGCATGATCAGGAGCCTCGAGAGCAAGATCGCCGGCCTCGTCGAAGGGACGTTCAGCCGTGCCTTCAAATCCGAGGTGCGTCCGGTGGAGATCGCCCGCAAGCTCGCCCGTGAGATGGAGGAGCACAAGTCCCACTCCCTGTCGCGAACCTATGCCCCCAACGAGTACCGCGTCTTCCTCTCCCCGGATGACCGTGACCGCTTCGCCGACCACGAGGGCTCCCTGGCCTCTGAGTTCTCCGGCTACCTGCTGGAGCACGCGCGGCGCGAGCGTCTGGTGCTGCTCAGCCGCCCGGTCGTGCACTTCGAGACCGACTCCCGCCTGCGCCTCGGCGAGTTCGGGATCCAGACCAGTCTCGTCGACCACCGCGACGGTCCGGAGCGATCGGCGCCCGGCGCAGCTCCCGCACCTGAACCGCCCGCGCCGTCCTCGGGCCGGACGATGATCTACTCAAGCGCCGAGCGCGTCGCCGAGCCCGTCGCGCAACGTGCCCGACCGCGGCGCCAGGCGGCGTTGCTGGTGATGGACGGCAAGCGCCTGGTCGTCGGTCCCACGGGCGCGACGCTCGGTCGCAGCCGCCAGTGCGACGTGATGGTCGACGATGCCAACGTCTCGCGCACCCATGCAGAGGTGCGGCCCCACGGCGGCTCGTGGGTGATCGTCGACCTGGGGTCGACCAACGGCACCCGACTGAACGGCCGCCGCGTGCAGCAGCCCGAGGTGCTCAAGCCCGGCGACGAGATCGAGCTGGGCACCACGACCCTGAGCTTCGCGCTGGAGTAGTGCCCGGTGACGCTGCAACCCGTGTCGGTCGGCCTGAAGTTCGGCTTCCTCGCCGTCCTGTACCTGTTCCTCCTGTGGGTCGCGTTCAGCGCGATCAGGGACCTGCGCCGGGGTCGGGGCAGCGGCCGCTCCTACGACGACGGCTACCGGGCCGGCGACGGGCCCAGGCCCCCGGCGTTCGACGCGACGGGGATGTACGACGCGGCCTCTGGGGGGCAGGCCGAGCTCGCCGGTTTCGAGCCGCGGCTGCTCGTCGAGCACGCGGCGGGCCACGACACGGGGATCGCCTACGATCTCTCCGAGCAGGTGACGCTCGGGCGCGGCGACGTCGAGATCCGGCTGCAGGATCCGTTCGCATCCTCCCATCACGCCCGCATCACGCGCGAAGGGCCGGTCGTGGTGATCGAGGATCTCGGATCGACCAACGGCACCTACCTCAACGAATCGCCGCTGTCGGGGCCGCAGCCGCTGCACGACGGCGACCGGATCCGCATCGGCGACAGCGAGTTCTCCTACCTCCAATGACGGAACGCGAAATCTGACCCGGATGCTCCGCGCCGCCGACAGCGTCTGGAAGACCGACACCGGCCGCCAGCGACGTGACAACGAGGACAGCGCCTACGTGCGCGTCCCGCTGTTCGTCGTCGCCGACGGGATGGGCGGCGCGCAGGCCGGGGAGGTCGCCTCGGCGCTGGCCGTCGAGGAGTTCCGCCGCGGACTCCCCGAGCCCGATGGCCCCGGCTCCACGTTCGAGCAGCGGCTCGCCCAGCGCGTCCGGTCGGCCAACCGCCGCATCTACGAGACCGCCCAGCGCGAGCGCGACCAGTCGGGGATGGGAACGACGCTCACGGCGGTCTACGTCGACGATGCCGACCTCGTCGTCGCCCATGTCGGCGACAGCCGCGCCTACATCTTCCGCGACGGCGAGCTGATCCGCCTGACCCACGATCACTCGCTCGTGGAGGAGCTGATGCGCCGTGGCAAGCTCACGCCCGAGCAGGCCGCCGAGCACCCACAGCGCTCGATCATCACCCGCGCGCTGGGCATCGAGCCCGATGTCGAGGTCGACACCTGGACCTATCCCGGCCGCGCCGGCGACGTCGTGCTGCTCTGCTCCGACGGGCTCACCTCGATGATCGACGAGCCCCAGATCGTCGCGGTGCTGGCCGCCGAGCCCGATCTGGAGCGCGCCGGCGAGCGGCTCATCCACGAAGCCAACGAGGCCGGCGGTCGCGACAACATCACGGTCGTCATCTTCCGCCTTGAGGAGACCGGCGACGCCCCGCCGCTCGACGCGCCGACCGTGGTCGGGCTCGGCGCGCTTGGCGGCAGGGACATCGTGCACGATCAGGACGGCCGGATTCATGAGCCGTTCTCAAAGACGGCCGGCGTCATCCTGCCCTACGGCCGGATCATTGGCAATCATCACGTGAGCCTGGGCGGCGTGCGCGAGGTCGATCACCTGAAGGGCGTGAACATGACCTTCCGGATGAAGGCTCTGGAT
>CAZZYU010000122.1:0-7987 GCA_964658375.1 uncultured Acetobacteraceae bacterium | reverse complement strand
CATACCGGTTTTCGAGACCGGCGCATTCAACCGCTCTGCCACCTCTCCGGGGCGCAGCGACCGACTACGGTAGCCAATCCGCTCCGGGGCGTTCGGCGCCGGCCGGGCGCGATCAGCGCCGGGCGCGAAAGAACGCGCGCAGCAGCTCTCCGCAGTCGTCGGCGAGCAGCCCGGCGCTGACCTGTGGGCGATGGTTGAGCTGTGGTTGGCCGAGGACGTTCAGGACGCTGCCGGCCGCCCCCGCCTTGGGATCGAAGGCGCCGAACACGACCCGGGGGACGCGGGCGAGGACGATCGCGCCGGCGCACATCGCGCAGGGTTCGAGCGTGACGTAGAGCGCGGAGTCGAGCACCCGCCAGCTGCCCAGCGTGCGGGCGGCCTCGCGCAGGGCGAGCGTCTCGGCGTGGGCGGTGGGATCCTCGCGCAGCTCGCGCTCGTTGTGGCCGGCCCCGATCACCTCATCGTCGTGGACGACGACCGCCCCGATCGGGATGTCGTCGTGCTCGGCCGCGCGGGCGGCCTCGCGCAGCGCCAGGCGCATGAAGTGCTCGTCGCGCGCGGGCGTGGAGGTGCTCATACGGAAAAGTCCGCCCGGCGGTTCGATAGCGTCCTCGGTGGGGAGCCTCGCCGATCTCGACCGCACGGCCCATGACTCAGGTCGGAGTCCGTCATGATGTCCCCGCGTCGCTGATCATGCTCAACAACCGCATCCTCGTCAGCCGTACTCGCCGGATGGCGATCGCGGCTACGGTTCTCGTGGCCGCGGGGGTGATCGCGCAGAGCGGCGCGGCGCGGGCTGCCGCCTTCGCCCCCCGCGAGGTGATCGTCGGCTATCGATCGCGCGCGCGGCCGGTCGCCGACCGGGAGGCCGAGGCCGGTTCCGCGCTGCGGCGCGCGGCGCCGGGTCGGTCGTCGGGCGTCGCCGCGCGAGTCCTGCGCCTGCCGGCGGGCGAGAGCGTGCCGGAGGCGATCCGGCGCTTGAGCGGGCGGCCCGGGATCGCCTACGTCAAGCCCGACTACATCGCCCACGCCGCCGGTGATTTCTATCCCGACGACCCCGGCCGCGGCCATCGCTACCAGGGCTGGGAGCAGGTGCAGTGGAACATGCTGCCCGCGGCCGGCGTCAACGCGCCGCAGGCGTGGTCCAACCTGCTGGCCGACGGGCGGCCCGGCGGACGCGGGGTGACGATCGCGGTGCTCGACACCGGCGTGGCCTACCGCAACTGGATGCAGTACCGCGAGTCGCCGGACTTCCACAACACGCGCTTCGTGTCCCCGTATGACTTCGTCGCCCACAACCGCTATCCGCTGGACCGCGAGGGGCACGGCACGTTCGTCGCCGGCATCATCGCCGAGTCCACCAACAACAACGTCGGACTCACCGGCCTCGCCTACGGCGCGTCGATCATGCCGGTGCGGGTGCTCAACGCCGAGGGCGAGGGCGACGAGTCGACGATCGCCGACGGTATCCGCTACGCGGTCAACCACGGCGCGAACATCATCAACCTCAGCCTCGAGTTCCTGCCCAGCCAGGTGCGCTCGAGCAGCGACATTCCGCAGATCGTCTCGGCGATCGCATTCGCCCGCCGCCGGGGGGTGATGGTCGTCGGCGCCGCCGGCAACGACGAGACCCACACGATCGCCTATCCGGCGCGCGTCCCGGGCGTCGTGTCGGTGGGGGCGACGACCAAGGACCGCTGCCTGGCCAACTACTCCAACGGCGGGTTGGGCCTGGACCTCGTCGCTCCCGGCGGCGGCAGCGACGCGATCCTGCCCGACGACCCCGACTGTCACCCTGAGCGCGCGCTGCCGTCGATCTATCAGATGACCCTCACCGACCCCCCCGACTGGTCGCGGTTCGGCTTTCCGAACTTCTACATCGGGACCTCGATGTCCTCGCCCGAGGTCGCCGCCGCGGCCGCGCTCGTGATCGCCAGCCGCGTGATCGGTGCCCATCCCACGCCCGATCAGTTGCTCGCTCGCCTGGAGCAGACCGCCACGGCGCTGCCCGTCGGCGCCACGTCGCCCAACTCCACCTACGGGTACGGGCTGCTCAACGCCGGTGCGGCGACCGCGCCGGTCGCGGTGACCACCGGCGCCCACCGCTGAGGCTGAGCTGTGCGCCGTCAACCGGTGCGCACCACGAGCACCGAGCAGGGCGCGTGATGGGTGATCTTGGTCGGCACCGAGCCCAGCAGGAAGCGGGTGGCGCCGGTCAGTCCCCGGTCACCGACGACGATCATGTCGCTGCCCTGCTCCTCGGCGACGTCGAGGATCGCATCAGCGGCGTCGCCCACCCGGGCAAAGGTCTCCACCTCGGCGACTCCGGCGTGTCGGGCCGTGTGCTCGGCGGCCTGGAGAAGCGAGATCACCTCCGCGCGCGGTGGGTTCATCGCCCACAGCGCGACCTCGGCGGTCTCCCCGCCGCGCCGCGGCGCATGCAGCCCCTCGGGCGCGGCGGCGTAGGCGCTGACGATCTGCAGCCGCGCGCCGACCCCCGCGGCGATCTCGACGGCGCGCGCGACCGCGACGCCGGCGGTGTCCGAGCCGTCGGTTCCGACCAGGATCGAGCCGATCGGCGTCACCGGCTAGCTCAGCCGCGTGATCGCGATCACGATGCCCGCGATCACGAATACGAAGATGATCAGCTGGGTCCAGAACCACAGTCGGGGCACGGATCCGAGGCTACCGCGCCGGCCCGGCTCAGCGGCTGGTCAACTGCTGGCGGGTGAGCCCGTCGAGCAGGCCGACCGCCTCCGGCGCCGCCCCGGTCTGAACCCGGACCGCGCCGCCGGGCCAGTACGGATGCGGTGGCGTGGCCCGGTCCAGCAGCAGTGGCTCATAGACCCAGCTGCCGCTGTTGAGCAGCTGTGGTCCGTCGTGCGCCGGCTGCCAGCGCTCCCCGCTGAGAGGCCCGAGTCGATGGACGTGACCGAAGATGATCCACTCGGCGCCGATGTCCAGCCGCTGTGCGACCTCGTTCATCGCCGGCACCGCGGCGTGACGCATCTGCAGGTCGATGACCGCGCTGGTCAGCGCGGTCAGGTGGATGCGTCGCAGGAAAACGGTCCCGTAGCGGGTCAGCTCGGCCAGCGTCTCCAGGATGACGGCCAGCGGCCGCTCGCGCAGCTGCGTCCAGCGGCCCGCGGCCGTGCGCCGCATGCGCTGGCGCCGGCGACGTCGGCGCCGGGCCCACTCGTATTCGATCGGCGCCGCCCCGGGTCCCGCTTGCCCGAGGTGGCGCCGCGGCAGACCGAACGTCGACTCGGGCACGAGGTGGCGATCGAGGTAGTGGCCGTGGGTGGCCCATACGCGGTCCTCCACCCACACCCCCGGATAGCTGACGCGGACCCGGGCCGGGGCCAGCAGCGCGGTGACCGCCGCCAGCGACGGGGTCGCGTCACACGGGACGTCGTCGGTGAGCCCGAGCGCCTGTCCGCGCTCTCGCGCCCAGGCGCGCACCATCACCGCGTCGTGGTTGCCGGGCACGAGCACGATCTCGCGCTCGGGTCCCATCCGCGCCCCGATCGCGCGCAGCACGGGCTCGGCGACCGCCATCGGGCGACGGGCCGCGAACTTGGAGGCCAGCTCGACGACGTCGCCGAGCAGCACGAGTCGGTCGACGTCGTCCAGCGCCGTCAGCAGTCGCTCCAGCGGCTCGCGACGGCGCAGCACGTCGTGGCCGGGACGCTGGCCGAGGTGCAGGTCGGAGATGATCAGCGTGCGCACAGCGGCGCACGATAGACAAGCGGCCCGGTGCTCAGACCGGGCCGCTCGGGCTCACGTCACGGTGCCCCGGCGCCGCCGGGACGCGGGAATCGCTAGGCCGTGACGAGCGTCTGGAAGCTCAGCGCCGTGCCGCGGGCGACGACGAGGACCGGGGCGGTGGCCTCCTCGATGGCGTTGGCCGCCGCCGAGGTGATCATCACGCGACCGGGTTGGGCCTCGGGCCGGGAGCCCACGATCACCAGCTCGACGCCCCGCGCCGAGGTGCTGACGGTCGCGTCGTAGCGACCGGCGATCGAATGGGCGGTCTGCAGCGCGGCCTCGTCAGCGGCGCCGGGCAGCACGCCGACGGCGCTCAGCTGCGGTGACTGGACCGCCGCCGCGTAGCCGGCGGGGGCGAGCCCGACCGCGGTCGAACCGTTCTCCAGCAGCGTCTGGGCGGTCTTGCCGATCGCGACGCGACCCTGCGGCGTCCGGTAGTCGGAGCCGAAGACGATCACGTCGGCGCCGATCTCACCGGCGAGCCGGGTCAGGCCCTCGGCGGTTGACGGGCTGATCACGACGCGCTGGGCCACCGAGGGGTCATCCAGGGTGGCGGCGCCGCGCTCCAGCAGCGTCTGCGCCTCGTGCGCGGCCAGCTGCTCGTGCTCAGCGCTGTCCAGGCGGGCGTGGCGGACGTAGGCGAGGGTCAGGGTCGCGCCCGCCTCGTGCAGCTGGCGTCCGAGCATGAGCGCGTCGCGGTCGTTCTCGGTGCCGTCGTAGGAGATGATGACGTGTGGTGCCATATGAATGTCCTTGTGCAAATCCGTAGGTGCGGGAAGGTCTGTGTCCGTTCTCGCTTGAGCATCGCAGGCGCTTGCCATCAGTTCTAGTGAAGTTCGTGCGCCTGGTATAAGTGTAGCTAATGCTGAACGTCGGCCGGCTCGAGGTCCTGTGCGCGGTGGTGGAACGCGGATCGTTCTCCGCCGCGGCCGAGGCGCTGTCCTACACCCAGTCGGCGATCTCGCAGTCGATCGCGCGGCTCGAGGCCGAGACCGGGGTGCAGCTTGTGATCCGCGACCGCCGTGGTGTGACCCCGACCCCGGCCGGCATCACCCTGGTGGCCCACGCCGAACGGATCTTCGCCGAGGTGCGGGCCGCGGAGGCCGATCTCGCCGAGGTGACCGGCGCGCGCCTGTCCCGGCTGCGGATGGGCTCCTTCCCCTCGGGTGGGGCGGCGCTGATGCCGCTGGCCGTCGCGCGTTTCCGCCGCGCGCATCCGGACGTGCCGGTGACCCTGATCGAAGGTGAGCCCTCGGAGATCGCGCCGCGGCTGCGCGCGGGGGAGTTGGACCTGGCGCTCCTGTTCGGGTTCCCCGAGGCCCCCGGCGCCACCGACCCCCCCGCGCCCGGCACCCCCGGCGCGCCCACGCCGGGCGCCCCCACTCCCGACGCCCCCGATGCCCCCGATGCCCCCGGCGGACGTAGCCGGCGCGGCGACGGCAGTCGCTGGACGGGCCTGCGCTCGGTCTCCCTGCTCGACGACCCGCTCGATCTCGCCCTGCCCGCCGACCATCCACTCGCCCACCGCCGGCGGGTGACGCTCGCCGACCTGCGCGGGCAGCCCTGGGTGCAGACCCCGGCCCCCGGCCCGTGTGCGCGCCACGTCGTGCGCTGCTGCCTGGACGCCGGCTTTGCGCCCGACGTCGCGTTTGAGTCAGACGATTACGACACCGTGCAGGGTCTGGTGGCGGCGGGCGTCGGGGTGGCGCTCGTGCCGCGCCTGGCGCTCAGCTCGCTGCACGCGGGGATCGTCGTGCGGACGCTCAGCCCGGCCAGCCCGGTCCGCCGCGTCGTCGTCGCCACCGCAGCCGGTACGCCCGTCCCCCCAGCGGCGCGATCGATGATCCAGGTCCTCACCCAGGTGGCCGACCGGCGTGGCGCCGCGGGTCAGGACCCGTCGCGTTAGCGCGCGCCGCGCCGTCCGACCTCGCGCACCAGCTCCTCCGCCCGGCCGCCCACGACCAACGGCCGCAGCGCCTTCTCAAGCGGCCGGGCGAGCAGACCGACCTTGCCGGGGTCCAGCGCGAGCGAGTACGTGGCCCTGGTGCGCTCCTCGCTCAACGCCTCCAGCTCCCACGAGCCGTCCATCGCCGAGAGGTCTCCGGAGATCCGGGTGAACGCGAGTCGATGCGGCGGGTCATAGCTGAAGCGCACGCGACAGGTGACGGTGCGGAACTTGGCGTCGGTGACGGAGTCACAGACGAGCGGACGGCCCTGCTCGTCGCGCTCCACGACCGTCATCGCCACCAGGCCCTGCTGCCACTCGGGCGCCTGGGAGGGATCCTCCACGGCCGCCCAGCACGCGTCGATCGGGGCGGGGATCTCCGCCGAGGAGCTCCCGCGCATCATGCTCATCGGGACGCCCCGCCGATCGTCTGACGCAGCGAGCTGGTGCCCGTCGAGCCGGTCTGGGCGGCGACGGCGACGGCGACCGTCGTCGCCGAGCGGCCGCCGCGCCCGACCGCTGAGCTCCGGGGCTCGCTCACCGGGATCGTCACGCGGATCGTCGCCGTGGGAGAGGGGGGAACGATCGACACCGTCGAGGGGGCTACCCGCACCGTCGATCGCCCAGACGTCCCCGCGTCGACCACCGAGATCCGCGCCTTCCCGGCGGTCCTCAGGCCGGCGGGGAGCGTGATCACCAGCGTGCGCAGCAGCGGCACGTGCGCGCCGCTGCGCACGACGAGCTCCAGCCGCCGCCGCGCACCGGAGCCGGTGAGCCGGGCCTGTGACAGATGCGGCGCGCCGCCGACGGCCCAGGTGAAGCGCTGGGCCGCCTGTGCCCCCTGCTCGTCGCGCACGTTCGCGCGGACGTGGTAGCGCCCGGGCGTGCGCGGCCGGCCGGAGAGTCGCCCGGTGCGGGCGTCCAGATGCACGCCCGGGGGCAGATGCGACGCGGTGTAGGTCAGGCGCGCGCCCCGGACGTCGGTGCCGCGCAGGCGCAGGGCGACGCTCGCTCGCACCGCCGAGCTCTGCCCGGCCAGCGGGCTCAGGCGGGTCGTGTCCGCGCACAGCGCGGCGACCAGCGGTTCGGCGTCGGGCGTCCCGAGTCCGCTGGCCAGGTCATAGCCCGCCGCCGCCGACCAGCGTCCGTCACCGGCGTCGATGAAGTCGTTGTCGCCCTCGGTCACGTCATGGAAGTCCCGCGCGTAATGGTCGGCGGCGGCCCGATACAGGGCGGGTCCGGCAAACCCCAGGGGCGAGCCCTCACACGCGGGCGAGGCGTCGGCGATCGCCAGCAGCGCAGCCCACACGGGGGCGGCGCCGCTCGTCCCGCCCAGCCCCTGCCAGCCCGACGGCTCCGGCACGGTGTCGGCACCGTTCCAGTAGACCTCATAGCCGGTGCTGGGGTCGGCGTCGGCGCTGACATCCGGCACCTCGCGACACGCGCCGCCGCTGTCGCCGCACGCCGCGCCCGTGTTCAGGGGATTGCGCACGTGCAGCCGCGCCGGGGCGTCGAGCTGGTCGGCGCCCATCGCCCACAGCGAGGAGATGCCGCCGCCGCCCGCGCCCGTCGCGCCGCCGGGCTCGCCCCCGCTGTTCCACACCGTCTCGCGCGGCGGGTCGGTGATGCTCTGAAGCGTCGTCCCGCCCACGCCGGTGACGTCGGGCTGGCCGGCCGGATCGTCGACCGCCGGACGAGCGCTTGAGTGCTGTCCACCGGTATCGCAGTCCTCGGCGCCGTTGTCGCCGCCGGCGGCGACGATCGACTGCCCCTGGACCGCCGCCTGCTCAAACAGGACGCTCTCGGCGACGGCCGCCGGCCGGCCCAGCTGGGCCTCGCACTGACCCCAGGAGACGCTGATCACCTGAGCGCGATCCTGGTTGATGATCGCGCTGAACGTGTCATACGGGCCTGAGCCGGGCAGCCCCGAGTTGGAGTTGGGGCCCTGGTAGACGAGCAGCCGTGCGCCGGGTGCGAACCCGATCAGGTTCTCGATGTCAAAGGCCGCCTCGTCGCTGCCGGCGCCGGCCCCGACGCCCCCGTCGACCGGGACATAGGAGATCGAGGTGTGGGTGCCAAAGCAGGCCTGGAAGGCGGCGATGTCGGCGGGATCATCGGGCTCGAGCTCATAGACGGCGATCGTCGTTCCGGTCCCGGTCTCGCCGTCGCCGTAGAGCGGATCAAAGCCGTAGGCGGCCGCGATCTGGTTGTCGGTGTAGGCGCTCTGGGCGGGCGCCGCGGCGAGCGCGAGACGCTGATGGTGAAGTCCCAGAC
>CAZZYU010000121.1:0-8022 GCA_964658375.1 uncultured Acetobacteraceae bacterium | reverse complement strand
CTGGGCGGTGATGTTCGTGATCCTGTCGGTGATCTACCGGCCGATCGAGCAGCTGCTCTCCCGCACGATCGCCGACCGTCGCGCCCGCGGCCTGCACGGCCACCCGCTGCGGGTCCCCGCGGCGCTGCAGCTCTCGTTCGCCGTCGTCTTCGTCGCGCTCGCGCTGGCCCTGCGCCACCCCGTGCAGCACGGGATGTTCGGCGGATCGGCGGCGTTGTACTGGGTGCTGGTGGTCGGGGTGGTCGCCTACGCGGGCAGCTACTTCGCCCGCGGCTGGCTGGCCGGGCACCAGTCCTTCGCGCTCTACGGGGGGCTCGTGTTCCTGGAGTCGACGTCGCGCTTCGCGTTCCCGCTGGCGGTCGCGGTCGGCGTCGGCTCGGGGCTGGGGGTCGTGGCCGTGGGGATGGCCGTCGCGCCCTTGGTGTCGCTGTCGGTGATGCCGTTCGCGCGAGCGCGCATCCGCGGCGGAGCCGACTCGGCGCCCACATCCGCCCCCGCGCCTGCGCAGACGCCCATGCCGGTCCCCAACCTCGCCGAGGCCGGGGCCGCCGAGCCCGCCGGCGCGGACCTGTCGATGCGTCACGGGGCCGGCTTCGCGGCCTCGGTCGTCGCGATCATGCTGTCTGAGCAGGCGCTGATGAACGCCGGGGTGCTGATCGTCGCCGCCAGCCTGCGCTCGACCGACCTCAGCAGCGGCCTGACCGGCTTTGTCTTCAACGTGATGCTGATCGTCCGCGCCCCGCTGCAGCTGTTTCAGTCGGTCCAGACCTCGATCCTGCCCCACCTGGCCGGTCTGCAGGCCCGTGAGCACGGCGAGGCGTTTGCCCGCGCGATCCGCACCACCGTGCTCGTGATCGCCGGCTTCGGGCTGGCGGTGGCCGCCGGGCTGCTGGCGATCGGCCCGCCGGTGATGACGCTGCTGCTCGGCCACAAGGGCTTTCGCTATGACCGCTACGGCCTGGCGCTCGTCGGGCTCGGCATGGGCCTGCACCTGATCGCCGGGACGCTGAACCAGGCGGCCCTGGCCCGCGGCCAGGCGGCCCGCTCGGCGGCGTGCTGGCTGGCGGTGGCAGCGCTGTTCGTCGCGTTTGAGATCGTCGATGTGATCGGCTCGCGGGTGACGCGCGTCGAGGTCGGCTACGCCGGGGCCACGCTCGTCCTCTCGGTCCTGCTGTGGGGCGTCTACCGGCTCGGAGCAGGCGGCGTCCCGGCGCGCTCCGGCGCCGACTACGCGGCGCCGGCGGCTTCGGCGAGCGCGGTGTAGGTCCCCGCCGGGTCATCGGAGCCGAACACCGCCGAGCCGGCGACGAGCAGGTTGGCCCCGCTGGCCAGCACCGACGCCGCGGTCTCCTCGTTGATCCCGCCGTCGACCTCGAGTCCGACGTGCTCGGGCAGGAGGCGCCGCAGCCGCGCCAGCTTGTCGAGCGAGTTGTCGATGAACGACTGACCGCCCCAGCCGGGGTTGACGCTCATGCACAGCGCCATGTCGAGCGTGTCGGCGGCGACATCGGCGAGCATCTGCACCGGCGTCGCCGGGCACAGCGCGGCCGACGCCCGGCATCCGGCCTCCCGGATCGCGCCGAGCGCGTAATGGACATGGGGCGTGGCCTCGACGTGGATCGTGATCGAGTCCGCGCCCGCCTTGGCGATCGCGCTCAGGTGCTGCTCGGGCCGGTCGACCATCATGTGCACGTCGAGGATCCCGCCGGCGTCGTGGACCTGATCGGCGAGCGCGGAGACGATCAGCGCCCCGAACGTGATCTGGGGCACGAAGTGGCCGTCCATCACGTCGCAGTGGATGACGCGCGCGCCGGCGTCGAGCACCTCGGCGACCTGGGCCCGCAGCCGGCCGAAGTCGGCCGACAGGATGGAGGGCGCGACGCGGCGCTCGGTGAGCGCGACCGGCTGGAAGTCGTGAGTGGCCATGCCGGGGCTCAGGGTACGCCGCGGCGCGGCACACGCTCGGACGACCGGCCGGTCAGACGGCGACGAGCATCGAGCTGCGGCAGTGGTTGCACTCCACGAACGCGGTGCTCGACATGCGCACGATCGTCGAATGCTCGCCGCAGTTGGGGCAGACCGAGACGAGCTCGTAGCGCTGCAGGCAGTAGACGCAGCGATACCGGCCCGGGACGGTGGTCGCGCGCAGCCACGGCTCGTGGCAGTGGGGGCATTCGGGACCGAGGTTGACCTCGAACTCGCTCATTGATCAGATAAAGCCTAACCGCGGGTCACCGACGCCGCAGGCGCGCGACGAAGAAGCCGTCGGTCCCGTCGCGGTGGGGCAGCACCCGCCGGTAGGGCCCGTCGTCGCCGCCGGCTGGGATCGAGTCGACGTCAAACCCGGGCTCGGCGGCCAGGAAGCGGGTGATCAGGTCATCGCTCTCGCGCCGGGAGATCGTGCAGACCGAGTAGACGAGCGTCCCTCCGGGGCAGACCATGCCGGCCCCGGCGCGCAGGATCTCCAGCTGGCGCTCGGCCAGCGCCGCGATCCGCTCGGGCGTCGTGCGCCAGCGCAGGTCAGGTCGCGCCTGCAGCGTCCCCAGGCCGCTGCACGGCGGGTCGACGAGCACCCGGTCAAAGGCGGGCTCGGCGCTCAGCGTCGCGGCATCGGCGACGCGGACCTCGGCGCACGCGATCCGCATCCGCGCCAGCGTGCGCGTCAGTGCCGCGGCCCGCCCCGGGTGGCGCTCGACGGCGACCAGCTCGCCGTGGTCGCCCATCATCGCCGCCAGCTGGCCGGTCTTGGCCCCGGGCGCGGCGCACAGGTCAAGCACCCGCTCCCCCGGGTGGGGGTCAAGCACCCGCGGCGGGATCATCGACCCGCGTGACTGGGGCATGATCGCCCCCTGCGCCCACAGCGCCGAGCCCTGGGCGTCAAACGCGTCGCCGAGCACGAGCCCCTCGGGGATCCCGGCGGCGGGGCGGCTGTCGACCCCGAGCGCCGCCATCACCGCCGCGGGCGTCGCCACCAGCGTGTTGACCCGCAGCGCCGATTCGGCGGGCTGGTTGACGGTGTGCAGCAGCGCGCGGGCCTCCTCGGGGCCGAGCTCGGCAAACCACATCCGGGCCAGCCACTCGGGCACCGAGTGCAGGATCGCCGCGTGCTCGGGGGTGCCGTCGTCAAGCCCGGCGAGGATCTGCCGGCCCTCCCGGGTCGCGCGGCGCAGCACCGCGTTGGCCAGTCCCGCGGCCCCCCGGGAGTCGAGCTTGGCCAGCTCGACGGACTCGTGCACGGCGGCGTGGGCGGCCACCCCGTCGAGCAGCAGCAGCTGGGCGAGGCCGAGGCGCAGCGCGGCCAGCAGCCCGGGCGCGAGCGTCGCCGGCGGGCGGTCAGACAGCTGGGCGAGCACGTGGTCGAGCGTCGCCTTTCGCTGGACGGTCGCGTAGGTGAGCGCCATCGCGAACGCGCGCTCGCGCGGGTCCAGGCCGGCGGCTTCGGCGGCCAGCGCCCGGTCGGCGTAGGCGCCGTGCTCAAAGACGCGGCGCAGCACCGTGTAGGCGCAGCGGCGGGCCGGGGAGACCATCTAGCGCCGGCCGCGCAGGAACGCCGCGGCGTCCATCGCGCGGCGCCCGGCGGGCTGGACGACGTCGAGCACGAGCGTCGAGGCCTGGGCGCAGCCCAGCCGTGGCCGCTCGCCGTCGAGCGCGAGCGTGCCGGGCGGCGGGTCTCCGGGCTCGGCCGGGCGCGCGTGCGCCTGCACGACGCCCAGACGCTCTCCGTCGTCGAGCATCACCGCGGCGCCGATGTGAGGGGTGAGCGCCCGCGCCTGGCGCGCCAGCGCGACGGCATCCTGGGTCGGGTCGAGGATCCGGTCCTCGGCGGTGATCTTCTCGGCGTAGGTGACCCCCGCCTGCGCCTGCTCGACGAACCGAAGGCCCCCCGGACCGGCGTCCAGGGCGCGGATGAGCAGCGTCGCGCTCAGCGCCTGCAGCCGTTCTGAGAGCGTCCCGAAGGTGTCGTCGGGCGCGATCGGCTCCTCGCCCACGAGCGCGACCGGGCCGGTGTCCAGGCCGGCGGTCAGCCGCATGATCGACACCCCGGTGCGCGCGTCGCCGGCCATGATCGCCCGCTCGATCGGCGCCGCGCCGCGCCAGCGCGGCAGCAGCGACGGATGGACGTTGAGCACCAGGTGGTCAGACAGCAGCGGCTCCTTGATCAGCGCGCCGAACGCGCAGACGCAGACCGCGTCGGGCCGGGCGGCGTCGATCCGGGCCCGGGCGGCCTCGTCGTTGACCGTGGTCGGCTGGTCGGTCTCGATCCCGAGCTCATGCGCGGCCTGTGCGACCGGCGGCGCCGACAGCCGGCGGCCCCGGCCGCGGGCTCGGTCGGGCCGGGTGACGACGAGCGCCGGGCGATGGGGGCTGTCGGCGAGCGCGCGCAGGACGGCCGCGGCGAACGACGAGGTGCCGAGAAAGACGGTGCGCACAGCGCGATCAGGCCCGGGGAGGGCGCGTCAGTCGTCGCTCATCGCGGCGCGCAGGGCCTTCATGGCCTCCTTGCGCTGCGAGCGCGAGATCCGGTCGAGCACGAGCACCCCGTCGAGATGGTCGAGCTCATGCTGGATGACGCGGGCCTCCAGCCCCGAGGCCTCCACGACGATCGGTTCGCCGAACTCGTTGCGGGCCCGGACCCGCACGTGCACCGCCCGATCGACGTCGGTGTGGACGCCCGGCAGGCTCAGGCACCCCTCCTCCAGCGACTCGAGCTCGTCCCCGGCCCATTCCAGCTCCGGGTTGACCAGCGCGGCGATCGGCGATCGCTGGTGGACGCGGTAGACGAGCACGCGATGCATCACCCCGAGCTGGGTGGCGGCCAGGCCGACGCCGATCGCGTCGATCATCAGCTCGCCCATCCGCGCCACCTCGGCGACCAGCTCGTCGTCGAAGCGATCGACGCTGCGGGCGCGGGTGCGCAGCACCGGATCCCCGAACTTGCGCACGTGGGCAAGTGCGTGGGCGCGCCGCCGCGCCGCCTCGGGATCAAGCTCCTCCTCGGGCTCCTCGGCCTGCACCTCGAGCTCGGCGTCCTCCAGCTCGGCCTGGAGATCGGCGTCTGTCGCGTGCTCGGTCATCGCCTGAGAAGTTTAGTTATCGGCGCCCGGCGCTCACTGCGGGTCGACGTCGACGCTGACGCTCGCTCCGGCCCGGGCGGCGGCCGGTCCCACGGCGTCGACGGCGGCTCCGACGGCGTCGATCGCCGGCTGGCGGGCGGTCGCCTTGACCACGAGCTGGCTGCGAAAGCGGTTGCGCAGGCGAAACAGCGGCGCCGGTCCCAGCACCTGCGCGTCGACCGCCGCCAGCTCACCGGCGATCGCGGTGGCGGCCTCACGGGCCGGGGCCTCCTCGGGCGCCGCGCAGACGACCCGGATCAGCGACGCGTAGGGCGGATAGGACAACGCCCGGCGGCGGGTCAGCTCGTCGGCGAGGAAGCCGTCGGCGTCGTGATCGACGGCGTAGCGCAGCGGCCGGGCATCGGGCGCGAGCGTCTGCACGAGCACGCGGCACAGCCGCTCGCCGCCCGCTCCCCGTCCGGTCCGGCCCGCCAGCTGGGTGACGAGCGCGAACGTGCGCTCCTCGGCGCGGAAGTCGGGGAAGCGCAGCGTCTGATCGGCGTCGAGCACGACGCCGAGTGAGACGTCGGGGAAGTCATGGCCCTTGGCCACCATCTGCGTGCCGACGAGCACGCCCGCCGCGGCGGCCTCGAACGCCTGCAGGATCCGCGCGCGGGCCTCCAGCGTGGGCGCGTCGGCGTCCAGCCGGAAGACCGGAAAGTCCTCTGAGCCCAGCGCCTCGCGCAGCTCGTGCTCGATGCGCTCGGTCCCGGCGCCGTGGCG
This sequence comes from uncultured Acetobacteraceae bacterium, assembly GCA_964658375.1. Taxonomy (GTDB): domain Bacteria; phylum Actinomycetota; class Thermoleophilia; order Solirubrobacterales; family Solirubrobacteraceae; genus Palsa-465. The sequence goes on along the minus strand of CAZZYU010000121.1, from coordinate 2,185 downwards.
CGCGACCGACACCGAGGCGCAGTCCGGACAGCGGTCAGGCACGGTCTCGTGGTGGCCGCAGTGGTGGCAGGAGACCGATGCCGCGTGGCGATGCAGCACCAGCGCGACGTCGCAGTGGGGGCACAGCCACACCCGCCCGCAGGCCCGGCAGGACAGGAAGTTTGACCAGCCGCGGCGGTTGAGCAGGAGGATCGCCTTGCCGCCGGCGCGGCGCAGGTCGGCCAGCGCCATCGCCGTCTCGGGGTGCAGCGGCTGATGGGATCCCCGCATGTCGAGCACCTCCACGGGGGGCATCGGGCGATGATCGACGCGCTGGGGCAGCGACAGGCGCGCCATCGTCGTCACCGTCTCCGGGCGCGGGGTCGCGGAGCCGAAGACGAGCACCGCACCCTCGGCGGCGGCGCGCCGGCGGGCGACGTTGCGTGCGTCGTAGCGGGGATCGCCCTCGTGCTTGTAGGAGCTCTCGTGCTCCTCGTCGACGACGATGATGCCCACGTCGCGCAGCGGCGCGAACACCGCCGAGCGCGGTCCCACGCACACGCGCGCCTCGCCGGTGCGCAGCCGCATCCACTCGTCGTGGCGCTCGCCGACGCTCAGCGCCGAGTGCAGGACGGCCACGATGTCGCCGAACCGGGCCTCGAAGCGCCCCAGGACCTGCGGGGTGAGCGCGATCTCGGGCACGAGCACGATCGCGGTGCGCCCGGCGGCCAGCGCCGCTGCCACGGCGCCCAGGTAGACCTCCGTCTTGCCCGAGCCGGTGACGCCGTGCAGCAGGAACTCGCGGGGCTCGGCCTCCTGCGGCGGGAAATCACAGGGCGCGGGGTCGTGCAGTGCCGCCAGGAGCGTGTCGAGCGCCGCGCGCTGGGCGTCGGTGAGCGCCGGCGCGGCGGCGGCCACAGCGCCGACGGCGTGGCGATCCGGGCGTCGCGGCGTGATCCGACGCTCCAGTTCGACGAGCCCGCGGCCCTCGAGCCGGCGCAGCGTCTCGGTGCCCAGCGAGGCCGCCGGGACCGGCCCGGTCTGCGCGAGGCTGGCCATCAGCCGTTGCTGGCGGTCGGTGAGGCGGGTGCCGTCTGACCGCGCCGCCGCGCCGGCCGCCGTCAGCTGCGCGACGAGCACCCGCTTGGCCCGCATCCCCTCCGCGGCGCCGGGGGCGAGCATCAGCGACAGGGCTCGTGCGGTCGTGGAGCAGTACTCGCGGGCCATCCAGCGCGCCAGCGCCACCAGCTCCGGGGTCAGCCCCGCGCCGATCACCGCCTCAGGGACCGCGAGCCGATCCGCGGGCAGCTCGGAGCGCTGCGCGAGCTCGACGACCACTCCCAGCTCGCGCCGTCCCCCGAACGGGATCCGCAGCAGCGCCCCGACGCCGACGCGCGCCTGCTCCTGATCGGCCGACAGGCGGTAGTCAAATGCACCGCGGACCGCACGCGTGCGAGTCAGCGGCTGCACGCGGGCGATCACCGGATCGAATCTAGGCCCCGGGACGGCGCGAACGCGCGCGGAGCGTCAGCGCACGACGAACCAGACGCCGGCCAGCAGGCCGGCGGCCATGCCCAGGCGCGACTGTGCGCGCCGCAGGACCAGCTCGAGCCGGGGCGCGGCCGCATCAGGTTCCGTTACGCCGAGCCGCAGCTCGCGCCCGACGAACGGCTCTGGAGTGGGGCTGGGTGCCGGAGATGCGGCGCGGGGCGCGGGAGACGCGGCCGGCAGTTCCGGGGTGATCTCGGGCTTGGGCGGGGCGATGAACGGGTCGGGAGCCGTCCTGGCGGCGGCCGGCCGGACCGCCGGTGACCACTGACGGGGGATCTGCACCGTCGGCGCGGGCGCCGCGACCATCGAGGCGACCGCGGAGGCCGGTACGTGATTGCGCGTCATGACGATGTCCGCCGTCGCGGTCGACGGACGCGGAGCGCCGACCAGCACCGGGGCTGGGACATCGTTCCGCGGCGTCCGCGGCGGCATCGGTGCCGAGCCGATGATCTTCGACGACCCGACCCGTCGCGGCACGCTCTCGCTGCCGATCGACGCGATCCGGACGGCGTCAGCGGCCGCGAGCAGCGCTGACGGGGTCTTCATCGTGACACGGGATTTGGGCAGCTTGGCGTGGACGAAGGGGCGCACGCGGGCTGGCGGGGATGCAGGCGGGCTGGGCTTGACGAAGACGATCGGGGGCGGGGCGAAGACG